>VGXR01000001.1 GCA_016873255.1 Planctomycetota bacterium
GCGCAGGCGCGCAAGTGCAAGCACCGAGACCATGACGCTCGCCGCCAGCGCGGCGGCCGTCCCCAGGAACGACAGGCCCACGCCCATGCCGCTGTCCTGGGCGTCCATCGCGTTCATCGACATCAGTGTGAAGTTGTAGAAGCCGTGCAGGCCGATGGCGCCGGCAAGCCCCAGCGCGATCCACAGGAAGCGGCGCTGCGGCGTGAAGCGCGCCACGCCGATGCAGGCCCCCATCACCACGCCGAAGGCCGCATGCATGGGCACTGCCGTGAGCGCGCGCATGGTGGCCACAGTCAGCGACTTGCCCACGGAGCCGTCGTCGCCCATCCAGTTGCTCATCACGTAGAGCACGTTCTCGATGCCCGCGAACCCAAGCCCCGCGGCCGAGCCGTACACGATCCCGTCCATCGGCTCGTCGAACGCGTCGCGCCGGGCGGCATAGAACCAGAGCACCCCGAACTTCAGCGCCTCCTCCACCAGCGCAGCCACCGCGAACGCATTGAAGCCCGCATGCAGGAGCGTCTCCGTGCCCGATTGCAGCGTCAGACCCAGCATGACGCCGAGCTTCATCATGCCGATCTCCAGCGCCATCGCCGGCGCCGCGATCAGCACGCCGAAGAAGAGGGTCAGGAGCACCACGCCAGCGGGTTCGCGCAACCGGTCGCGGAAGTAGAGCCACAGGAAGATCAGCGCAACGGGGACGATGCTCGCGGCGAGGAGGAGTATGGGAGTGGCCCGGTCCATGTGGGGGGTGTACCACTGGGAAACTCACACCACCTGCTTCCCCCCGAACACTCGTCCCGGATCGACAGCCGCCTTGACCGCCTCGAGCCGTGCGAGGTTGGTGCCCCAGTACGCGCGGCGCCAGTCGGCCATGCCGGCGTCGGCGTAGTTGAGGTAGCTGCCCTGCCCCATTGCCGGGCGCACGGCATCGGAGAGTCCGCGGACCCATGCGCGATTGGCGGCATCGACGCCGGGGTCCGCGCGCTCCGCCGGCCACTCCGCGGCGAACTCGGCAAGGAACCGGGCACCGCGGTGCGCGAATGCGGTTGCGCCCGGAGATGCCTTGGCCACCGCGCCGCCGAACGCATTGCAGATGAGCATGCAGGTGCTCCCGCCGAAGTCAGCGCGCGAGCTCAGGCGGTCGCCGAGGGCCGCGGCGATGCGCGCGGCCACCGCTTTGGTCGCGGGAAGCGTCGCGAACACCGAGGAGTTCGCCGAGCGCGGGCGCGCAACCCGGGGCGTGGCAGCATCGGAGGGCGGCGTGGCCTGGGAGCGCGCGGTGCGCGCGGGCGCGGTACCGACGGAACGCTCCAGCGCGGCGGCGAGCTTCACCGCGTGATCGGGGCCGCGCTCGCTCCGCACGAGCGTGCGGATGCTCGAACTTCGCGGGGTGCCCGAGGTGCTCCACACGAGGCTGCTCGACGCATCCGCCGGCAGCGAATCGATGAAGGCCGACCACGCAAGGAACACCTCGGCGGCCCACGCCCACGGCCAATGCTGCGCGGCAGTGTGCGTTGCGCGCCACGGTCGCGCCTGGAGCGTCACCTCCGTCACCGCACCGAAGGATGCACCACCGCCGCGCAGCGCCCAGAACAGCTCGGGCATGGTGCCTTCGTCGGTGGTCACGACGCGGCCATCGGCAAGCACCACCTCCGCCGAGCGCAGCGCGTCGATCGTCAGCCCGTGCACGCGCGACATGCCGTTGAAGCCGCCGCCGAGGAGCAGCCCGCCGAGCCCCACCGAGTCGCAGGTTCCAAGCGTGCAGGTGCTGCGTCCGTGGCGGTGATAGAGCGCGCGTGCGACATCGCCAAGCAGCGCCCCGCCGCCGATGCGCACCGTGCCCTCGGCCGTCCCGGGCGCAGTGGCCGAGAGCGCGGACATGTCGACGATGACGCCGTCGCACAGCGAGTCGCCGATGAAGCTGTGGCCGCCCGATCGGATGCGCAGCGCGACGCCCTCGGCGCGCGACCAGCGGACGATGGCGGCGACATCCGCCGCAGTGCGCGGGTGCGCGATGGCAACGGGCTGCGACTGCCAGCATCCGTTCCAACTCGTGCGCAAGGCGTCGAAGGCAGGGGATCCGGGCCCGGAGACCGGGCATGCCACGGCGCGCGCGAGCGAGGCGGCGAGCGCGGATGTGGGTGAGGCGGATGGTGCCGCGGCTGGACCGCGCACGCCGCGCTCGGGCGCGATGCACGCGGCGGCGACCCGCGGACGAAGCAGGATGGTCGGGAACGCCACCGCCGCGAGGGACGCTCGGAGGGCACATCGGCGGTCCATGCGGACGGTCACCGAAGGACTATCGGCGTGGGAATGGCGCGAGGGCGAATCGGCATGGGGCCGATTGGGGCGGGCCCGGCCGCCACGAATTCCGCCAACCGCCCCGCGCGGTGAAGTTCATGCTTCCCCGCCCTCGGCGATAGTTCCCGCGCACCCAGCTCGTGCCGGGTGCCGCAACCGGTCCGCCGGGGGCGTGCGGCAGGGCCGCGGATCGCACCGCTTCTCGGGGACTTCGTGGAACACAAGGACCAGGCGCAACTCGACCCAGGGCTCGCCGCACGGATCGCGCGGCTCGAAGGCATGCTCTCGCCGGACGGCACCGTCCGCTGCGAGCGACTCGTCATCATGGGCGCGAGCGGAACGCCGCGCATCGTGGCATCGGTGAGCCCTTCCGGGGAAGCGATGCTCGAGTGGCTCGACAGCGGGCAAGTGCGCCGCGTTATGGTGGCCGCGCGCGCCGACGGATCCGCGGGCATGATGCTCGCGGACCCCTCGGGCCAGACCCGCCTGGCGCTCGGAACGGGCGCGGGCGGCGAGGCGCACCTCGCGTGCGTCGACACGGCCGGCCGCCCCCGGATCACCGTCGGAACCACCGGCAACGCCGCGGCCGAAGCGCCCGGCGCTCGCCCGGTGGCCGCCATCACGGTGCTCGACGAGGCCGGCGCCACGCGCATCGCGATGCGCTCCAACGGCGGCGACGCGGTGCTGGCGTTCGCCGACGCCCAGCGCCGCGTGCGCCTGTCGGCCGGCACGTTCGCGGACGGGACGGTCGCGGTGCCCGGCATGGCGGGGGACGCGCCGGGGAGGTGAGGGGCGCTGGAACGATGGGCACGATGCCAACCGGCGACGTGCGCGAATCCCGTTGACTTTCCAAACTGGTTGACTAAACTAGTTGTATGGTCCACCAAGTCGGCTCCTTCGAGGCGAAGACGAAGCTCTCAGAGTTGCTCCGGCTCGCGGAGCATGGCGACGAGGTCGTCGTGCTCCGGCGCGGCCAGCGCATCGCGATCATCATGGGCGCCGCCCGGTACGACGAGATCACGAAGCCGCCGGAGGACGAGGACTGGCGCGAGGCATCACGGAAGTGGCTTGACCGTGGCCCCGGTGTCACTCGCGCTGAGTTCCGGAAGATCCTGGAGGAGTCGAAGCGAGGCCGACCGTGATGATCGTGGACTCCTCCGCGATACTCGCGATCCTGCTGCGAGAGCCGGACGGGCGCGTCGTGTTCCGAGCAATCGAGGAGTGCGACTCCCTTGTCGCGCCGGCGCTCCTGCCCTACGAGGTCACCAACGGCCTCCGGGCTGCCGTGGTTCGACAGCGGCTTGATCACGGCGACACGGAGCGCTGCGTCCGGATGTTCCTGGGCTACCCATGGGCCTTCGATATCCAGAGTTCGGGCGATCGGGTGCTTCGCGTCGCGAGCCTCGCCGCAGCTCACGACCTGTCGACCTATGACGCCTCGTACCTCGAACTGAGCGTGCGCCAGGCGAAGCCGCTCGTGACACTCGATGCCAGTTTGCGCAAGGCGGCTCGCGCCGAGCACGTGCTCGTGCTTCCGAAGTCCCTCGCGAGGGGCTGATGCCGCCGGAGCAAGCGCCCACGAGGGACCCGAGCAAACCGCTACGATTCCCGCCCTCCATGGCCGCTCTCCCGCCCTCCGACCACTCCATCCCCGCGTCGCTCGAGCGCGTGCGCGGGTGGCTTGCGAAGGACGGGCTCGCGGGCGAGGCAACGCCGGTTGCCGCGGCGGGCGGGCTGCTGGTTGCGCTCCTGCGGCTGGAAGCCTGCGTCCGCGGGGACACGCTGAAGAGCCTGCACAATGCCACCGTCGCGGCAGGCGGCGATCCGGCCTCGCCCGAGTACGGACGGTTCGTGGCCGCGCTGCAGGAACTGCTCGAGCGCGCCAACTACCGGCAGATCGCGGACGCGGAGCTGCGCGAGGCGTTCGAGTCGCAGGCGCTCTCGGCCGTGCGCATCGAGGTGAACATGGCCGCGTTCCGCGCGCTGCACATGTACGCCCGCGGCAAGGAGCGGCGGCGCGAGGTGCTCCGCAGGCTGTTCGGGCTCGTCAAGCGACCGGTGGAGTTCGACGTGCTCGAGCGGGTGTTCGTGTTCAGCTGCATGAACCCGGCGGAACTGGACAAGGCGAAGCTCAAGGGCCACGGCGGCGCGCAGCTGCGCCCCGCCCCGCTGATGCTCAAGCTGTTCCGCGGCATCCCGGTGCCGGACCTGGAGATGCTGCTCCCGAACACGCGGCTTCGCATGCGGCGCATCGACCAGGCCACGGTGTTCGTGCCGGCGGCGGTGAGCGTCATCATGGCCGCGTCCAAGGTGCTCCTTTCGCTGACGGCCATCATCGGGCTGGTGAAGTTCTGGCTCGGCCTGCAGCAGGAGCACCCGGTGGCCGCGGGCGGCTGGGGGCTGGTGGCGGCGGGCTCGTTCACGCTCCTCGGCATCACCATGGGCGCGTGGACCAAGTACCAGAAGCGCCGGCTGGAGTACGCCAACGCGCACTCGCAGACGCTCTACTTCCAGACGCTCGACAGCGAGTCCGGCGCCTTCCTGCGCGTGGTCGACGAGGCCTTCGAGGAGGAGGCCAAGGAAGCCCTGCTCGCGTGGGCGTTCCTGGTGAAGTCCGGCCCGGCCACCGAGCAGGAACTCGACGAACGCATCGAACGCTGGCTGGCCGGCCACCTGGGGAAGGCATGCGACTTCGAGGTGGACGACGCGCTGGCCAAGCTCGAGCGCCTCGGCGCCGCCTCGCGCGACGGCGACCGCTGGAGCGCACGCGACCCGGGGACGACGGCCGCTGCGCTGCGGGAGCGGTGGGCGAAGGCGGCGGGCTGAGTCCACGGGCTGGGTCCATGGGCTGGGACGCGGCGCCGGAGCAGGCCGTTCGGGCATCCGTGGATCGATAGACTTCGCGGAGATCCGGAGGCCCCCATGGCACAACAAGACTCAGTCATCGAGCTGGTCCACAGGCTGCTTGACGATGTTCCCGAACCCAGCGAGGCAAGGCTGTCGCGACACGAGTGGACACCGCTGCGCGGCTCGACATTCCAGCGGCTCTTTCGGGGATCAGCTTCGGAGCGCGCGGCTCGACGGGTCGCAGACGAGGCGAAGAGCAGCTATGACGAGGTCGAGCGCCAGTTGGACGCGGAACAGGCGGCCGACCGGTCTGGCGCGCGCAAGCGCCTGGCCAGTGCGAAGGTCCCGGCCGAGAGCAACGCCTTCACGGTGCGATACACCGACGACATTGCCCGCCGATGGTCCAACCGGCTCGCCACGGCGATTCAGGCGAGGGCCGTCGCCGAGCGACTTCGACAGGTGCCCATCGAGCGGGCTGTGGAGTTTGGAGCAACGAGGGACGGCATCGAGTGGCTGCGGTCGGCACGAGCACGCAATCTGCGCGAGGCATCGGTGCTTGTCATGGTCACGCCTGCTCGGCTCGAGCACACGTGGTACTCGAAGATCACGGGCCTGATCGGGCCGCACTGCGGGCCCCAAAGGGCAGACTTCGCGCAGATGGAGGAGTTGCTCGGATGCACCACGGTGCTTTCGGGCATTGTCGACCCCATCGCAACAGCGGAGTCGTGCGAACGCCGCGACCTCGCGTCGGCGCTCCCGACGGCCGAGGAGATCCTCGATCGCTGGAAGCGCGCCGCTGACAAGGAGTCCAGACTGACCGAGGTTCGAGGGGAGTGCGAGGCGGAGGAGTGCATCCGCATGGCCGAGCTCCATGTCGCGACGCTGCGCTGGCGCTCGTCAGTCATCGGCAGGGTCCGAGCCGCGACACGGGCGATGATTGCGGATGCCGCCCGCCGGATGGTGGATGCATCCCCGGCCGATGCCCCTGCGTAGTCAGTGCTGCACCCCGCACCCATGCCACCCGCCCCTTCCGGAGCCTGGGAGTTAACCGTCCTCGCGGCGCAACCGCCGCGCGAGGGGCCGATGCAACTGTCGCACCTGAAGGCCGTTGCGGCAACGGGGTTGCCCTGGCGCGTGCAGGACAAGGCCACCGGCATGGTGTTCCTGCTCTGCCCGCGGGCCACCGTGATCATCGGATCCACGGCGCTCGAGTACGGCCACCAGGACGGCGACGAGATCGCGACGGAAGTGCTCGGCCGGCCGTTCTACCTGGGCGAGGCGCCCGTCACGCAGTCGCAATGGGAGCGGGTGACCGGCACCAACCCGAGCGTGCACCAGGGCGCGGCGCTGCCGGTCGACAACGTCTCGGCCTGGGACTGCATCGAGTTCCTGCGGTCGATGGGCCCGGGGTTCCGGTTTCCGCGCGAGTCCGAGTGGGAGTACGCATGCCGGGCCGGGTCCGAGACGCCCTTCAGCCACGCGGACCAGCTTGATGCGCATGCGGTGAACTACAACGGAGTCCACCCCTACCCCGGCGGCGCCCCCGGCCCGAACCGGCGCATGCCGGTGCCGGCCGGCAGCCTGCCGCCGAACCGCTGGGGCTTCCACGAGATGCTCGGCAATGTCTGGGAGTGGTGCTCGGCGCACCCTTCTCGGGTCGTGATGAACGGCGACGTGCGCGTGCAGACGGTGCTGCGCGGCGGATCGTGGGGAAACCACGCGCACAGCTGCCGGTGCGCCTCTCGGTTGGTGCGCATTCCTGAGTACCGGCGTCAGAACGCGGGGTTTCGGGTGGCGAGGGACGTCGCGTGATCGATAGAAACTCGTTGCATCGCTCATTTTGATCGATAGACTGAAGCGCCATGGAGCGCTGGAACTGGCAACGGGCGGAGTGGCCGCGGCTGCGGTTCGATGCCGCGGTGCTCGATGCCGCGGAGGAGCGGTTCGCGGCCGGGTGCGGTGCGCTGCTCGCACGCGTGCGCCGGGTGGAGCCGGGCGAGGAGGAGCGCGTCATGGTCGAGCGCGTGGTGGACGAGGCCATCACCACGTCCACCATCGAGGGTGAGGTGCTCGACCGCGCCAGCGTGCAGTCGTCAGTGCGACGAGCGCTGAGCCTGGGAGTGCCCGATCCGAAGGCCGGCGATGCCGAGCGCGGCGTGTCCGAGCTGCTGGTGGACGTATGCCGAACGTTTGCGCTTGAGCTCGACGAGACAACCCTGTGCCGCTGGCATGCGCTGGTCATGCGTGGGCGCAAGGACCTTCCCGACGTCGGGCGCTGGCGAACGCGGCGCGAACCCATGCAGGTGGTGAGCGGACGGCTCGACCGGCCGACCGTGCATTTCGAGGCACCGCCTTCGACGCGCGTTCCGGCGGAAATGGCCCGGTTTCTCGCGTGGTTCAACGGGGGACGCGCCCCGGCAGGGAACGCGCGGCTGGGGCCGCTGGCGCGTGCGGGCCTCGCGCACTTGTGGTTCGAGAGCGTGCATCCATTCGCCGACGGCAACGGCCGCCTTGGCCGCGCGATCAGCGAGAAGGCGCTGGCGCAGTCGATGGAGCATCCGTCCCTCACCGCGATATCGCCGGTGATCCTGGCCCGCCGCGCCGAGTACTACGCCGCACTTGCGGCAGCAAGCCGCGGGATGGAGGCAACCGCGTGGCTACGGTGGTTCGCGGGCGCGGTGCTGCAGGCACAGGCACGCGCCGCGGCCGAGGTGGAGTTCGTGCTTGCCAAGGCGCGACTCCTCGCTCGGCTCGGGCAGCAGCTCAACGTGCGGCAGGAGAAGGCGCTGCTTCGCATGATGGAACCCGGCACCGCGGGCTTCGAGGGCGGCATGACGGCTGGCAAGTACGTGGCGCTCACGCGCGCAAGCCCGGCGACCGCCACGCGCGACCTTTCGGAGCTCGCGGAGGCAGGCGCGCTGCTCCGCACCGGCGAGCGGCGGTACGTCCGCTACGCGCTCACCCTGCCCGTGCGGCCGGCCCCGCGGATCGACGTGGACGAGAAGGGCCGCGTTGTGGTTCGGGCGACCCGCGAGCCCCATTAGTTGGGGTGCTCGGCGGGGCGTTCCGGAATCTGCGCTTCCATGCGGATTCCGCTTGATCGCGCCGAGGGCGGTCCTATTCTCGCGCGCTCACGGCACGCAGGACGTTGGACGCAGGACGCGCCGCCGCACGCACGACGCAGCACATTGCAAGGAGCGACTCATGGACGAGTCCGGACTGTTCCCAGGCTTCGGCCAGCCCGAAGATCGCCGCCCCGACGGGGCCGGCAAGCGCACGCGACGCACCAAGAAGGCCACGGCGCCGGGCACGCCGGCGGCGGGCGCGGCCGCACGCGGCGAGGTTCCCGCGACCGAGCCCGCCCCTGCTGCCGGTGACGCCGGGGGCCAGGCCACGGCCGTTGCCGCTGCCGCCCTCCCCGGGCGCATGCTGACGCACGAGGACTTCGCGGCCAACACGCTGACGCACCTCGCGGAGTGCCCGGCGCTGGCGCAGACGGCGTCCGCGGTGGTCGAGCACTGCCTCGCGGCGCGCATGCGGTTCCCGCACACGCTGCTCGTGGGCCCGGCGGACAGCTCCAAGCGCCTGATCGCGCAGGCGATCGCCGCCGACATGGCCGCGCCGTTCCATGCGCTGGAGATGCTGCACATCAACGGGTCTGACGCGCTGCACGCGGCCCTCAAGGGCATTCCCGACGGCGCGGTGCTGCTCGTGAGCGGGATCGACACCGTCACGCCGAACGCGCTCGCCGACCTTGCCCGCGCGGTGGATGGCCGGGAATCGGTGCGCGACACCACCATGCGCGACCTGATGCGGCAGATTGAAGGCGAGAAGTGGAAGCGCCCCGCGCGCGGCAAGCCCGCCAGGGCCTACGGCGACTTCACGGTGATCCTGACCTCGCGCACGCACGTGCCGAGCGACTCCGCCCTGCACCGCTGGGTGCAGCTGCAGTTCTTCACGCAGCGCAACGCGCACACCGAGGCCGCACGGCTCGGGCGCGCGTTCCGGCGTGCGGGGGTCGGCATCGTCCCGGCGGCGCTCGCGGAGCTTGCGCGCTTCGCGGTCACCTTCAAGGTGCGGTCGCTGCAGGCGGCAAGCAGCGTGGCACTGCTGCGCGGCACGGGCGTTGCATGCGCTGCGGCCGCGGCGGGCCCGGGACCGATCACGGAAGGCGAGCTCGCGCGCACGCTCGAGGGAATGCTCGAGCACGCGATGGACCCAGAGCGGGTGCGCAAGCTCCGCCGCTTCATGCGGCGCGCGGCGGCGTAGCGGGCGGGCGCGTGGGGGGGCGGGCGGCGGGCGCGTGGGGGGGCGGGCAGCGGGCGGCGGGCAGCGGGCGGGCGCCGACAGGTCACCTGCCCGTGAACGGCACGGTCGACAACTCCACGCCTTGGTTCTTCTGCTGGAAGTAGCGCATGGGCCACTCGTCCGGGAACAGGATCATCGCCCTGCCCTCGTGATCCTCGCAGAGGGTGGCGTCGCTCAGCACCTCGGGCTTCCAGTCGGCGGGAGCGCCTTCCTTGCGCCACCAGCGGGCCACCTTCCAGCGGGTCGGCTCGATGCGGCACTCGGCGCTGTACTCGCTCTGCAGGCGCGCCTGCAGCACCTCGAACTGCAGCGGGCCCACCGCCGCCAGGATCGGCCGGCGGATGATGCCGTCGGGACCGGTGAGCAAGGTGAACTCGCGCACCACGCCCTCCTGCAGCAGCTGCTTCACGCCGAGCGTGTACTTCTTCGAGTTGCCGGGGCTTGGGTTGTGGATGTAGCTGAAGACCTCGGGCACGAAGGTCGGCATCTCGTTGAACCGGATCGTGCGGTCGGTCGAGAGCGTGTCGCCGATCCCCAGCGCGTCGTGGCCCACCAGACCGACCACGTCGCCCGGGTAGCCGTCCTCCACCGTCTCGCGGTCGCGGCCGAAGAGGCGCTGCGCGTTGTTCAGCTTGATCTTGCGGTCGCCCTGCACGTGGGTGACGGTCATCTCGCGCTCGAAGGTGACGCTTACCACGCGTACGAAGGCGATGCGGTCGCGGTGGCGCGGGTCCATGTTGGCCTGGATCTTGAAGACGAAGCCGCTGAACGCGGGGTTCGAGGGCTCGATCATGCGGTCGCCGGATCGTCGCAAGCCCGGGCCGAGCGAGTTGGCGAGGAAGCCGTCGAGGAGCAGCTGCACGCCGAAGTTGTTCATCGCGCTGCCGAAGTAGACGGGGGTCAGCTCGCCCGCGTGCACGCGCGCGGGGTCGAAGCTGTCGCCGAGCCCGCCGAGGAGCTCGATCTCGTCGCGGCCCTTGGCATAGACCTCGGGGTCCACCTGCGCGGCCACGGCCGGGTCGTCCATGCCGAGCACGGACACCGGCGCGACGAACGCGTTCATGCGCGTGCGCTCGAAGAGGTGCACCCGCTTCGCCAGCCGGTCGTAGACGCCGCGGAACTTCGGGCCGTCGCCGAGCGGCCAGTTCACCGGGAACGGCGCGATGCCGAGGACGCGCTCGAGCTCGTCGATCAGGTCGAGCGGCTCGCGCGTGGGCCGGTCGCACTTGTTCATGAACGTGAAGATGGGCACGCCGCGGCGGCGGCAGACGTCGAAGAGCTTCCGCGTCTGTGCCTCGATGCCCTTGCCCGCGTCGATCACCATGATGGCGGCGTCGACCGCCGTGAGCACGCGGTAGGTGTCCTCGCTGAAGTCGTTGTGGCCGGGCGTGTCCAGCAGGTTGATGCGGAAGTTCGAGTAGTCGAACTGCAGCACCGTGCTGGAGATGGAGATGCCGCGCTGGCGCTCGAGCTCCATCCAGTCGCTGGTGGTCGAGCGCTGGTTCTTGCGGGCGGTGACCGTCCCGGCGAGGTCGAGCGCGCCGCCGTAGAGGAGGAGCTTCTCGGTCAGCGTGGTCTTGCCGGCGTCCGGGTGCGAGATGATCGCGAAGGTGCGGCGCGGGAGGACGGCGGTTGGCGAGGACATGCCGGGAGGACGGGGAATGGTACGGTGTTGCCGCCATGGCCGACCCTTCCATCGCCGTTCGCCCCGCGCGGCGCGACGACCTGCAGGACATCCTTGCCATCTACAACGCGGCGGTGCCGCTGCGGTCCGCCACGGCGGACCTGGTGCCGCAGCAGATGGCCGCGCGGGAGGCGTGGTGGAACGACCGCGATCATGCGCGGCGCCCGGTGATGGTGGCGGAGGTCGCGGGCCGCACGGTGGCATGGGGTGCGTTCACCGACTTCAAGCCGCGCGCGGGGTACGCGCCCACGGCGGAGGTGAGCGTCTACGTGGACCCGGCGCGCATGGGCCGCGGCATCGGGCGCGCGATGCTCGATGCGCTCCTTGCGCGCGCGCCGGAGTGCGGCATCGATCGCATCGTGGCGCTGTGCTTCGCGCACAACGAGGCGAGCGTTCGGCTCTTCGTGTCGCGCGGCTTCGTCGAGTGGGGCCGCCTGCCGGACGCATGCAACATGGACGGCGTGCGGCGGTCCGTCGTGATGCTCGGCAAATCCGCCCCTGGCTAGTTTGGCACCAGTTCCTCGACCTGGAGATCCGCGACCTCCCTGGGGAAAGCAAATGGTGCCAAACTAACCACGGGCGAATCTAGTGCTCGACCTGCGCGACCACGCCGTCGGGCAGCGCGTCGAGGAACAGCCGGCCGTAGCGCTTGGTGACGATGCGCGGGTCGAGGACGACCACGCGGCCTTCGTCGGTGCTGCTGCGCACCAGCCGCCCGAAGCCCTGCTTGAAGCGCAGCACCGCGCGCGGCAGGGAGTCCTCGAAGAAGGGCCGCCCCCCGCGGGCCTCGATCAGCTCGTGCCGCGCCTGCACGATGGGCCGGTCCGGCACCTCGAACGGAAGCCGCGTGATGATCACGTTGCGCAGCGCGCGCCCGCGCACGTCCACGCCCTGCCAGAAGCTCGACACCCCGAACAGCACGCTGCGCTCGTCTGCGCGGAACCGCTCCAGCAGCGTGTTGCGCGGCACGCCCGTCCCCTGGATGTGGAGCGGGTGCCCGCGGTCGACGAGCCGGTCGACGATGCGCTCGGCCACCGCGTCGAGCGTGCGGAAGCTCGTGAACAGCACGAACGCGCCGCCGTCGGTCTCCTCCACGTGCCGCTGCACGCGCGCCGCGAGCTCGTCCTCGTAGTCGGGGTGGTCGGGCTCGGGCATCGTGCGGTCGACGATGAAGGTGACGAGCCGTGCGTAGTCGAACGGGCTGCCGAGCTGCATCGTCTGCGGGTCGTCGCAGCCGAGGCGGACCGCCGCGTGGCGGAAGTCGCCCTGCCCCGTGGCGAGCGTGGCGCTCGTCAGGACCACGCCCTTCTCCTGCGCGAACAGGTGCTCGCGCAGGATCGGCCCGACGTCCACGGCCGCGCACACCACCGTCACGTTCGGCCGCTCGTTGCCGCGGCGCTTCTTGCCCGTCTCCACCCAGTACACGCAGCCGGCGAGCGCCTGCGCCAGGAGGTCGCGCGCCGCGTTGGCATGGCCCTCCGCGCGCGCCGCGTACGAGTTGAGCTCGAACTGGTCCGCCTCGGACGTGACCCGGTCGCGCAGGAGCCGCAGCGCCGCGGCGAGGTTCAGCATCGGCGCGCTCAGGTCGTCGCGCACCGCGCCCGACTCGCGCATGCGGCCCGACCCGCCGCCGTTTGCGTCGTGCCAGCGCCAGAGCGCGTCGAACTGACGGTCGGCCGCGCTCTCGCAGGTGCGCACCGAGCGGATGCACTCCTCGATGGCGCCGTCGGCCCCGTCGTCGCTGCGCATGGCGCTCAGGTAGCCGCGGCCCGTGCCGGTCTGGTAGAGCGTCCGCAGCAGGTGGCGCACGCCGCTCTCCGAGAGCCGGATGCCGAAGTTCTCCGCGGCCACGTCCTCGATCTCGTGCGCCTCGTCCAGGATCACGTGGTGGTAGCTGGGCAGCACCCCGCCCTGCGTGCCGCCGCGCGCGCGCATCGCCAGGTCGGCGAAGAAGAGCGCGTGGTTTGTGATGAGGAGCTGGCCGTTCTCCATCCGCCGCCGCGCAGCCTGGAAGAAGCACTTGTCGAACGTCGGGCAGCGCCGGCCCATGCAGTTGTGCGCGTCGCTCTGCACGTGGTCCCAGACCTCGGGGCGCGGCAGCTGCGGCAGCGTGGCGAGCGAACCGTCCGTGGTGTGGTAGGCCCAGCTCTCCAGCCGATGCAGGTCGCCGCGATCGTCGTCGTGGCTGAAGAGGCGCGCCTCGCGCTCGCTCGCCAGCTTCAGGCGGCGCAGGCTGACGTAGTTGCCTCGGCCCTTGACGAGCACCGCGCTGAACTCCTCGGGGATGACCGCGTTGAGGAGCGGGATGTCCTTCTCGATCAGCTGCTCCTGCAGGCTGATGGTGTTGGTGGCCACCACCACGCGCTCGCCGCGCTCGACGATGCGGCGGATCGCCGGGATCAGGTACGCGAAGCTCTTGCCGACGCCGGTGCCCGCCTCGACGAAGAGCCGCTGCCGCTCCTCGAACGCGCGCTCGACGGCACCCGCCATCAGCACCTGCTGCGGACGAACCTCGAACCCCGTGAGCCGCCGCGCGATGGCCCCGGTGTCCGAGAGGAGGACGTCCGTGCTGAGGGTCATGCCAGCGGCTTTCGCTTCGGCTCGCCCGGCGTGCGGGGGTAGCTGCGCGGCGTGGCACGCGTCTTCTCGATGACCACCACCGTTCCCGTGGCGGTGCGGTGCAGGTCGACCACCTGCGAGTGCAGGCGGTACAGCGCCTGCTTGGCCTCGGCCACCTCGTCCGCGGCCTGGCCGCCCTTGATGAGGAGCACCGAGCCGCCCTCCCGCACGAACGGCACGGTCAGCTCGGCAAGCGTGTTGAGCCGCGCCACCGCCCGCGCCACCACGGCGTCGTAGTGCGCGCGGTGCTGGTGGTGGTCCTGCCCGGCCGTCTCGGCGCGCTCGTTGATGACGCGCGCGTTGGCGATGCCGAGCGCCGCGATCGTCTCCTCGAGGAACGCAGCCTTCTTGCCCGTGGCCTCGAGCAGCGTGAAGCGCACGTCCGGCATGGCGATGGCAAGCGGCAGCCCGGGCAGCCCGCCGCCCGACCCCACGTCGATCACCCGCTTGGCCTCCGCGCTTGCCAGGAACGGCACCAGCGTCAGGCTGTCCTGCACGTGGCGCACCCACATGTCGGCGGGGTCGGTCACCGCGGTGAGGTTGAACCGCTCGTTCGCCGCCCGCAGCGCCTCGAGGTACCCGCGCAGGCGGTCGGCATCGCCGGAATCGAGCTCGACGCCGATCCCCGCAAGGGCCTCGGTCACGGCGGCAGGAATGGGGAGCACGGCGGTCATCGGACGGCAACTCTACGCGTCGAGGTCGAATCCGCGAACGCGGCGGCTTGCGATCGAGAACAGCACCGCGGTGGTGATCCAGAGCGCCACCAGGCTGGAGCCGCCGTAGCTCACGAACGGAAGCGTCATCCCCGTGACCGGCAGCAGCCCGATGGTCATGCCCGTGTTCACCAGGAGCTGCAGGAACACCATGGACCCGATGCCCACGGCCACCAGCCGCCCGAACATGGTGCCCGCGCGCAGCCCCACCATGAACGCGCCGAACGCGTAGGCCGCCCCGAGCACCCACACCGCCACCGCGCCCAGCATGCCCCAGCGGCACGCGATCACGGCGAAGATCATGTCGGTGTGCTCCTCCGGCAGTCGGTTGTAGTGGATGAGCGTGCCGGCCTCCTCCTTGCCCGCGCCCGCCACGCCGCCCGCGGCCGCGAGCGTCACCGCACGATTCGCCTGGAAGCCGATGCCGTCGTTGACGCGCGTGTCGCCCATCACCTGCGCGAAGAGCGCGTCGATGCGGTCGCGCTGGTGCTTCTGCAGGAACGGGTAGCTGCACGGCGCCAGGACCAGCGCGATGCACGCCACGATGGCCAGGTGCCTGAGCCGCGCCCCCGCGGCAAGGAGCATCACGAGGAGCGTCGGCCCGAAGAGCACCGCGCTGTCGAGGTCAGGCTGCAGCAGGATGAGCGCCATCGGCACCGCGGTCACCAGGATGGTGGCCAGCACGCCCTCGAAGCGCTTCACCGTGGCCGTCGTGCGCAGCCACGCGGCCATCGCAAGCACCCACGTCAGCTTCACCAGCTCGCTCGGCTGGAAGTCGAGGCTCCCCACGTTGATCCACCGGCGCGCGCCGTTGCGCGGCCGGACCACCGCATCGGGCACGAACGGGACCAGGAGGAACGCCAGGCACGCCACGTTCACGGCGAAGAGCAACCACGCCCACCGGCGCATCCAGCGCCAGTGCTGCGCGCCGACGAACCCCGCCATCATCAGCCCGACCATCAGGAACCCGAACTGCCTGTTGGCAAGCCCGGGCTCGGTGGTGCCGATCGCCGCGATGCCCAGCAGGCTCAGCCCGAGCGCCGCGGCAGCCGGCAGCCACGCCCAGTGCATCCACGCGCGGCTGGAGGCGCGCGTGTCCGTGGCCCGTTCGCGGCGCAGGCTGCGCGGCAGCGAGTTGGAGACGAGCACCGTCATCCCGCGCCCCCCGTCGGCTCGACCCATCCCTCGCCCGTCGGCGTGGGCACCGTGCGCTTCGGCCGCGCCGCGGCGTTGCCGTCGAGGTAGCCCTCGGCGATCAGCGCGCGGATCACCTGGTTTGCGATCGGCCCCGCGCTCTTGCCGCCCGAACCGCCGTGCTCGAGCACCACCGCGATGGCATAGCGCGGGCGGTCCTGAGCGGCATCGCCCACGAGGCCCACGAACCAGCCGTGCTCGAGGCCCGTCACCGTGCGGTCGGGCGTGCCGTCGGCGTTGTCGTCGACCCTGATGGCCGGCGCCTGCGCGGTGCCGGTCTTGGCCCACACGGTCACGCCCGGGGCGTTGATGATGTTCTCGGTGGAACGGTCCTCGTAGGTCACGTGGTGGCCGGTGCCGTAGGTCTCCTCCACGGCCTGGCGCAGCCCCTCCAGCGCGCGGTCGCACGCGTGCGGGTCAAGCATCAGGTTGCCGGTGCGCCGCGGCCCGCGCCCGGAGACCTGCGTGCGCAGGAGGTCGGCATCGCGGATCAGCCCGCCGCGCGCGAGCGTGGCGTAGGCGTTCGCCGCCTGCAGCGGGGTCCACGTGATGAGCCCCTGCCCGATCCCCGAGATGACCGTGCTCACGCGGTCGCCGTTGCGGCGGATGCGCTCGGCCTCGGCCTCGGACGGCAGGTGGCCCGCGGCCTCGCCCGCGATGCGCACGCCCGTCACGTTGCCCGCGTCGTCAAGCTGCACCTCGCGCCGGGACACGCCGATGTCGAGCCGCTGCCCGAGCCCGAAGTCGCGGTACCACGCCGTGAGCGCGTCGATCCCCATGCGGTCGGCGAGCGTGTAGAAGAAGATGTTGCAGCTGCGGCTGATGGCCTGCTCCACGTCGAGCGCGCCGCCGAGCTTCTGCGAGTGCGTGGCGAAGCTGAACTGCTTGCGGTAGATCCAGCAGCGGCCGAACGCGTCGTTGGCGCCGAAGTAGTGGCCGTTGCACTCGACCCTCTCGTCCGCCCCGAACACGCCGCCGCGCACCGCGCCCACGTAGACGATGGGCTTGATGATCGACCCGGGCGGCAGCGCGGACTCGATCGCGCGGTTCACCGCGGGCGCACGCTGCGTGCGCTCGGCATCGGTGAACGCCTCGCCCGCGGACATGGTGGGCCAGGACACCATCGCGAGCAGCTCGGCGGAATCGACGTCGAGCACCACCACCGCGCCGTTGAGCGGCACGTGGTAGCCGAGCGGGATCGGCTTCGGGTCGCCGCTTGCGTCCCATCCATGGTGCCACTGCTGCGTGATGGCAAGCCCGACCTGCGGCATGAAGAGCGACTGCACGTGCGCCTGCAGCGCGATGTCGAGCGTCAGCTGGATGTCGGTGCCGCGCGCGGGCTCCGCGCGCGTGGTGTCGCCGGTGTCGAGCCGCTGCACCGTGCGCCCGCGCGTGCCGCGCAGCAGGTCCTCGTAGGTGCGCTCGATGCCGCGGCTCCCGATCATGTCGCGGCCGGGCCGGTAGCCGCCGAGGTCGGTCGCCACCTCGCCGTCGGCACCCACGGCGCGGAAGGGGCGGCGGTCGAGGTCCTCGCGCCACACCTCCTCGCGCACGCCGCCGATCAGGTGGTCCGCCACGCCCGCGAGCTCGAGCGTGAGCGGGTCGCCGCGGAGCGGCCGCGGCATCGAGCGGCGGTCGAGCTGGATGCTCGCCGTGCTCCACGGGTACACGCGCCGCGTGCTGTCCTGCACCTCGAGGATGCCCGGGTGCGCGTCCGCCAGCTTGCGCAGCGCGAACGCCGCCTTGGCGGGAAGCTGCGTGGCGATCACGTGCGACTCGCTCTGCTCGGCGATGGGACGCGCGTCGAACTGCTCCTCCGCGGCCTCGCCGTACTTGGCGCGCTCGAGCTCCAGCCGCGCCTCCCACACGGCGTTCGCCTTG
Source organism: Planctomycetota bacterium (assembly GCA_016873255.1). GTDB lineage: Bacteria > Planctomycetota > Phycisphaerae > Phycisphaerales > SM1A02 > UBA966. The sequence continues at coordinate 17,551 of VGXR01000001.1, forward strand.
CGCTCCACCTGCGTGCGCACGTCGCCCATGCGCGCGGCAAGCTCCGGGCGCGCGAGCTCGGCGGCGGCGGACGCCGCGGCGAGCACGGCGTCGAGCTCGGCCTGCAGCTCGCGCTGCTTGGCGCGGATGCGGGCCTCGCGCTCGGCGGGCCCCATCTTGTTCCACGCCGCGCGCCCGGCCTCGCGCCGCGCCGCGCCCACCGCGCGCGCGTCGACCCACGCGCCGTTGATCGCGGGATAGAAGAGCGCCAGGTCGTAGCTCGGGATGCTCTGCGCGAGAACGCGCCCCTTGCGGTCGGTGATGGTGCCGCGGACGGTGGGCAGGAGCGTCGTGCGGTCGAGCCGGCTCTCGGCGAGCGCGCGGTGCTCGCCGCCGGCCACCACGGAAAGCGTGAAGAGCCGCGTGAACATCGCGCCGAGCGCAAGCGCCAGCACGATGCCGACGACGAGCATCCGTCGCTCGAACATCGACGTGGCGCGCAGCGGGGATGGGCGGTCGCTGTCGAGGGCCAATGGTCGTCCTGACCGGGGCCTGGGTGCTCGGCGGGGAGCCCGCCGGGGGCCGCGCAGCGTCCTGCCGCGCGCATCCCGCGGGGGCGGGACGTCCACGCGGAGAGGGTACCATTCCTCCCCCCATGGACGCAGGAATCGTCGGCCTCCCGAACGTCGGAAAGAGCACCCTTTTCAACGCCCTCACCTCGGCGGGGATCGAGGCGGCCAACTACCCCTTCTGCACCATCGAGCCGAACGTCGGGGTGATCTCCGTGCCGGACGGACGCCTGGCCACCCTGAACTCGTTCATCCAGAGCCAGAAGGTCATCCCGGCCATCATCCGCCTCGTCGACATCGCGGGGATCGTCCGCGGCGCCAGCGAGGGCGAGGGCCTCGGCAACAAGTTCCTGAGCCACATCCGCGAGGTGGACGCCATCCTGCACGTGGTCCGGTGCTTCGACAACGCCGACATCATCCACGTGGAGGGCTCGGTCGACCCGATCCGCGACATCGGCACCATCGAGACCGAGCTGATGCTGGCCGACATGCAGGTGGTCGAGAACATCCTCGACAAGGCCGGCCGGACCGCCCGCAGCGGCGACAAGGAGGCCATCGCCAAGGTGGCCGTGCTGCAGAAGTGCAAGTCCTGCCTGGACGCCGGCAACCCGATCCGCAGCCTGCAGCTTGACGAGGAGGACCGCAAGGCGCTGAAGTCGCTCGGCATGATCACCGCCAAGCCGGTGCTCTTCGTGGCCAACGTCGACGACACCGACCCCACCGGCCAGGGCCCGCTCGTCCAGAGGGTGCGCGAGCATGCCAAGGCCAACGGCGGCAAGGTGGTGGTGGTCTGCGCCAAGATCGAGAGCGAGCTCGCCGAGCTGTCCGAGGCCGACCGCGCCGAGATGCTGTCGGCCCTCGGCATGACCGAGCCGGCGCTCCACTCGGTCGCGCGCGCGGCCTATGAGCTGCTCGGACTGCAGAGCTACTTCACCGCGGGCCCCAAGGAGATCCGGGCCTGGACCGTCCTGAAGGGGGCCACTGCCCCGCAGGCCGCGGGCGTGATCCACACCGACTTCGAGCGCGGGTTCATCCGCGCCGAGATCTACTCGGTGGGGGATCTCGAGAAGCACAAGAGCGAGAAGGCCATCCGCGAGGCCGGCCGCATGCGCGCCGAGGGCAAGGCCTACGTGATGCAGGACGGGGATGTGTGCCACTTCCTGTTCAACGTCTGATAATTGTGGCATTCGCTCGCCGGGCTGCTTCCTAACTCCATTTCGGAAGGCCACTTGCGTGCGGTGCTTGCATCCGCCGGACGCAGGGCTATCCTCTTCCCACTTCATGCTGCTTGCAAAGCCGTCCTTCGAGCACGCCGCGGACCCCGCGCGCACCGCGCGCACGGCGTTCGTGCCGCGTGCCATGACGTTCGGCTCGCGCAGCGGGACGCGCGCGAAGATCGCGTGTGCGTCAGCGGCCTCGAAGTCAGCGACCCCGCAGCGGGTCGCCGTCGATGTCCCAGCGGGCATCGACCTCGACCGCGTCCTCCAGAAGTGACATGTACTCGGCGGCGGCGATCTCGTAGGTCCCGAACCGGGCCATGTGGCCGTTGGCGTACTGGCTGTCGCACACCACGAATCCGCCGCGCCGCAGCCGGTCCACCAGGTGCACGAGGCACACCTTGCTTGCGTCGGTGCCCTTCCCCGGCAGGCTGAACATGCTCTCGCCGAAGAACGCGCCCTTGATCGCCACGCCGTAGAGGCCGCCGACGAGTTCGCCGTCGCGCCACGCCTCCACGCAGTGCGCGAAGCCCATCTCGTGCAGCTCGCCGTACACGCGCCGGATCTCGGGGCCGATCCAGCTGCGGTTGTCCTGCGATCGGTCTCGGGCGCACCCCTCGACCACCTGGTCGAACCGCGTGTCCACGCGGATCTCGAACTTCCCGCCGCGCGCGGTGCGAGCGAGGCTCTTCGACACGCGGAACCGGTCGTCGAGCGGCACGAGCGCGCGCGGGTCGCACGTGAACCACTCCACGCGGCCGCTCGCGGGGTCGCACATCGGGAACGCCCCCCGGAGGTAGCCCGTCAGCACCAGTTCCGGCGTGATCGGCCGCGGCATGGGGCTAGGCGCGCACCGCCGGGCGGCTCACGGCGCGCACCTGCGCGAACTGCCGGTGCCCCGCCTTGCCGCTGTGGAACCCGTAGCCCGAGTTGCGCGCGCCGACCCAGGGGGTCCCGGCCGCGCCGCCGCAGCCCTGGTTGATGCCGATCATGCCCGCGTTCAGCGCGCGCGCCACGCGCTCGGCATGCGCGCGCTCGCCGAAGACCGCGGCACCGAGGCCGTAGGGCGAGTCGTTCGCGAGCCGCACGGCCTCGTCGTCGGAGCCGAAGCTCATGATGCACGCGACGGGGCCGAAGGTCTCCTCGCGCATGATGTCCATGCCGTGGTCGAGTCCCGCGAGCACCGTGGGCTGGACGAAGTTGCCGGGCGCGTCGCCGCCGCCGGCAAGCACGCGCGCGCCCGCGGCACGCGCCTTCGCGACCTGCTCGAGCACCTTCTGCTTCTGGCGCGCGTTGACCATCGGCCCCACGTTCACGCCCGGCTCGCGGCCGTCGCCCTGCCTGAGTGCCCGGGTGCGCTCGAGGACGCGGTCGACGAAGGGCTGCTCAACGTCGCGGTGCACGTAGATGCGCTCGGTGCTCACGCACACCTGGCCCGCATTGCGGAAGCTGTTGCGCACGGCGAACGCCGCGGCCGCGTCGAGGTCGGCGTCCGGCAGCACCACCAGCGGGTCCTTGCCGCCGAGCTCCAGGATCACGCGCTTCAGGCCCGCGGCCGCGTCCTGCATGATGCGCACGCCCGTGGCGCGGCTTCCGGTGAAGACGATGAGGTCGACATCGGCCAGCACCAGCGCCCGGCCCACGTCGCCCGCCCCGTGCACCGCCTGCAGCACGTCGGCGGGCAGGTGCGCGGCGAGCGTGCGCGCCCAGAGGTCGGCGCAGAGCGGCGTCTCCTCGCTCGGCTTGAGCACCACCGCGTTGCCGGCCACCAGCGCGGGCAGCACGCTCTGCATCGGCATGAGCACCGGGAAGTTCCACGGCGTGATGGCGGCGCACACGCCGAAGGGGTCGTGGTGCAGCTCGGTGTGCGTGCGCTTGTCCTCCAGCAGCTCGGTTGCCAGCGCGTCGGCGATCTCGTCCACGTCCTCGGCGAGCGAATCGGCGCAGTGGTTGGCCTCGCCCTTGCCTTCGGGGAGCGGCTTCCCCATCTCGAGCGTGGCAAGCTCGCCGATACGGTCCGCGGCAGCCTTGAGGTCCGCGGCTGCGGCCTTGATGCGCGCGGACCGCTCGGCAAGCCCCAGCGCCGCCCAGGCCGGCTGCGCGGCGCGGGCGCGGGCCACCACGTGTCCGATATCAGGCGGAGCCGCGGCCTCCACCGAGCCCACGGGCTCGCCGGTCGCCGGATTGACGGAAACGAGGGTCGGCATGGCCCGCAGGATAGGCCGGGCGGCTTCCATGCCATGCGGGATCCCGGTATCCTTTTCGGTCTCCCAACACGGGCCGTCGGCGACTGCAAGTCCAGGCGCCGCATGGGTCAGCGCGAAGCGGCAATGACCGCGCTGACGCAGCCTCGGGAGTGCCGCGGCCAGGGTGATCCCGGTCCGCGAAAGACGGATGAAGCGCCAGCGGCCCCCGGGGTGCGCAGCGCACGGATGAACCCCTGGAGAGCGCCCCGCGCAAGAGCAGCACACCTACCATCGACGCAGTCACTGGCCCGTGGTGTAACGGTAGCACAGCAGGTTTTGGTCCTGCTTGTCTAGGTTCGAATCCTAGCGGGCCAGTTCCTCCCGACGCGTCGATGGCCCCGAGGCCACCGATGAAGCACGCCACCAGCAACAGCAGAACCCAGAGCGCGATCATCCTTGCCGCCGGCAAGGGCACGCGCATGAAGAGCGACCTGCCGAAGGTCATGCACCCGGCGCTCGGCCGGCCGATGGTCGAGTGGGTGGCGGACGCGGCGCGCGCGGTCGGCTGCGGCAAGGTGGTGCTGGTGATCGGGCACGGCGCGGACACGGTGCGCGGCCACTTCGCGGGCCACTCGGGCATCGAGTTCGTGATGCAGATGCCGCAGCTGGGGACAGGCCACGCGGTGGACATGGCACGCCCGGTGTTCGAGCGCGGCGCGCTCGGCGAGGACGTGCTGGTGCTCTGCGGCGACGGGCCGCTGATCCGCGCGCGCACGCTCGAGACCCTGCTTTCCGTGCACCGCGGCACCGGCGCGGCGGCAACGCTCGCCACCGCGGTCATCCCCGACCCCACGGGATACGGCCGCATCGAGCGCGACGCCGCGGGCGGCTTCCTGCGCATCGTCGAGCAGAAGGACGCCACGCCCGCGCAGCTGGCGCTGCGCGAGGTGAACCCCTCCTACTACTGCTTCCGCACCGCGGACCTGTTCGACGCGCTGCGGCGCGTCACCAACCAGAACGCGAGCGGCGAGTACTACATCACCGACGTCTTCGAGCTCCTGCTCAAGGACGGCAAGCGCGTCAGCGTGGTCGACGCCGTGCCGCCCGAGGACGTCCTCAGCGTCAACACGCCGGAGCAGCTGGCCGAGGTCAGCGGCTTCCTCTCGAGCCGTTCCGCACCCGCAGCCGGAGCACGCGCATGAGCACGCTGGACCAAGACCACCTGAAGATCTTCGCATCGCGCAGCGGCCACGCCCTGGCGCAGCGCATGTGCGAGCACATCAGCATGCCGCTCGGCCGCGCCGAGACCGTGCAGTTCCCCGACGGCGAGCTGCTCGTGAAGCTGGCCGAGGACGTCCGCGGCCGCGACTGCTTCATCGTGGCAAGCACGTGCCTGCCGGTGAACGACAACCTGATGGAGCTCCTCGTCTTCATCGACTGCCTGCGCCGCGCGAGCGCCAAGCGGATCACGGCCGTGATCCCCTACTTCGGCTACGCGCGCCAGGACCGCAAGGACGAGGGCCGCGTGCCCATCACCGCCAAGCTCTGCGCCAACCTGATCACCGAGGCCGGCTGCGACCGCGTGCTGTGCGTCGACCTGCACGCCGCGCAGATCCAGGGGTTCTTCGACATCCCGGTGGACCACCTCACCGCCTCGCCGGTGCTGGTCGACTACTACCAGCAGCGCAGGGACGAGCTCGGCGAGTGCGTGGTGGTGAGCCCCGACATCGGCAACGTCAAGGTGGCCAACATGTACGCCAGCGTGCTCGGCTATGACATGGCCATCATCGACAAGCGCCGCCAGTCCGGGTCCAAGGTCGTCATCAAGAACCTGATCGGCGAGGTACGCAGCCGGCGCGTCCTGATGTTCGACGACATGATCTCGACCGCCGGCACCGTGGCCGAGGCCGCGCGCGTGGTGATGGAGGAAGGCGCCACCGGCTGCGAGGTGGCGTGCACGCACGCCGTGCTCGTGGGCCAGGCCTTCGCGCGCCTCGCGGCGCCAGAGATCTCCAGCGTCGCCGTCACCGACACGATCCCCGGCGGCGAGCGCCTCAAGCCCCTCGAGGGAAAGCTCGTCATCCGTTCCGTGGCCAAGCTCCTCGGCGAGGCCGTCCACCGCATTCACCATGACCAGAGCGTGAGCGCCATGTTCCACGATGGAATCGGCGTGAAGCGCTGACCCAGGCTCCAACCAAGAAAGGAGACATTCAACAATGTCCAAGGAGACCCCTGTCCTCGTCGCGAAGAAGCGCGAGAAGCTCGGCACCCGGTATTCGCGCCGCCTCCGTGCGGCGGGCCAGCTGCCCTGCAACCTCTACGGTCACGGCTCCGCGCCGGTGGCGATCAGCGTGGAGGAGCATGCCACCCTCTACGCCCTCAAGCACGGCGCGCACGTGCTCGCCCTCAAGTTCGATGACGGCAGCACCGACACGGTGCTCGTCAAGGACCTGCAGTTCGGGTTCCTCGGCGACAACGTGATCCACATGGACCTCGCCCGCGTCAACCTCGACGAGGTGGTGACGGTCAAGGTGCACCTGTCGTTCATCGGCACGCCCGAGGCGGCCAAGAAGCCCGGCGCGATCGTCACGCACGACATGCCGGAGATCGAGGTCACCTGCAAGGTGCGCGACATCCCCGAGGAGATCAAGACCGACCTCAGCCACATGGAGGGCGAGATGCTCACCGTGGGCCAGCTGAAGATGCCGGCCGGCGTCACCGCCGCCAGCGACGCGAACGCCGCGGTCATCCGCGTGCAGTTCATGAAGGAAGAGGCCGCCGCGGGCGAGGCCGCCGCGCCTGCCGCCGGTGCCGCGCCGGAAGTGCTCACCGCCAAGAAGGAGGAGGGCGCGGACGCCAAGAAGTGATGTCCTGACGGACACGCACCGAAGGATGCACCGCCAGCGAGCAGGCCATGAAGCTCATCGTCGGACTTGGAAACCCCGGACCCGAGTACGCCGGAACCCGCCACAACGCGGGCTTCGACGTGGTCGACCGCCTTGCCAGGCGCTTCGCGCCGGGCGCGGCGCCGCGGGCCAGGTTCGCCGGGCTGGCCGTGGACGCGGAGGTGGGGGGCGAGAAGTGCATGCTCCTCAAGCCCACCACGTTCATGAACCTCTCGGGCCGCGCGGTCCTGGAGGCGGTGCAGTTCTTCAAGCTCGAGCCGTCGCGTGACCTCCTGGTGATCGTCGATGACCTGGCCCTCCCCTGCGGGTCCATCCGGCTTCGGCCGGATGGCTCGAGCGGGGGGCACAACGGGCTCACCGACATCGGGCTGAAGCTCGGGTCCAGCTACTGGGCGCGTCTGCGGGTGGGCATCGACCCCCCGGGCCGCGTGCGGCAGGTGGACTACGTGCTCGGCCGCTTCTCGCCCGACCAGCGCCCGCTGGTCGACGCCGCACTGGACAAGGCCGCGCTCGCGGCCGAGTGCTGGGCGGCGAAGGGCCTCCAGGAGGCGATGAACCGTTTCAACAGCCAGCCGGCGCCCGCAGCGGCGCCGGAGAACACCAACAACCACAAGGATTGACCATGACCACGACCGAGACCCGAATCGGAAAGTACGAGGCGATGTTCCTCTTCCCGCAGTCCGCGTCCGCCGACATGAACGCGGCGATGGACCACATCAAGGAGTGCCTGTCCAAGGGCGACGTCACGCTCCACAGCCTGATCAAGTGGGACGAGCGCCGGCTTGCCTACGACGTGAAGGGCAACAAGCGCGGCGTGTACTTCCTGTCGCGCTTCACTGCGGAACCCCGCAAGGTGAGGGAGATCGAGCGCGACTGCCGCCTCAGCGAGAAAATGCTCCGCGCGCTGATCGTCCGCAACGACGATCTGACCGACGAGCAGATGAAGAACGCCGAGGCCGCCCAGCGGACCATGGACGAGGCGCGCATGCGCGACGAGTCCGCCGCCCCGGCCGGCACCGAGGAGTGAATCCGCGCGGCGCAGGCCGCCCGGACATCCACGCGAAACCAGCCGCCCCCGTGCGCCTTGCGCGCACGGGGGCGGTTGCGTTCAGGTGGGTCCCGCGAAGGGAAGGTCTCAGGCCGGGCGGCCGTAGTGCAGCAGGATGTAGCGCGCCACGTAGTCGAGGATGCTGAGCGCCTCGGGAATGTCCGGGTTGCTCGTGCAGCCCATCGGCTCGAAGCGCATGCCGCGGAAGCGCTCGGCGGCCTCGCCCGCCGCAAGCCCGTGCTGCAGCGCGAGGCTGAATGCTCGGCAGAATCCCTGGATGAGGCCGGAGAGCGTGGAGCCTTCCTTGCTCATCTTGATGAAGACCTCGCCCGGGCGGCCGTCGGCGAAGAGGCCGATCGTGAGGTAGCCCTCGTGGCCGTTGATCGCGAACTTGTGCGTGACGGACTTGCGAGTGCTCGGGAGCGTCTCGCGCCGAGAGATGGACAGGGTTGACATCGGGTTCGCCTTGCTCGTCCGTGAGCTGCCAGCGGCGGGACATCGACTGCCCCTGCGCCGCGAACGGTCCGCGGCCGGGGTCCGGGTCGCGCCTGCCGCCATGCGGGCGCCACCCTGCGTGCCCCTTTCATCGGTCCGGGAGCGCCGAACGGCGCAGACAGACCGGCGAACCGGGCACGCGGGCGGGAAAGATAACGCGCCGCCCCGGGGGAGCGGCGCGCCGTGGATCGGATTCCGGAGGGAAATCAGGCCTTGGCCTTCTTGCCCTTCTTGCCCTTCTTGCCCATGTCCGCGTCCTCGGCGGGGGCGGCCCCCTCGGTGGCGGGAGCCTCCGCGGCGGGCTCCTCGGCCGGGGCGGCCTCGGCGGCCGTCAGGATCTCGAGCGTGCGGTCCGGCAGCACCTCGATACCCACCTCGGTCCGCAGGTCGCGGTCGAGCTGGATCACGCAGGCGTAGCTGCCGATGCGGCGGATCGGGTTCTGCAGGCGCACGGCGCGCATGTCCACCGGGTAGCCGTCGGCCACCAGCTGGTCGGAGATGTCGCGCTGGGTGACGGCGCCGTAGAGGACGCCGGCGTCGTTCACGCTGCGGATGAGCTTGATGGCCACGCCTTCCATGCGGGCGATGAGCGCCTCGCGCTCGGAGCGCAGCTTGGCCAGCTCGGCCCGCGCCTTCGCGCGCAGGTCCTTGAGGGCCTCGATCTTCTCGGGGGTCGGCGCCTCGGCAAAGCCGTGCGGTAGCAGGTAGTTGCGGGCGAAGCCGGGCTTCACCTTCACGACGTCCCCGACCAGGCCCAGGTTCTCGATGGTGCGGTTGAGCAGGAGCTCGACCTTCTTCGTCGCCATGACGCTGTCCTTCCGCGGCCATGCCGCGTGAGTTAGGGCTGCCTCGGGGCCCAGCATTGAGGAGGCGCGGCCGTCGTGGCCGCGTGGGTGCAGGCGGACAAGTGTACCGGAAGCCGCAGGGCCGCCAAGGGGTCAAATAGGCCGGCCGGGGCCCCTGTCTGGGGCCCCTGTCTGGGGCCCCTGTCTGGGGCCACGGCCGGGAATCAGAGGCCTGGTCCGGAGCCTGCGGGGCCGGGATGGTCAGAACGGGATGTCCTCGTCGGCGACTTCCTGGTGCGGGGCGCCGCCCCGGGCGCCGGCACCGGCCGGGGCACGACCGCCGCCGGCGCCGCGCGCGGGCGCGCCGCCTTCGTCGGACACGAAGCGCTCACCGCCGCCGCCGTTTCCGCCGCCGCCGCCGCCGCCGCCGAGGAACTGGAAGTTCTCGATGACGACGCGCATCTTCGAGCGCTTGCCGCCATCCTTGTCCTCCCAGGTGTCGAGCTTGAGGCGCCCTTCGACGAAGAGCGGGCGGCCCTTGGTCATGTACTGCTTGATGACCTCGGCCTGCTTGCCCCAGGCCTCGCAGTCGACGAACGTGGTCTCCTCGCGCTCCTCGCCTTCCTTGGTGCGGTACTTGCGGTTGACCGCCAGGCCGACCTCGCACACCGCCTGGTTGCCAGGCGTGTACTTCAGCTCCGGGTCGCGGGTGAGGTTTCCGATGAGCATCACTTTGTTCAGGTTTGCCATGACTGACTCCTTCGTGTTCCGTGGAGGGCGTCCTCGGCCCCAGGCCTGGGCGCCCTGCCCGTGCGTCCGTGCCGGCGCCTGCTGGCACCGTTCTGGAGGGAAGTATCGCGCCTGCGGATGAAGCATCTGGGGAGTCTGGCCCTTTTTCCGGCCAGAAACCCAGATTCCCGGCAGTCGGGGCCGACCTGCAAAAAAAGTCAGGGGCGGGTGATCCGCCCTGCGCCCCTTTCGCGCCTCTCCTGTCGGACCGGATCCCTTCCTCCCGGTCCAGACCGGCGCCGAGGCCCCTTACCTCACGCCGGATCTCCACGGCACCCCTTCGCTTGGAGCTAGACATGTTGAACAAGACCCTGATCGTGGCCGGAGCATCGGCCTTGCTGGCAGCCTCGGCGGACGCAGCCGTGGTGACGAGCTGGAACTTCAACGCGGCGAACCGCGCGGCGGTGAACGCCCGCGGCAGCACGGCCATCGCGGTCGGCGGAACGGCGCTCGGCTTCGCCACGGGGTCGTCATTCGACACCGCGGGCGGCACGAACCGCGCCATGCGGATCGGAAACTTCAACGCCGCGACCAACGCCTCGGGACGCCGGGGTGCGCAGTTCCAGGCAAACACCAACGGCTTCAGCTTCATCTCGGTCGGGTTCGCCCTCTCCGGTCAAGCTCGCTCGAGCCGCTGGGGTCAGTTTCAGTACTCGACGAATGCCGGACGCACCTACACGGTCGCCGGGCTCTCGAATGCCGGCCGGTTCCGAGTCAAGGCCAACGGCACCTTCACTCGCTTCGCCTACAACCTTTCGTTCGTGGATGGCGTTTCGGACAACACCAAGTTCCGCTTCCGAATCGTCGCGGTCAAGGACCCGACGTCGGGACGATTCATCGGAGCGAATGGCGCTCCGATGCTCGGCTCCGCGTTCTGGAACCTCGATCGGGTCCTGGTGACCGGAACCTCGAACGGCAGCAACATGGACGGAGGGGCCAATCCCGCCCCTGGCGCCATCGCCCTCCTCGCGTTCGCCGGCGCCGTCGGCGCCACGCGCCGCCGCGCCTGACAGATCACATCGGTCCTCGGGAAAGGACCAGTTGTTCCAAACCGTCCCTCGGGACGGCTTCCTCCGACCGCGCACTCCACGCCTGTGCGCGGTCGGGGGCTTGCTTGCGGGTTCGGGCGGCGGCACTCAGGCGGCCTGCAGCCGGCGCCTGAGGAGCTGCACGAGCGCGCGCGGCTCGAGGAATGCCTTCGAGGGCCGTAGGAACACGTCGATGAGCCCGCGCTCGTCGGGCTGGCCGACCACGCGCACGGTGCCCTGCACCCCGGCAAGGCGCGAGCGGAGCGCCTCGGAGTCGAGGGTGCGGAACACCACGTCCTGCTCGCGCCGCGCCACCGAGCGCACGCCGAGGAGGGTGGCCGCGAGGCGCACCTCGGCCAGGTCGAGGAGGAGCTGCACGCCCGCGGGCGGCGCGCCGTAGGCGCTGTCGAGGTCCGTGCGCACCTTCGCAAGCTGCGCGGGCTCGCGCGCGCCCGCGATGCGCCGGTAGGCCTCCATGCGCCGCAGGTCGCTCGGGATGTAGCCCCGCGGGATGCTGGCGGCGACGCCGATGTCGAGCACCGTGTCGCTCGGCACCACGCGCTCCTCGCTGCGCAGCTCGCCCACGGCCTGCTCGAGCAGCTGGCAGTACATCTCGTAGCCGACCGTCGCGATGTGGCCGCTCTGCTCCGCGCCGAGCAGGTTGCCCGCACCGCGGATCTCGAGGTCGCGCATGGCGATCCGGAAGCCCGCGCCGAGCATCGAGTAGTCCTCGATGGCCTTCAGGCGCTTCATGGCGTCCTCGGTGACGGTGCGGTCCTGCGGCAGCGTGAGGTAGCAGTACGCCCGGTGCCGCGAGCGCCCCACGCGGCCGCGCAGCTGGTGCAGCTCGGCCAGTCCGTAGATGTTGGCGTCGTGGATCACCATCGTGTTGGCGGTGGGGATGTCGATGCCGCTCTCGATGATGGTGGTGCTCACGAGGACGTCCGCCTCGTGGCGCATGAAGGCGAGCATGACGCCCTCGAGCATCGCCGGGGTCATCTGGCCGTGGCCGACGATGACGCGCGCCTCGGGCACCAGCTCCTTCACCTGCGCGGCCACCTCCTCGATGTCGTGCACGCGGTTGTGCACGAAGAACACCTGGCCCTCGCGCGCAAGCTCGCGGCGGATGGCCTGCTGCACCCGGCGCGGGTTCCAGGGGATCACCTCGGTCACGATGGCGCGCCGGTCGGGCGGCGGCGTGGTGAGGCTCGAGATGTCGCGCAGGCCGAGGAGGCTCATGTGCAGCGTGCGCGGGATGGGCGTGGCGCTCAGCGTGAGCACGTCGGCCGTGAGCCTGAAGCCGAGGAGCCGCTGCTTGTGCTCGACGCCGAAGCGCTGCTCCTCGTCGACGACCACGACGCCGAGGTCCTTGAAGCGCACGTCCTCGCTGAGCAGGCGGTGCGTGCCGATGACGACGTCCACCTGGCCCTTGGCGAGGTCCTCGAGGATCCTGCGGCTCTCGGCGCCGCCCTTGAACCGCGAGAGGCTCTCGATGCGGAACGGGTAGGCGCGGAAGCGGTCGCGGAAGGTGCGCTCGTGCTGCTCGGCGAGCACCGTGGTCGGCACCAGCACGGCCACCTGGCGGCCGCTCTCCACGGCCTTGAAGGCGGCGCGGATCGCCACCTCGGTCTTGCCGAAGCCGACGTCGCCGCAGATGAGGCGGTCCATCGGGCGCGCGCCCTGCATGTCGCGCTTCACCGCGGCGATGGCGGTGAGCTGGTCCTCGGTCTCGGTGTAAGGGAAGTCCGACTCGAACTCGCGCATCCACGCGGTGTCGTCGGGGAAGCGGATGCCGGACGTCGCCTCGCGCGCCGCCTGGATGCGGAGCATCTCGCCGGCGAGGTCGAGGACCGACTCGCGGACGCGCTCCTTCTGCGCCTTCCAGCGCTTGCCGCCGAGCGTGGAGAGCTGCGGCCGCGCGGCGCCGGAGCCCACGTAGCGCTGCACGAGGTCGATCTTGGAGGCCGGCACGTGGAGGCGGGCGCCCTCGGAGAACTCGAGCGTGAGGAACTCCTCCTCGCCCGACTCCCTCCCCTCCTTGGCGGCCATGAGCTGCAGGCCCGCGAAGCGCGCGATCCCGTGGTCGCGGTGCACCACGTAGTCGCCCGGGCCGAACTGCAGGAACGCATCGCGCGTCCCCGCGCCGCCCACGCGCTGGACGCGCCGGCGCGTGCCGAAGCGGTTGAGCACCTCGTGCTGAGGCACCACCGCAAGCGGCGCGGCGCCGTCCCAGGCGAATCCGCGGTGGACGTGCATTCGCACGCGCGGGACGCGCGCCGCAGGCACGTGCTCGGCGAGCAGCTCGGCCGCGCGCGCAAGCTCGCCGTCGGTGTCGCAGCAGAGGACGGCAGGCATGCGCGCCGCGACGGCAGCGAGCTCGCCGAACGCGGCCTTCACCTCGTCGTCGAACGCGGGCAGCGCCTCCACGGGAAGCCGCACCACGCGGTCGGAGGCGTTGGTCGAACTGAAGCCGTTGACGTCCACCACCGCGTGGCAGCGGCGCCCGAGCGCCTTGAAGAGCTCCTGCACCGAGAGCACGCCGTGCCCGTCGCTCACCCGCTCCCAGTAGCCGCGCCCCTGCTCGAGGACCTCCGCCAGCTCGGCCACGATGCACGCCGTGCCCGCGGGAAGCAGCTCGGCGGCCGGCACCTTCCCCTCGTCGTCCACCAGCGCCTGCGGGCTGGCGCCGACGAGCTGCGCCTCCTGCACGCGGCGGTCGCTGGCCTGCGTGGCGAGGTCGATCTCGAAGATCCGCTCCACGTCGTCGCCGAAGAAGTCGAGCCGCACGGGCAGCGCGCCGCCCGGCGGGAAGATGTCCATCACGCCGCCGCGCACCGCGAACTCGCCGGGGTTCTCGATGGCATCGGTGCGCGAGTAGCCGGCATCGGCAAGCCACTCCGCGAGGGCGCGCGGCGCGCACCGCTCGCCCTCGCGCACCACGCGCAGGAGGCGGGGAAGGAGCTCCGGCCCCGGCACCATCTGCATGAGCGACGGGACCGGCGCCACCAGGATGCCCGGCGCGCGGCCCTCGGCGAGCCGCCGCACCACGGCGAGGCGCTCCGCCAGCAGATCGAGCGCCGACCCGCCCTCGCCCGGGATGCCCTCGAGCGCCGGCATCAGCGCAGGCTCCGGCCCCAGGCCCGCCGCATGGAGGTCCGCGAGTTCCGCGAACGCCTCGTCGGCCTCGTCGAGGTGCGCGGTGACGAGGAGCACCGTCCGGCCCGTGCGCGCGGCGAGCGCGGCGGCCACGAACGACGAGCTGCTCCCCGCCGCGCCGCGGCACGACGAAGCCCCGCCCGCCTCGACGTTGGTGACGAGGGGGTCGAGCGCGCGATCTGCGAGCAGCCCGCCGAGGGCGGCGAGCGATGCGTCCGGTGCGGATGGCATCAGCGAACAGCGTAGGCGGAACCCGCGGGCGCCGCGCCGGCGCGCAGGTGCGGGCGCACCTTGGCGAGGAGCCCCGGCCCGATGCCGCGCACGCGGTCGAGGTCGTCCACCGTCCGGAACGGGCCGCGGTCGGCACGGTCGGCCACGATGGCGGAAGCCACCGACGGCCCGACGCCGGGGAGGAGCTCAAGCTCCTCGGCCGGGGCGGCGTTCACGTCGAGCGTGCGGAGCGCCGGTCCGCTCGAGGGATCCGAGGCGGGAATGCGGGCGATGGCCCCGGCGCACAGCGCGCAGAGCACCGCCGCCACGCCCGCTCGGCGCGCGAACCACCACGTGCGCCGCATGTCAGTCCCCCGATCCCGCGGCGGTCGCGTCGCTTGCGTCGGCAACCGCACCCGCGAAGGGCCCGAGCGGCGTCCGCAGCCTGCGGCGCGTCGCGAGCAGGCGTTCCGCCGCGGGCTTCGGTGAGCCATCCGGCGCGAACAGGCCGGAGTCGCGGATGCCGTAGCCGGCGTCGTCGCGAAGCCGGTCCCAGACCACCAGGTGCACGTTGGGATTGGCCAGCGCGATCTGGAAGACCATGGGCGCCCACGCTCCCTGCGAACGCGCGCTCCACGGCTCGCGCCACCAGCCGGTGCCGACGTCGGGCTGCGGCGCGCTCGGCACCGCGCATGCGCTGAGCACGATCGGCGGCATCTCCTTGCGGCTGGTGAATCGCTCCACCATCGCGCAGACCTGCATGAGGTCGCGCGCACCCTGCCCGGGTGCCGTGCCTCCGAGCAGCACGGGAAGGCCGACCATGTCCATGGGCACGCCCTCCGCCAGCAGCGCGCGGATGTAGACGATGGCGCCGATGGCCCGCTCGGTGGCGGGCGGGATGTCGCTGAACGGGTCGCCGACCTCAACGAGGAGCTTGGCGTTCTTCACCAGCTGGCGCACGGTGACGCCGGCCATGCGAGTCACGCTCACCATCGCCTCGGTGGTGAGCGGCGCGGCCTCGTTCAGGTGCACCGACGCGGCAGTGTTCCAGATGGGGTTCAGCGGCGCATACCGGGCCACCACCTCGCGGATGAAGAGGTAGAGCCGGTCCTTGAGCTTCGCCGGGTCGGCAAGCGACGGGCGCACCCACCCGGGCACGCCGGCCGCACCGGCGTCGAGCAGCGGACCCGCGATGATCTTGCGCCCGGACTTCTTGGCCCACGCCATCCAGCGGTCGACCTGGTCGAAGGAGAACTTGCCCTGCGTGGGCTCGATCAGGCTCCAGGGCGTGGGCACGCGCACGGTGTCGAACTGCGACGAGAGCACCTGGGTCAGCTGCTCTGGCGCCTTCTCGATTGGAACCCGGATGCCGAGCGCGTAGTCGGGCGCCTTGGCCCCGAAGCGGCGGTGGAGCTGCCATTCGGTGCGCTTCATCACCAGCTGCTCGCTGGCGAAGATGCCGAGCGCCAGCGCGTCGCGGTGGAGCAGCTCCGACCGCACCGGGTCCGGCTCGGTCATGCCCATCACGAACGTCGTTCGCGCCTGCTCGAACTTCTCGAACGCCTCGGGGGCCTTCGCCGGGTCGAGGAAGAGCCAGTTCTCGCTCTTCTCCAGGAACAGCTTGATGCGGTGGCGCGCCAGTTCCTCGTACAGCCGGTAGGGCTCCTCGCGCTGGCGCAGCAGGCAGGTCTGCAGCATCAGCCGACCGGCCTTGCCGGCATCGACCTCCAGCGAGAACGCGAGCGCCGCATGGGTGTCCGACGTCTTGCACGTGATGCAGCCGTCACGGAACGCGATGCCGCCCTTGCGGGAGGTGTCGTCCGATCCGAGCAGGTGCGCGTTGACCAGCGGCCACTGCGTGGCCAGTCCGCGCTCATCGTGCACGAGGAACCGCAGCATTCGCGGGCGAGTGTATCCGCCATGCGCGGATTGCCGGCAATGCAGGCGAAAGCGCGCGGCATCGGCGGCGCGCCGGCAGATACGATCGGTTCCATGACCGCCCTGCGCCACGCGCCAGCCGACGGAACCGACGCGGTGTTCGAGACCAACCTCCCGCTCGCCGGCCGCCGGTGCGGCAAGGTGCGCGACGTCTACGCGCTCCCGGCGTCGCCGGGCACGCCGCCGAGGCTCCTCGTGGTGGCCACGGACCGCATCAGCGCGTTCGACGTGGTCATGCCGACCCCGGTGCCGGGCAAGGGACGGCTGCTCACCGAGATCAGCGTCGGGTGGTTCAGGTTCCTGCGGCCGCTGGGCATCGTGCCGGACCACTTCCTCTCGTCGCGCGTCGACGACATCCCCGGGCTTGCTCCGCACGACCGCGCCATGCTCGCGGGGCGGTCGATGACCTGCCGCGCGGCGCGCGTGGTGCAGGTGGAGTGCGTGGCCCGCGGCTACCTCGCGGGGAGCGGCTGGCAGGAGTACCAGGCCGCAGGCACGGCATGCGGCGTGGAGCTGCCGCGCGGGCTGCGGCAGTGCGACCGTCTGCCGGAACCCGTCTTCACGCCCGCCACCAAGGCCGCGGAGGGGCACGACGAGAACATCACGTTCGAACGCATGTGCGACCACGTCGGCGGCGACCTGGCGGCGCGGCTGCGCGACGTGACGCTGGAGATCTACCGGGCCGCGTCCGAGCGCGCGCTTGCCCGGGGCATGATCCTGGCCGACACCAAGTTCGAGTTCGGGTTCGCGCTCGACGGGGGCGGCGAACCGACCGAGGAACTGATGCTCGTGGACGAGGTGCTCACGCCGGACTCGAGCCGCTACTGGCCGCTCGCCGGCTACGCGCCGGGCCGGGACCAGCCGAGCTTCGACAAGCAGTACCTGCGGAACTGGCTGCTCGGGGAAGCGGCCGCCGGCCGCTGGCGCAAGGAGCCGCCGGGGCCCGTGCTGCCCGCCGAAGTGGTGGCCCAGACGCACGCGCGCTACGAGGAAGCGGCGCGCCTCCTCGCGTGATCGCGGGGCGGCCCGGACGCCGGAGACGGCCGAGCGCGCTCAGCGGAGCGCGGCATCCACCACGTTGCGGAGGAGCATGGCAACGGTCATCGGGCCGACGCCGCCGGGGACGGGCGAGATCCAGCCCGCCGCGGGGCGGACGGCTTCGAAGTCGACGTCGCCGACCGTGACCTTCCGGCCATCGGGACCGTCGATCCGGTTGATGCCCACGTCGATGACCACGGCGCCGGGCTTCACCCAGTCGCGCGTGACGAGCCGGGGCACCCCGCAGGCCGCCACCACCACGTCGCACTCGCGCGCCAGCGCAGGCAGGTCCGGCGTGAACTTGTTGGTCGAGTGGACGGTGGCGTCGGCACGCATCAGGAGGACGGCGATCGGCTTCCCGACGATGTTGCTCGCGCCCACCACGCAGCAGCGCCTGCCGCGCAGGTCGATGCCGGTGGACTCGATCATCTCCAGGCACGCGAGCGCGGTGCACGGCACCAGGCTCCGCCGGCCGTAGACGACGTTCCCGATGTTGGCGGGGTTGACGCCCTCCACGTCCTTCTCCGGCGAGATGAGCGACTGCACCCGCTCGGCGTCCACGCCCCCGGGGAGCGGCAGGTGCACCATCAGCGCACGCACCGAGTCCTCGCTGTTGAGGAGGAGCACGCGGCCCGCCACGTCGTCGTAGGTCGCGCCCGCGGGGAGGCGATGCAGCACGTACTCGATGCCGACCTCGGCGCACGTCTTCCCCTGGTTCGTGGCGTAGATGCCGGCGGCCCGGTCGTCGCCCACGAGCAATGCGTCCAGCCGCACGG
The DNA here is from genome assembly GCA_016873255.1 of Planctomycetota bacterium. Lineage (GTDB taxonomy): Bacteria > Planctomycetota > Phycisphaerae > Phycisphaerales > SM1A02 > UBA966. The sequence continues at coordinate 35,671 of VGXR01000001.1, forward strand.
GGCGCCCGGAGGCGGCGATGCGCTCGCGGAGGCGGGCGCGAACGGCCTCGGACAAGGCCTTGCCGTCGAGGATGCGGGCGCCGGTGTTCTGGTCGTGTTCTGCTGCCATGGCGAAGCGTGGAAGGCGCGATTCTCGGGCGCGCGGGCGCGGGGCGGGGCCGGCTCCGGCGAACGAGGGGAAGGACCCGGGCCGAGGATACGCCGACCGTGCCGCGGCCGCGGGGCGTGAAGTGCGGGTGGTATCGTCAATGCCATGACCAACGACCTGAACGCACTCCGTCACGCCGCGCGGTTCGCTGCGCTGGCCCTCTCCCTCTCCGCCGCCGCCGGCGCGCAGGACAAGGCCGCCGACAAGGCGGACGCCCTGACCATCGGCAGCGACGCCCCGGTGCCGGCCATCGAGAAGTTCGTCCGCGGCACCGAGCCCAAGTGGTTCGACGGCGGCAAGGTCTACGTGGTGGAGTTCTGGGCCACCTGGTGCGGCCCGTGCCGCATGAGCATGCCGCACATCTCCGACGTCGCGGACAAGTACAAGGACAAGGTGGTGGTCGTCGGCATCAGCGACGAGAAGGTGGACACGGTCACCAAGTTCCTCGACACCGACGAGTGGAAGCAGAAGGCCCGCTACAACCTCGCGACCGATCCCGACCGCTCGGTGCACAAGGCCTACATGGAGGCGGCGGGCCAGAACGGCATCCCGACCGCGTTCATCGTCAAGGACTCGAAGGTGCAGTGGATCGGCCACCCGATGGGCATGGACGAGCCGCTCGAGAAGATCGTCACGGGCACGTGGGATGCCGCATCGTTCAAGTCGGAGTTCGAGCAGCAGGCCGCGATGGGGCGCAAGCAGATGCAGCGCCGGTCGGCCATGGCCAAGGCGCGCAAGTCCGGCGACTGGGACGCGGTCATGAAGATGCTCGACGAGGACATCGCGTCCGCCCCGGCGCGCGCGAAGGCCGGCATGCAGGTGCAGAAGTTCAAGATGCTGCTCACGGACGCCAACCGGCCCGCGGACGGCTACGCGCTCGGGCGCGAGGTGCTCGCGGGGGCCACGGGCGACGAGATGGTGCTGAACGAGATGGCGTGGTTCGTGCTCGACGAGGAGCGCGTGAAGGAGCGCGACATCCCGTTCGCGCTCGAGACCGCCAAGGCCGCCGTCACGGCGAGCGGGGGCGACGACGCCGCCATCATCGACACGCTTGCGCGCGCCTGGTGGGAGTCGGGCGACAAGGCGAAGGCCATCGAGTGGCAGAAGAAGGCCATCGACAAGGCCGACGGCCAGATGGCCGGCGAGCTGAAGGACACCCTCCGCAAGTACGAGGGCGGCGAGGCGCCCACGCCCACCAAGAAGACCGCGCTGCTGCTGCAGGACGGCGCGCCCGCCGCGCCGGCCGCACCCGCCGCGCCGGCCGCACCCAAGGCCCCGCAGGTTCCCGGCGCGGCGCCGGGCGCGCCCGGTGCCCCGCGCACCCCGCGGATGCCCCGCCCCGAGGCAAAGCTCACCCCGGCCGCCGAGAAGGTGTTCCCCGCCATCACGCCGGAAGGGTTCGACTCGCCGCAGGCGATGGTCGAGTTCCTCCCGACGGCGTCGAAGGACGGCGCGGGCCTCTCGCGGTTCGTGCGCGCCATGCGCAGCACGACGGACGGCGGCAAGGTCGCGCTCCGCGTGACGTGCGCGCTGGTCGAGGACATGGGGCCGCTCGTCACCGCTTCGATGGCCAAGTTCGGCACGTCCGCGGCCGGTGCCCCGCTACCGATCCCCATGGACGGCAAGTTCGAGGTGAAGATGGACGGCGAGGACAAGGCCACGCTGGTGGGGGTTGATGCCGAGGGCAAGCCGAGCGGCAAGTCCGCGCCGCTCGTCAAGGCCGACGGCAAGTGGTGGCTCGACTTCGACACCGCCACCGGCGTGCGCGGCGACGAGGGCGCGAACATGGCGATGATGGCCAACATGATGGGCGAAACCATGCGCTCGTCCATGAAGATCGCGGCCACCGGCGTCGCCAAGGACATCAATGACGGCAAGATCACCTCGTCGGAAGCGGCCAAGGCCGCGTTCTCCGAGGCCGTCCAGCGCGCCATGCAGGAGAGCATGGGCATGGGCGGGCCGGGCGCAGGCGCGCCGGGCGCAGGCGCGCCGGGCGCAGGCGCGCCGGGCGCAGGCGCGCCGGGCGCAGGCGCGCCGCGGTCGCGGCCCGCGACCGGCGGCAAGGACCCCGCGCCCGGTGCCCCCTCGGCCCCCGCGGGCGGCGGTGCCGGTTCGCCGGGCGGCAAGTGACGGAGCCCTGCACATGACGATGCTCGCGCTCGTCCTTTCGGGAGCGCTCGCGCAGGCGGCGGCCCCGGTGGCGCCGCCTGCGCTGTCGATCGGGACGAAGGCGCCGAAGCCCGAAGTGGCGGCATGGGTTCGCGGGGATGCGCCGGAGTTCTGGACGCCCGGGCGGGTCTACGTGATCGCCTTCTGGGCCACCTGGAGCGCGCCGTCGCGGCAGTCGCTCGCGGGGCTCTCGAAGCTGGCCGACGACCTGCGCGCGCGCGGCGTGGACGTGGTGGGCGTGACGGACGAGGACCTGGAGGCGGTCCGCCGCTTTGCCGAGCGCGAGGAATGGCGCGGCAAGGCGCGGTTCACGCTCGGAGCCGACCCGGACGGCTCGATGCGGCGCGAGTGGCTCGACGCCGCGCACCAGCGCGGGCTGCCGACGGCGTTCATCGTGCGCGAGGGCGTGGTGCAGTGGGTGGGCCACCCGCGCGATGCGGAGCCCACGCTCGCAAAGGTGCTCGACGGCACGTGGGACGTGGCGGCCGCGAAGGCGCTCTTCGAGGACACCGTCGCCGAGGACGACCGGCAGCGGGCGCGCGAGCGCGACACGAAGGAAGCGCTGGCGGCCGGCGACACGGCGCGCGCGCTCGGGGCCCTCGACATGGCCATCGCGGACGCGGGGCCCGAGGCTTCGCTGCCGCTGCGCGTCCAGCGCGCGATGCTGCTCCTCCGTTCGGGCCGGGCCGACGAGGGCTACGCGGCGGCCGAGGCGCTGGTGCGCGAGGACGGCGGCACGCGGCTGTGGCTTGCGGCATTCGTGCTGCGGACGCCGATCACGGACCGGCGCGTGGACGCCGCGATCGCATGGCTCGAGGGCGCGACCGCCGCGGGCCAGGAGCCGGCGCCGCAGGTGCTTGCCGAACTCGGGCATGCCTGGGGACTGAAGGGCGACCGGGCGAGGGCCGCGGACCTCACGCGGCGCGCGATCGCGGGCGCGAAGGCACTCGGGCCGGCCGGCGAGGACTGGGCCGCCGACCTCCGCGAGGTGCTGCGCGGGTACGAGGACGTGGCTGGCACTTCAGGCGCGAAGTGACGCTCAGGCGCTCGCCGCGACGGCGGGGCCCGGGACGCGCGCGGCGGAGTAGCGCGCAGGGTCGGCAAGCGGCAGTGCCATCGGCGGCGTCGCGCCGAGGACGAGGTCGGCAAGCACGCGCGCGGTGACGGGGCCGAGGGTCATTCCCATCATGGCGTGGCCGGTGCCCACGTACAGGCCTGGCGATCCGGGCACTGCCCCGATGACCGGCATGCCGTCGGAGGTGCACGGCCGGTAGCCGGCCCACTCCGCCACCACCCTGCCCTGGTCGATGCCCTTGATGTAGCGGCGCGCGCCCCCCGGCAGCTTCTGGAGGCGGTTGCGCATCCACGGGCGGCCGAGCGGCTGGATCTCGAGCGTGCCCGCGAGGCGCAGCTGGTCGCGCATCGGGGTGACGGCCACGAACGTCTCGTGCAGCACGCAGCCCGTGAACGGCAGCTCGGGGATGCCCTCGTACTGCAGGTGGTAGCCGCGCGCACCCTGCATCGGGATGTCGAGCCCCATGTCGCGCATCAGGTCGCCGCTCCACACGCCCGCCGCGATCACCACCTCGGACCCCTCGAACGTCTCGCCGCGCGCGGAGTGGACGCCGGCGACGCGCCCGTGGCGGTCGCGCTCGAGGCCGGCCACGTCGACCGAGGTGCGGATCTCCACGCCGCGGCGGGCGCAGGCGGCGCCGAGGCCGAGCATGAAGTCGCCCGGATGGCAGTGCGCGCTGTCCGTGTACCAGGCCGCGCCCGCGACCTCGGGCGTGAAGCACGCGCTGCGCGCGCGGAGCTCGTCGCCCGTGAGCATGCGGTACGAGTAGCCGTGCGGCACGAGCGAGCCGGCCTCGGCCTCGGCGTGCGGCAGGTTGGCCGGGTCCATCACAACGTCGAGCCAGCCGTCCCGGCGGTAGTCGCAGTGGATTCCCTCGGCGGCGATGATCTCCTCGAAGAGCCGGAGCGTCGGGAAGCCCATCGCGCACAGCTCGCGCATGCAGCCGTCGAGCCATCGACGGTTGCAGTGGCGGTGGAAGGTCCAGAGCCAGGAGATCAGGTCCGCGTCGGGGCGCGGCCGGATGAAGAGCGGCGCATCGCGGTCGAGCATCCACCTCAGGCCGCGCCAGCTGACGCCCGGCCGCGTGAGCGGGTAGTGGCCGATGGAGAGGAGCCCGGCGTTGCCGCAGCTTGCGCCATCGCCGATCTCCTCGCGGTCGAGGACGAGCACGTCGCGGCCGGCGCGCGCAAGGAAGTACGCGGTGGCGAGGCCGACGATGCCGGCGCCGACGATGACCGTCCGTGGTCGGGACATGCGGGGATCGTAGGCATCGGCGCACGGGGCGCGGGGGGATGAATCCCGGCGCTGCCCCGCGCGGCGGCTATCTTGACCCGACCATGGCAATGACGCTCGGGATCATCGGTGCTGGCGCGATCGGGAACGTGCACGCGGACACGGCGGCGCGTGCCGGGATCCCCGTGGCCGGGGTGTGGGACGTGAACCCCGCCAAGGGCGCGGCCTTCGGGAAGAAGCACGGCGGCGCCCGGGTGTGCGGCTCGGTGAAGGAGCTGCTCTCCATGAAGGAGGTCGACTCGGTGGTGGTGGCCGTGCCCAACGTCGACCATGCCGCGGTCGCCTGCGAGGCGCTCGAGGCCGGCAAGACGGTGTTCCTCGAGAAGCCGATGGCGATGAACGTGGCCGAGTGCGACCGGATCATCGCGACGCTCGAGCGCACGAAGGGCCGGCTGCAGATGGGGTTCGTCTCGCGCAGCACGCCGGCGAGCCGCGCGGTGAAGCACTACATCGACTCGGGCGCGTTCGGCCGCATCTACCACGTCAAGTGCAGCCTGTACCGCCGGCGCGGCGTGCCGGGGCTCGGCGGGTGGTTCACCACGAAGTCCATGTCCGGCGGCGGTCCGCTCATCGACCTCGGCGTGCACGTGATCGACCTGTCGCTCCACCTCGCAGGCAGCCCGCGCCCCGAGCGCGTGAGCGGTGCCACGTACGCGAACTTCGGCACGCGCATGCGGGACTACGTCCACACGAGCATGTGGGCCGGGCCGCCGAGGTTCGAGGGCACGTGCGACGTCGAGGACCACGCCACGGCGCTCGTGCGCTGCGAGGGCGGGCTGACGATCGAGGCAAACGCGACGTGGGCCATGAACGTCGACGAGAAGCACATGTCAAACGGCATCACGGTGTTCGGCGACAAGGGCGGCTGCTTCTTCCCGATCTTCGGAAAGCAGTTCACCATCGCCACCGAGGCCGCCGGCAAGGTGGCCGACCTCACGCCCGAGTTCGCCTCAGGCAACGTCGAGCACGACGCATGGGACGAGCAGTACCGGATGTTCCGCGCGCTCGCCGAGCACGGCACCCCGCCCCACGCGGACGCCGTGGCCGGGCGACGGGTGCAGTCGATCCTCGACGCGGTCTACCGCTCGAGCGCCGAGGGCCGCGAGGTCGCGGTGTAGGAGGGGCCCCGGGCGCCCGGCCCCGTCACATGCCCTCGACGGGCTTCGTCGTGCCGATCAGCTGGAAGAACTCGGCGCGGGCGGCGGCGTTCGAGAGGAACGTGCCGTAGAGCTTGCTGGTGGTGGTGATGGCGCTCGGCTGCTGGACGCCGCGGTAGCACATGCAGAAGTGCCGCGCCTGGATGACCACGCCGACGGCGGTGGGCTTCAGCGTCTCGTGGATCGCCGAGGCGACCTGCGCGGTGAGCTTCTCCTGCACCTGCAGCCGCTTGGAGTAGATGTCGACCACGCGCGCGAGCTTGGAGAGGCCCACCACGCGCCCGTTCGGGATGTAGCCGACGTGCGCGACGCCCACGAACGGCACCATGTGGTGCTCGCAGTGGCTGTGCACCTGGATGTTGGAGAGGAGCACCAGCTCGTCGTAGCCCTCGACCTCGCTGAAGGTGCGGGCAAGCGGCTCCATCGGGTCGGCGCCGTAGCCCCAGAAGTGCTCGCTCATCGCCTTGACCACGCGCTTGGGCGTGTCCACCAGGCCCTCGCGCGAGGGGTCCTCGCCGATGAAGCGCAGGATGGCGCGGACATGGTCCATCGCCTGTTCCGGAGTTGGTCGCGGTTCAGCCATTCCGGGGAGTGTAGGCCACCTCGGTCGCCGCCGACGGCGCGGCGCGCGCGGCGCCCGTCACCGGCGCGTCAGCTGCCCATCCAGCGCTTCCACCAGGCCGTGATCTCGCGCAGCCGGTGCACGCGCAGGTCCGGCGGCCCCATGCGGCTCATGCCGTGGCTCGTCTCGCGCGGGTAGCGGACGAACCGGTTGGGGACGCCGAGGGTGCAGAGCGCGGCGTGGACCTGCTCGCCCTGCTCCACGTTGCAGCGGAGGTCGCCCTCGGAGTGGATGATGAGCATCGGCGTGCGGACCTTCGCGAAGTGCGCGATCGGGCTTGCCTGCCACAGGGCACGCGGGTCCGTGAACGGGCCGCCCTTCCATTCGGTGCCGGGGAAGTCCACCCAGTCGCTGTTGCCAGCCATGCTCACCATGTTGCTGACGCAGCGATCGGTGACCGCCGCGCGGAACCCGCGGTCGTGCGCCACGGCCCAGTTGGTCATGTAGCCGCCGTAGCTTCCGCCCATGATGCCGATGCGGTCGCGCCGGATGCCCGGGTCGCGCCGCATCGCGGCGGCCACGGCCTGCACGTCCATCCAGTCCTTCGTGCCCCAGGCGCCCCGGATCGCCGCGGTGTGGCGCTCGCCGTAGCCCTTCGACCCGCGCGGGTTGGGGAACCACACCTCGTAGCCCTGCGCGCAGAGCAGCTGGAACTCGTGGAAGAACGTGAGCCCGTACTGCGCGTGCGGGCCGCCGTGGATCTCGAGGATGGCGGGAATGCGCCCGCGCGCGGCGCGCGGCCGCATGCTCCAGCACTGCACCCGGTGGCCGTCCTTCGCCCTCACCCAGCGCTCGCGCGGCTCGGCCAGGTCGAGCTCCGCGAGCAGCGCGTCGTTGAAGCCCGTGACCTTCCGGGCCGCGAACACGCTGCGCTCGACCTCGAGCACGTGGACCTCGCCGGGCTGCGTCGGCGTGGAGCGAACGCACGCAAGCCGCCAGCCGTCGGCGCTGAAGGTGCCCATCACGTGCTCGGCGCCGGGCCCGGTGTGGAAGGCCACGGCTCCGCCGTGCGCGGGGACGCTCGCCACGAGGCCGCTGCCGTGCCAGCCGGCGCGGAAGAAGATGGCGGTGCCGTCGGGGAACCAGCGCACCTGCGCGTCGAAGGCGGGTTCGCCCGAGTCGCTGAGGGTCGCGGCCTGCAGGCAGAGGTCGCTGCCCCGGGTGAGGCAGGTCGTGCGCCCGGCCGCGAAGTCATGCACGAAGAGGTCCACGTTGCGCGTGCCGTACATCGCGCCCGTCCCGGCCCGGCCCACGAACGCCACGCGCAGCCCGTCGGGGCTCCAGCGCGGGCACGACTTCGGGCCCTTCGGAAGCCCCGGGACGCGCGACACCACGTGCCGGCCGCGCGCGCCCGGCGAGACGACGAAGAGCTCGGCCTCGGCCGGTTCCCACGACGCGCGCGGGTGCGCGTTGGCCGCCACCGCGAGCGCGCTGCCGTCCGGCGCCCAGTCGTACGAGAAGGTGCCGAGCCGGTCGCGGTCGAAGACGCAGTCGACGGTCGCGCGCCCGACGTCGAGCACCCAGAGCGCGAAGCGCTGCCCGCCGAAGTAGCCGTCGCCGTCGAGGCGGTACCAGACATCGTCGATCACCCAGGGCGGGCTCGACAGCCCGCGCGCCTCGCGCGCCTTGGCCGCCTCCGGCGTGCGGTCGTCGGCGGCCGGGCGGAACGCGAACGCCATGCGGCGCCCGCACGGGCTCCACGTGAAGTCGCGCACGCTGCCGTGCGGCATCTCGACCAGCTCGCGCGCGGCGCCGCCCTTGGCGGGCACCACCATGATGCGCGGCGGCTTCTTGGCATCGAGCCGCACGAACGCCACCCGGGTGCCGTCGGGGCTCCATCGCGGCATCACGTCCTTGGGGCCCGCGGTCAGCGCACGCGGTGCACGGCGGCCGTCCGCGTCGGCGGCCCACACCGAGGTCTCGTACGCGTTCCGCACGTTCACCACCTTGCGCATGAAGAGCACGGCGCGGCCGTCCGGCGACATCTGCGCCTCGCCGACGCCAACCATGCACAGCAGGTCCTCGGGCGTGATGGCTCGGCGACGGGAGCGCGCGCGGGACGGTCGCTTGCGGGCGGCGGTTCGGGTGGCCATGGGGCGAAGATGCTAGACCGCGACAAAACCCTGCGTTTCCTACAATGTCCGCCCCATGTCCGACCCCAACGCCGGAACCCCCTCGCCCGACGCCCCCGCCACCAAGAGCATGGAGCAGATCGTGTCGCTCTGCCGCCGCCGCGGCTTCGTGTTCCAGTCGAGCGAGATCTACGGCGGCATCAACGGCTTCTGGGATTACGGCCCCCTCGGCACCGAGCTGAAGCGCAACCTGAAGGGTGCCTGGTGGCAGGACGTCGTGCAGCGCGAGCTGGTCGGGCCGACGGGCGACCCCGTGGACATCGTGGGGCTCGACTGCACGATCATCATGAACCCGAAGGTCTGGCAGGCCTCGGGCCATGTCGGCGGGTTCAACGACCCGATGGTCGACTGCCGCGCGAGCAAGGCGCGCTACCGTGCCGACCACCTCGCGGTGCTCGGGGCAGCCGCGGCAGGCGCGCGCCTGTGGGCATTCGTCGAGGGCGATGACGCTGCGCGCGCCAAGGCTGCGAAGGCTCTTTGCAAGTACGAGAAGTGCGATGCCCCCGACCCGGCCCGCCACCTGCTGCGGCCGTTCACGGCGATCTCGGCGGAGGAGCGCAGCCGCACGATCGGCCCCGACGCGGACGAGCCGGGCTCGCTGACCGAGCCGCGGATGTTCAACCTGATGTTCGAGACGCACTGCGGTGCGGTGCGTGACGACGACTCGAAGGCCTACCTCCGCCCCGAGACCGCGCAGGGCATCTTCGTGAACTTCCAGAACGTGGTCGACTCGACGCGGGTGAAGGTGCCGTTCGGCATCGCGCAGGTCGGGAAGGCGTTCCGCAACGAGGTGACGCCGCGCAACTTCACCTTCCGCAGCCGCGAGTTCGAGCAGATGGAGATCGAGTTCTTCATCCACCCGTCGGAGGCGAGCCAGTGGTACGCGTGGTGGCGCGACTGGCGCTTCTCGTGGTGGCAGTCGATCGGGCTGACGAGCTCCAACCTGCAGCTGCGCGAGCACGACCGCGACGAGCTGGCGCACTACGCGAAGGAGGGCGCCGGCACCAGCGACATCGAGTACCGGTTCCCGTTCACGGCACCGGGGTTCGGCGAGCTGGAGGGCGTGGCGCACCGCGCCGACTTCGACCTGCGCGCGCACGCGCAGCACAGCGGCAGGAACGACAAGGCCAAGTACTTCGACCAGGCGCGCAACGAGCGCTACTTCCCGCACGTGATCGAGCCGTCGGCCGGCGCGGACCGCGGCACGCTGGCCCTGCTCTGCGAGGCGTACACGCCTGACCCGAGCAGGCCGAGCGGCGTGTACATGAAGTTCCACCCGCGCATGGCGCCGGTGAAGGCGGGCGTCTTCCCGCTGGTGAACAAGGACGGCATGCCCGAGGTCGGCGAGCGGCTCTACCGCACCCTGCGGCGCAGGCACGCGGTCGAGTTCGACGAGAAGCAGTCGATCGGCAAGCGCTACGCGCGCATGGACGAGGCGGGCACGCCCTACTGCATCACGATCGACACGGAGACGATGACCAGCCAGACGGTCACCGTGCGCCATCGCGACACGCAGCAGCAGGAGAAGCTGTCGATCGACGCCGTGCCCGCATGGCTCGACCGGCAGATCGGCGAGTGAATCCGTTCCTGGTTCGCTTGGCACCAGTTCCTCTCTCTGGAGAAGCGGCGTCTTCCAGGAGGAGGAAATCGGTGCCAAACCAGCCAGGAGCGAATTTCAGACGTCGAGGGGCTTGCCTTCGCGGGTGCCGTCGTACCAGAAGCCGAGGCGGTCGCGCGACTGAAGCGGGCGTCGGTAGCCCGCGAAGAAGAGCGCCGTCAGCCCGAGCAGCCTGAGCAGCATCCCCATGCCCGCGCCGGCGCGCTGCTTGCGGGCGCTCGAGACCACTTCCTCGTGCAGGAACGCGAACCGGCCCCGCTCCTTCAGCGCGCGGCTGAGCCAGTACTCCTCGCCCGCGAACCAGCGCTCGTCGAAGCCGCCGACCGCCTCGAACGCATCCCGGCGCACGAAGAGGAAGCAGCCGGCCGCCAGCTCCTGCGAGTACCAGAGCACCTTGAACGCCTCGAAGAACCCCTCCGCGACGGGGTGGCCCCGGCCGTCGAACGCCACGCGCGACCCGCCGCCCACAGCGCCGAGCTCCAGCGCGCGCAGCGCATGGCGCAGCACCGTCTCCGGCACCCACGTGTCGGCGTCGACGAAGACGATCCACGGGGCCGTGGTCGCGCGCGCACCCGCGTTCCGCACCGCCGCGATCTGCCGCTTGCGCACCGCCACCACCCGCGCACCGGCGGCTGACGCGCGCTCCGCGGTGCGGTCGGAGCTGCCGTCGTCGACCACCACCAGCTCGCACGGCCGACCGAGGTTCTCCGCCACCGTCCGCAGCTGGCCGACGGTCTGCGCGATCACGGCCTCCTCGTTCCAGGCAGGCACCACGAGGGCGTATTGGGGGCCTTCCGGCGGCATCCCGGAACGCTACGCGCGTCAGATGCGCTCGGGCACGGTCAATCCCGGGGGAATGACGGCGGCATCGCCGGGCTCCGCCATGCTGGCCACCGGGTAGGCGCAGGCATCGATCATCGCCGCGCCCGCGGGGCGCAGGTTGCCGCTGCGGCCGAGCCCGCCGAAAGGCAGCTTGCCGCTGGCGCCCGCCGTCCCGCAATTGACGTTGATGCACCCCGCGCGCAGGCGGGCCATCGCGGCCTGCACGACGCCCTCGCTCCGCGTGAACACGCTCGCCGCAAGCCCGAACTCCGTGGCGTTTGCCTGCTCGATCGCGTCGTCGAGCCCGTCGGCCGCGCTGATTCGCACCACCGGGCCGAACACCTCGCGGTCGGTCGCGCGCTCGAAGCGCCGCGCCCGCAGCACGCCCGGGGTGATGAACCACCCCTCGCCCGGCAGCGCACGCGACTCGAGCAGCACGTCCTCGCCGCGCGCCGCGCACTCGCGCTGGAACGCAAGCACCGCCTCGCGCGCCTCGCGGCTGATCACGGGCCCCATGAACGGCACGGGCACCGCATCGCCCGGGCCCACGGTGATGGAACGCGCCGCCGCGACGAACGCCGCGATGAACCGGTCCGCCACCGCGCGATGCACCACCACGCGCCGCGTGCAGGTGCACCGCTGGCCGCTCGAGAGGAACGCGCAGCGCACGCACTCGATCACCGCCTGGCGCAGGTCCGCGTCATCCATCACGACGGCCGGGTTGCTGCCGCCCATCTCGAGCGCCACCATGCGCCCGGGGCGATCGAGGTTGGCCTCCAGGATCCGCCGGCCCACCGGCCAGCTGCCCGTGAAGAGGATGCCATCGACGCCCTCGTGCGCCACGAGCGCCGCCGCGGCGTCGCCGCGCCCCTGCACCAGGTTGAACACGCCCTCGGGCATCCCCGCCTCGGCCATCAGCTCCGCCATCAGCGCACCGGTGGCCGGGGCCTTCTCGCTCGGCTTGAACACCACGGTGTTGCCCGCAAGCAGGGCCGGCACCCAGTGCCCGTTCGGCAGGTGCGCCGGGAAGTTGAACGGCCCGATCACGGCCATCACGCCGTAGGGGCGCCAAGTGCATCGGTTCGACCGCGTGCCCGTCCCGGCCACGTCGTGGTCCGCGATGCGGCCACGGACGCGCTCCTCGAGCGTCACCGCGACCTTGTCCGAGAGGAGCTGCGCCTCCTGGCGCGACTCGGGCAGGATCTTGCCCGTCTCGCGCGTGATGAGGCCCGCGATGCGCTCGACGCTGCGCGCACACGCGGCCGACCACGCGCGAAGCCGCTCCGCACGCTCGTCCATCGTGAGGGCCGACCAGCCCGGGAATGCCCCTCGGGCCGCGCGCACCGCGTGCCCGACGGCCGCGGGATCGACGCGCGCGCGCCCGACCACCGTGCCGGGACGCGCCGGGTCATGCGAGACGATGTCCGCGTCGCCGCTCATGCGCCGGTGCCGATGGGCGTCAGGCCGACCTGGCAGCCCTCGCGCGCACCGATCGCCGCGGCCGCCGCGGCGGGCAGCCGGATGACGTCCCCCTCGGCGGCGAACGGCGTGCGAACCGCCCGGAACCCGAGCTTGGCGTCCGCCGAGCAGCTGACGAAGCCGGTGCCGCCGAGGCCTGCATCGCCCGGCGCAAACCGCAGCGTGCGCGTGCTCCGCACCAGCGGGATCTCGTCCACCTTGGCCTCGAGGTACGGGCCGCCGTCGAACGGGTCGCATCGTTCGTGGTAGCCGAACCCCTGCTTCTCGAGCATCGCCTTCGCGGGCCGCGTGTCCGCGCCGACCTTGCCGACGAGGTTGCGCGCCTCCGCAGGCAGCGTGCTCAGGTAGATCTCCTCCTTGGGCAGGAGGCTGAGCATGAACTCCTTGCTCTGCTGGCAGAACGCGTCCGCCTCGGCGTAGCTCAGGTTGATGAAGCGCCGGCCGAAGAACTCCCAGAACAGCGTGTCGCTGTCCGGCGTGAGCGGGCCCATCAGCTCCGCGATGATGCGCGGCTGGAACTGGGCGCGGTTGAGCGCGAGGAAGTGGAAGCGCACCAGCGAAAGGAGCGAGCCCAGCTTCTCGCGGTGGCCGCGGTAGCCGGGCGCCAGGATCAGCCCGCCGAGCTCGCTCGGGCCCGATCCGTCGGTCTGCACCTGGATGGTCGTGTGCACGGCGCCGGTGTTCAGGTCGCGGCTGAAGTGCTCGCGCCGGCGCACCTGCAGGAACACCTGCGGCGCCTCGGGCGAACCCATGCGGCAGATCAGCGAGCTGGTGCCGATGACGCCGCCCGAGGACGCGTCCTCGAGCACGAACATGAACTGCCGCTCGAGGTCCGCCACGGGCTCGCCCGCGAAGCTGCGCGCGCTGCGCGCGACCTTGGCGGCGATGATGTCCGCGTCGGCCGGAAGGTTGATGAAGTGCACCATCCGCGCCAGCTTCAGGAGCGTGGGCACATCGTCCGGCAGGGCCTGTCGGATCACGAACATCGCATGTCCTCTATCGGCATTTTCCCGGGGCCCGTGCGATGCGGCTACTTCAGGAGCGCACGCTCGATAATCTCGAAGACCGGGCCCCAGTGCTCGGGCTGCATCACGCCGATCGGCGGCAGCATGCGCAGGTGGTACGGGCCATGGCCGCAGTAGAAGGTCATGACGCCCTCGGCGAAGAGGTCCGCCTGGAACTTGAGGACGCGCTCCTTCTCGCCCCCGAAGGGCGTCAGCCTGCACATGCCCCCGACGCCGCCCACCTTCGCGACCCCGGGGCGGCCGAACTGGTCGCGCACCTCGGGGAACCGGTCGGGATGCTTGGCCACCAGCGCCTCGGCCTGCCGCCGGAACTCGGCGTGCAGCCTCGCGTTGCGCCCCTCCGGACCGTAGTACCCGCCGCCGTGCAGCGTGCGCAGCGCCTCGAGGCCGACCTGGAACGCGGACGTGCTCGCGGTGAACGTGCCGCTCAGGAGCCCCGGCTTGGGGTTCATGTCCGCAACGAAGAGGCATGCGCACGCCTGCGTCATCTTGCCGACGGTCACCACGTCGACGTGCTGCCCCAGCCCGAGCGCCTCGAAGGCGAACATGCTGGTGGTGCGGCCGAAGCTCTGCACCTCGTCGTCCCACACCGGGATGCCCGCGGCCTTGCAGGTCTCCATCAGCGCCACGAAGAACTCGCGCGGCGCGGTGTTGAACCCGCCCTCGCCCTGCACCAGCTCCATGACGAAGCACGCATGCTGGCCCGGGTAGCGGTGGATGTACTGCTTCAGGTGCCACACGGCCATCTCGATCGACCGCGGTCCCATGAGCGGGTCGTAGAAGGGCATGTAGTCGACGAGCGTCGAGAGCGGCACTCCCTGGCGGTACGCCGAGGTGTCGCCGATCTGGCTCATGGTCACCGAGCGCCCGACGAAGCAGCCCTCGAACGCGATGATCCGCGGCGCGCCGCCGGTCTTCTGCATGCACACCTTGAGCGCCGACTCGTTGGCCATGCAGCCCGAGTTGGTCACGAAGCAGTGGGCGATTCGGCTGCTGCGCCTCGCCTCGGCCACCAGGAACTCGGCGAACGCCACGCTGTCCTGGTTGCTCGCGAGGTTTCCCTGCATGCACAGGTCGGAGAGCCCCGCGCGCACCGCCGCGGCCACCATGCGCGGGTCGCCGTGCCCGAACATGTGCACGCCGATGCCGTTGATCATGTCCCACTTCACGCTGCCGTCGAGGAGCTCCACCAGCGGCCCGTTGCCCATGCCCGACCCGAGGTACGGGAGGATCGGCCCGCGCCCGCGCGCCTCGACGGTGCGCTGCATCGCCGCATCGAACGCCGCCTTGCGCGCCGGGTCCGCCGGGCGCGCACCGGTGATCGACGCCTGCGCGGCCCGGACGCGCGCGACGATCGCGTCGACGGCACGGGCAACCTCGGGGTCTGCGGCAAGCGGCGAGGGAAGCGCGCTGATCGGATCGCTCATGCGCGCATCGTAGATGCGGCCTCGGCGGTGCGCAGCAGGGCAAGCGCCGCAAGCTGCGCGCGGTCCACCAGCCCGTCGAGGTCGACCCACTCGTCCTCGCGGTGCAGGTTGCCGCCGCGAACGCCGAGCGTGTCCAGCACCGGAAGCCCCGCCGCCTGGAGGTTGTTGCCGTCGCACACGCCGCCCGTGCGGCCGAACGGGAGCGCGCGCCCGAGGTCCTCGCTCGCGCCGCGCACGATGCCGGCCAGCCGCTCCACCTCGGGCGTCATCGGCTTCGCCGGCCGGCCCGCGATGCGGCGCACCCGAACGCGCGGCACCTCGCCGTCGTCACCGTGCGCAAGCCCCTCGAGCGCCGCACCGAGCGCCGCCTCGTCGTCGGGGCGCGCAAAGCGCAGGTTTCCCCATGCGGCGGCGTGGCCGGGCACGATGTTGGTGGCGGCCCCGCCCTGCAGCGGGCCGATGTTGACGATGCGCCCGGCCGCCGGGTCCGCGAGCGCCTCGGCGGCAAGCACCGCCCGGGCGAGCGCGCGCACCGCGCTGACGCCCTTTGAGTGGTCGCGCCCCGCGTGCGCCGCGCGCCCGAACGCCTCCAGCATGAATAGCCCCGCGCCCATCCGCTCGACCACGAGCGAGTCGCCCTCGCCCGCCGGCTCGAACACGAACCCCGCGGCGTGCCCCGGGGCGCACGCGCGCAGCGCGCGGTCGCTGCCGAAGCTTCCGGTCTCCTCGTCGGGCACCAGCACGAACGTCCATGCGAGCGGGACGCCCGCATCGCGGATGGCCTCGAGCGCGGCCAGCGCGATCACCAGCCCGCCCTTCATGTCGGCGCAGCCCGGGCCGCTGGCCCGCCCGCCGCCGATCGCCTTCAGCTCGCGAAACGACGAGTGCGGGTCGTGCACGGTGTCGAAGTGGCCGCAGAGCAGGAGGCGCGGGCCCGGCCCGGCATGCTCGCCCACCAGGACGTCGACGCCGGCGGCAGCCTGATCCCGCGACCACGGCGGATCGATCCACTCAGGCCGCGCGTCGCACGGCATGTCGCGCGTCAGCGCACCCAGCGCACGAACGCGCCCTGCCAGCGCCGCGCGCTGCGCGTGCAGGCCGGCGGCATGTCCGCGCCCTGAGGGGATGGCCACCCACGCGGCGAGTTCGTCGGCCATGCGCCGTCGCATCTGCTCGAGGCGCCGGCACACGTCACGCTCCCGGTCCGTCATGCTCATGTGGTTCCCTCCCGTGCCGGCCCGGCCGGCTGCGCACCGAGGTCGAGGATTCCCTCGAACACCTCCACCGCGGGGCCCGTCATCCGGACGCTTGCATCGCCGCCATCCCACTCGAGGAGGAGCTCGCCGCCCGGAAGGTGCGCGCGCAGCGGCGAACGCGTCCTGCCCGTGAGCGACCCGGCCACGCACACGGCGCTCGCGCCGGTGCCGCAGGCCTGCGTGGCGCCGCTGCCGCGTTCCCAGGTCCGCATGCGCACCTCGGACGCGCCGAGGAGCTGCACGAAGTGCACGTTGATGCGCTCGGGGAACCACGGATGCCCCTCCGCGAACGCCCCGACCGCCGCCAGCGGCACCGCCGACACGTCGGTGCACCAGAGCACCATGTGCGGGTTCCCCATGGAGACCAGCGTCATGCGCGCATCGAGGCCGCACGCGCCCTCCCATCCCTGCGGCGCGCCGGACGCGCGCCAGAACCCCGGGTCGAGCGCGAAGTCCACCACCGCCGCGGCGCCCGAGACGCCGGGGATCGCCGCGGGGATGCGCGCCGCCGCCAGGATGGGCGCTCCCATCGCCACGGTCGCCTCGCACACCGTGCCGTCATGGCCGCCGCGTCGCCACGCGACCTCGAGCACGCCGCGGCGCGTCTCCACGCGCAAAGGCAGCCGGTCGCTGATCCCGCGGTCGATCGCGAACTTCGCGACGCAGCGGATGCCGTTGCCGCACATCATGCCCTCGCTGCCGTCGGCGTTGAACATGCGCATGCGCACCTCGGCGTCGACGCCCGGGGTGACGGGCTCCAGCAGGATGAGGCCGTCGCTTCCCACGCCCAGGTTGCGGTCGCTCACCCAGCGCGCGAGGGCTGGCGCATCCTCGACCGGATGCTGCGCGCCGTCGACGTAGACGTAGTCGTTGCCCAGCCCGTGCATCTTGGCGAAGGGGAGCACCGAGCCGGCGGGGCGCTCGCCGAGGCCGCTCACGGGCGGGCCACGGTGCCGAGGTCGATGACCACGGGACCGTGCCGGTAGAAGTCGGCGTTCATGCGGTCGCGGCGAACGAACGTGAACACCAGGCAGTTGGCGCGGGTGGCGCCCGCGTAGGCGAAGTCGCCCATGTGCGGGCCGGCGTACGAGCCGTTCTCGAACTCCTGCGCGTGCATGTGGAAGTGGAAGAGCGCCGTGTAGCCCTGGTCGAACAGCTCCTGCGGGGCCTCGAACCGCAGGTCGCTGCCCGTCGTGCGCGGGCGCACCTCAACCACCTCCCACGCGCCCGTGTCGCTGATCCGGACCACGCCGCCGTACTCCGTGCGACGGTCCTGCTGGTCGCGGTCGGCGATGTCGAAGAGCCGCGCGCGCACCGCGGAGTCGTCGATCATCCGCACGGCCATCGACGCGGCGAGCAGGTCGATCCAGCGGACCTCGTCCCGCTGCATCGCCAGGTTCTCGGTGCGCCTGGAACCCGTGTCCCAGCCCTCGAAGTTGGGCGAGTGCTTGAACGCATCGCGTGCCTTGAGCGACGCAAGCAGCTGGTCGTAGAGCTGCTGGCGGCCCAGCTTGAGGAGCTCGGGTGCGTACCGGTGCGCGGCGATGGCCACGGGGATGCCGCGCAGCTCGAAGCGGCGCTTGTCCTCCTCGGGCACCTCGCGCAGCGCGTCGCCCGCGAGCTTCCAGAACGCGGGCGATGCCGACTGCCGGAGCTTGGCGAGCCACAGCAGTTCCTCGCGGGTCTCGGGCAGGATGCCCAGCTCGGCCAAGAGCTGCTTGATGTCGCGCAGCATCGCGTCGTCCGGGCGGATGGCAGCGTCGGTCACCAGCGCCTTCAGGCGGTCGCGCTCGCCGATGCGCATCAGGAGCTCCCACGTGCGCGCGCGCAGCGCGGCCTTGGTCACCGGGCTGGCATCGTTCATCACCGCGAAGAGCGCGTCCGCGACGCGGTCCTCGCCGTAGAGGCCGGCCAGCGCCAGGAACTCCGGGCGCTTGCGCTCGTCAGGCCCCCACACCGGCACGGGGCCTGCCCACGAGTTCACCGCCACGGTGGTGAAGTCCTTCATCTCGCGCGCGGCGATCTGCTCCAGCAGCCACCGCCGGAACTCGAACGACTCCATGCGCACGATGTTGGTCTCGAGCGTGGTCCGCAGGCCGTCGCGGTCGTCCTTCACGAGGAGGTCGAACGCGCCCTGACGGACCGCAAGCGAGAAGCCCGGCGCCACCATCACCCGGCGCAGGGTCCGCGTGGCGTCGTCGTCCAGCGTCCCGCGCGCGGAGAGCTCGGCGATGGCCGACTCCTGCTGGCCGGGGCTGCCGGCCCCGCTCAGCGCGGCAAGCGGGTCCATGGGCTTGCCGGCACAGCCGACCAGCGCGACGGCGCCCGCAAGCGCAGCACAGGCGATCGATACTCGTCGCGGAGACCGCATGGCCAGGAGTGTAGGAACCCGCAAAGAAGCCGCCCCGCGCATCGGCGCGGGGCGGCGGTGGGTCGTCGTTGGAGCAATTGCCCCGGCGGTCAGCCGGAGTCGCCGGTCGGGCGGATCTGGCCGGCAACGCCCGGGTTCTCGTCGTCCTTCAGGATCTGGTCGGCCACCTCGCGGCGGTGCACCTCGACCTCCCGGGGGAACTCGAGCGCGATGCGGACGCGATCGCCCTTGATCGCCGCGATGCGGACGATGCCCAATGGGGCGGCGGGGTTGCCGATCACGACTTCCTCGCCCTCTCGCCTGGTGATCACGAGCATCGCGGAACAAGCCTCCTGCCTGCGCTTCGCCGACCGGGGCGACCGACCTGCCAGCCACTCGGTCTCGCGACCGTTCCATGTGGCCTTACCGGCAGGCAGCGGCGTCAGTGCCGCGCGCAGCGCAAGGGTAGCGGTCACCATCGGGCGCCCCCAAGCGTGGAATCCAAAGTTTGCGGCCATTCGGCAGCATGGCAAATAAAATGCCCCCGCGCCGGCTTTGGCCGACGCGGGGGCAACGACGGAATCCGGGCCGTAAGGCCCTGCCCCACCAGCGGGCGTGCCCCGAGTGGCCGACCATGGCCGCGTGGGGCTGCAAACCTGTCGGCCCGTCCATGGGCCGACGTCCTGACCGACGCGTCCGTGAGGACCGCGATCCGAGAGACGCCATCCTTGGCGAGGCGGAGCGCGGCGCCGAAGCGCGCGTCCCGGCGAATGGGCTGCCGATCCATGGCTGCCCGAGCCGGTTGCGGTGGTGCGCGTTCCTCCCGACGCACCGCCGCGGTGATTCACTTGTCGGCTGGTTCCGCCAGCCTCGGGGTTCAGGTCTCCTGGCGGGGCGCGGCGGAGAGTGCCTGCCGCGCGCGACGCCAGATGTCCGACGTGTCCGGCTGGAGGCGCTCCTGTTCGCGCTTCCAGGCGGCGGGCTCGCAGAGCTCCAGGTGATCTCGCACGCCGAGGATCATGATGGAGCCCGACAGCCCGAACTTCTGCAGCAGCCGGTCCGGGATCCGGACCCGGCCCGCGCTGTCCAGGGGCACGCGTGCCGCCTGGCTGAACACGAGCCGCTCGAAGTCCTGCATGGAGGGGTCGCCGACAAGCGACCCACCCAGTGACTGCGAGAGCTGCGCGAACGTCCGTTCGGGCCAGAGCCAGAGCGAGCCGTTCGCGCCCGGCGCCGCGATGAACCCCTCGCCGTGCCTCTTCTCATCGAGGACCTCCCGCAGCTCTGACGGAATCGCCAAGCGCTGCTTCTGGTCCAACGAATGCTCGTACTCGCCGAGGAAAAGCACGGTGAAAGGCGTCCCGTGGCGCCGGGGCACACTTTAACCCACAACGCCCCACTTCGCAACACACTACCCCATCATTTCTTCACTTTTTCCGGCGAGTCCGCGAACAATTGTCAGGAACCGTGCGTAACCCCATGTGCTACGACCGTTTGTGGACACATGTCGATTTCGTCGCAGACTGCAGAGCGCGCGAGTTCAGCCTCCGTCATCGGTTGGGCGCCCCACCGGGCTCCACCGGCGCCAGGCAGACCGTTCCACGCACCGCCAGAAAGGCTCGTGAGGACCGTGAACCCCCGGAACAAGAACGCGCTCGACTGGGTTCCCGCAGAGCGACCGACCGTGGCGCCGGTCCTCGACCGGATCCCGGCGGGGTCGTTCGTCCTCACGTCCGCGCATGCCGACCTCCGGGCGGGGGTCTCGGTGAAGTGGGTGCAGCAGTGCTCCACCACCCCGCCGATGGTGATGGTGGCGGTGCAGAAGGGCCATGTGCTCAGCCCGCTCATCCGCGACAGCCGCAGCTTCTGCGTGTGCCAGCTTGACCCGGCCGACCGGTCGACCTCGCGGGCGTTCGACCTGCAGACTCCCGGCATCGACCCGTTCATCGGCAGCCCGGTGGACCGCACGCCGAGCGGTTGCCCGGTGCCCGCGCGGTCGCTTGGATACGTCGACTGCGAACTCACCCGGCACGTGGACATCGACGGGGACTGCGAGATCTACGTGGGGATCGTGCACCACGCCGCCACCCTGCTCGACCCGCGCGAGGCAGCGAGCTGCCTTTGCGACGGCGCCACGGTGATGCGGGCACGCGAGACCGCCAAGCCCGCCGCCGCCCTGCGACGCACGCACACGCCGCCCGTCGCAAAGAAGCCGCTCCCGCGCAAGCCCGTGCGCGAGGCCCCCAAGGCCGCGCGGCCGCGCGCGCGCTGACCCGCCACGGCGCTCCCCGGCTACAGTCACCCCGATGCGGCACTTCCGCACCGCCACGGGCGCGTTCCTCAATCCCTCCAACCGGTTCGGCGTGGACTACCGCGCCGAGGCCGCCTCGTTCGCGCCGCCTCCGGTGCCCATCGTCGACGCCCACTCGCACGTGCACGGCACCGAGGCCGCACGCATCCTGCGCGACTCGATGGACCTCTACGGCATCGAGCGCATCCACAGCATGACGCGCCTCGCGGACGTGGAGTCCATCCGCGGCGTCCTCGGCGACCGGATCCGGTTCATCGCCGTGCCGGACTTCGGCGACCCGGACCGGCGCGCCGCCCACGGACCGCGCTTCCTGGAATCCATCAAGCACTTCCGTGCCGCGGGTGCGGAGGTCTGCAAGTTCTGGGCCGCGCCGCGCGGCGTCGACTTCGGCCACGAGGTCGGCGAGCCCCGGCTCCTGGCGCTCGATGCCCCCCACCGTCGCGCAGCCATGGACGAGGCCGCGTCGCTCGGCATGTCGTTCATGGCGCACGTGGCCGACCCGGACACGTGGTTCGCCACCAAGTACGCCGACCGCTCGCGCTACGGCAGCAAGCGCGACCACTACGAGCCGCTCGAACGGCTCCTCACGGAGTACCGCGTGCCCTGGATCGTGGCGCACATGGGCGGCTCGCCCGAGGACCTCGGGTTCCTCTCGTCGCTCCTGCAGGCGCACCCCAACCTGCACCTCGACGCCAGCGCCACCAAGTGGATGGTGCGCGAGCTGAGCAAGCACCCGCCGGCCGACCTTCGGGCGTTCATGGCACGCTGGCAGGGCCGCATCCTGTTCGGGAGCGACATCGTCACCAACGACGACCACCTCCGGGGCGGCGAGAAGCGCAACGAGATGGCGGCCAAGGCAAGCGACCGCGAGAGCGCGTTCGACCTGTATGCCAGCCGCTACTGGGCGCTGCGCGCGCTGTGGGAGACCGACTGGGAGCTGGAGAGCCCGATCAGCGACCCGGACCTGGCGATGGTCGATCCCGCGCGTCACCCGCACGACGCACCGGCGCTCCGCGGCGCGGCGCTGCCGCCGGAGGTGCTCGCCACGTTCTACCGCGGCGCAGCCGGGAAGTTCAGCCCCGCCTGATCTGGGCGGAGAGCGCACGGGCCGCGGCGCTCGGGCGGCGGGGGTCGAAGCGGCAGGCCTCCGGGACGAACGCGTCGCCCGCGGTGCCGCAGCTGATCACCGGCAGCCCCGCGCGCACGGCAAGACGGATGGCGATGGGGTCGCCGGGCTCGATGGGCGGACGCGCGCCGCGCACGAACGCCGCGAACGCGCCGGCCACGCCCCGAGCAGGGGTGCCCACGGACTCGATCGGCAGGCGGCGGTCGAAGGCAAGCGCCGCGGCCACGCCCGAGGCAAGGAGCTCGGGCTCCTCGGCACGCTCGTCGAGGGCGATCCGCCATGCTCCGCCCGCGGCCGACGCGAGCTGAGCGGCCTGCCCGGCATTGCCCGCATCCGGGTGCACCACCAGCACGATCGGCCTCCCCAGGATTGCCGCACGGCCCGCCACGTCGAGCGCCGCGCGCGCATCGCACGAGGACGCCGGCGACGCAAGCAGCAGGCACGCGCACTCGCCGTCGCGGACGCCCCACTCCTCGCGGAGCCCGGCGGCCGCAAGCGGCGCAATGGGCTCCGGGAGCGCGTCGGGCATCGGCTCGGGCCGCATGCCGAGCGCACGCACGGCCTCCGCGGCACGGACACCGGCCGCGATCACCGCCCCGAACCGCCGCCCGCCGAACCCCGCGCGCCGCAGCGCGGAACCCGACAGCGAGACACGCCCGAGCGGCGGCTGGAACGACCGCAGGACCGCCAGCCCCGCGCTCGCCGCGCGCTCCGCATCGGCGCCGGTGCCGATCACGGCCACCGGGCGCCCGCCGAGCACGGAGGCGAGCGCACGCAGCCTCGGCCGCGGGCACGACGACGGGTCGACGAACGCCGCCACGCCGGGAGCGGATGCTGCGCTGCGGAGGCTCGTTGCGGCGGCGGCCGGCATGTCATCCGTTGCTGAAGCGCGAGACGCCCTCGCCGAAGTTCTTCGGCTCGTACTCGTAGAAGAGCTTGGCGATGTCGTCGGCCAGCTTCTTCTCGAGCATGTCCTCCATGCGCCGGCGCTGCGCCGAGGTGCGGAAGGCATCGGGCATCTGCGAGTCGAGCTCGCTGGCGACGGGCTGGCCCTTGGGATCGCCGCCGAGCGGCGGGAAGAGCCGCTCCTTGCCCTTGACGTCCACCACCTTGACGTAGGCGCTGGCCACGGGCTTGGGCGTGGCGCCGTCGGGCGAGAGCGCGAAGCTCTCCATCTCCACGTAGACCACGATGTCCGCCTTCACCGCATCGCCGAGCTCCTCGATGGAGACGCGCTTGGCGCTGGTCTCCACTCGTCGGACATAGGAGATGAGTTCGCGGCCGCTCACCACGTCGCTCACCAGCTTGAGGCGGCGGAACTCGTTGGAGACGTCGTCGCCGAGCGCGGCGCGAAGCTGCAGGCGGCTGATGACGTTCTGGCGGTCGTCGACGAAGACCACCACCTTCTTGTCCGCAGGGAGCGTGTACATGGCCGGCCGCTTCGGCGGTCCCTGCGCCACGTAGAGGGCAGGCACGGCCATGTTGCAGCCCGGCGCGGCGAGGAGCGCGGCCGATGCGAGCAGGGCGATGGCGCGTGCGACCCGCATGCGTCAGCCCTTCAGCCGCTTGTTGGGGTACTTGTCCTCGAGGTGGTCGTAGAACAGCTTGTTCACGGTCTGCGTGAACTTGGCCACCACGCCGAGCTGGATCTGCTGCTCCGACGCGCTCTCGCGGCTCAGGTCCTTCACGTCGGGGAACTTCACCGCGATGCTGTACTCCTCGCTGAAGGCATCGGGATCGATCGAGTCGCGCTCCACGATGCCGACGTTGGCGCCGGCCATGCCCTCCCAGATCCAGCGGTTGCCGGGCGGGTTGAGGCGGAACTCGAAGATGTCCACGAACACCACGCGGTCGACGCCGAGCTCCTCGGCGATGTGCCCGAGCGGCATGGTGGTCCAGCTGGGTGTTCGGTAGCACCAGGCGAGCGACTCGCGCCAGTCGAGGACCCTGGCGCCGCTCACGTGCTCGGTGATGCCCGCGGCGATGTTGCCGGCGACGTTGGGCACCACGGTCGGGTGCTCGTAGAGCACGCCGCGGTCGGCGTTGACCACGATGGCCACGGTCTTGTTCTCGAGGCCGCGGTAGCGCGCCAGCACCTCCACCTTCTTCTCGACCTCGATGGCCTCGCCCATCTTCGAGGCGACGCCGAAGATGCCGCAGGAGGCAAGGAGGAACGGGCCCGAGGCGAGGAGGATGGCGGCGGTCTTCTTCATAGGGATGCCGGGGCGTTGTGCAGTGCGTCGACGGGCAGGGCGCCGCGCACCAGCGCGACCTTCCAGCCCCACGACAGGAGCGCGAGGATCCCGAGCGCAAGCAGCGCGCGGGCGGTGATGCGGCTGCCCAGGACGTGCGCGAGGCGGCTGCCGGTGAGGGCGGTGTGCAGGCACGTCGCGGCACCGGCCGCCGTGCCGATGGCCAGCACGAAGCCCATGGGCTGTACGTATGCCGACCGCAGGAAGCTGCCGTGAGCGGCGTGGGAAAAGGCCGTGGTCATGCCGCAGCTCGGGCACGGCAGGTTCATGGACACCATCCAGCCGCACGGCGCCAGGCCGAGGGCCCGGTGGGTGCCCACGCCGTCCGGCGACGGGTCGAGCCACGCGGCCACGCCGAGGACCGCAAGCCCCGCGGCCGCCAGCACGGCGCACGTCCAGCGCTCCGCGCGCGTGGCGCGCAGCGGCGCCGGCGTCACGGGCGGCGCGGCTGTCGGGGCGATGGCGGCGGAGGGCACCATGGATTCGGGCCCCAAAGCGTACCTTCCCGCCGATGCCCACCACCTCCCCGCCGCCCGCCGACACGTGGTGGATCGACGCGCACCTTGACCTGGCGTACCTGCACCTGGTGCGCCCGGCGATCGATGCGGAGGCGCCCGATCCCGCAGCACGCGGCGTCAGCCTGCCCGCCCTCGCCCGCGGCGGCGTCCGCATCGCGCTCGCGACGATCTTCACGGAGCTCGGGCCCGAGGCCGCGAGCACGCCCTGGGGCTACCTCGATCCGTCCGACCGCGAGGGCGCCCACGCCGCGGGCGTTCGGCAGCTCGAGGCGTACGAATCGCTCGAGCGCGCCGGGCGCGTGCGGATCGTGCGGTCGGCGCAGGACCTCGACGCGTGCGTCGCGGCGCCCGCGGGCGCGGCACCGGGGCTCGTGATCCTGATGGAGGGTGCCGATCCGATCCGCACGCCCGACGAGGTGGCGTGGTGGCACGGGCGCGGGGTGCGCGCGGTCGGCCTGACGTGGGCGCGGAGCTCGCGCTACGCCGGCGGCAACGCGGCGCGCGGCCCGCTCACGCCGGAAGGGCGCGACTGCGTGCAGGCGCTCGACGCCTGCGGCATCCTGCACGATGCGAGCCACCTCTCCGACGAGGCCTTCGACGGGCTCTGCGCGGCCACCGACCGGCGCATCGTGGCGACGCACTCCAACATGCGCGCGCGGGCGGCGAACGTCGAGCGCCACCTCACCGACGCGCAGGTCGCGGAGATCGCGCGCCGCGACGGCATGGTGGGCCTCAACCTCTACGGCAAGTTCCTGGCCGAGGGCCGGCCCGCCACCATGGCCGACGCCGTGGCGCACGTGCGGCACGCGGCGGACATCGCGGGCCGGCACCGCACGGGCCTCGGAAGCGACTTCGACGGCGGGTTCCTGCCCGCGGACTGCCCCGCGGGCTGCGGACGGCCCGAGGAACTGCCGGCGCTTGCCGCCGCGCTCGCGCAGGCGGGGTTCAGCGACGCAGACGTGCGCGCCTTCGCGCACGGCAACTGGCTGCGGACCCTGCGAGCCGCGCTCAGCCGGCGGTCGTCGGATCGTTCAGCGGCAGCACCACGCTGACCGGGCCGCTCGGCGTCTCCGCCACCACGAGCACGTCGAGCAGCACGCCCGTGCCGTGCAGCGTGATCGCCTCGCGCGCGTCGCCGAGCAGGATGCGCTCGCGCACCTCGAAGCCGCCCTTCAGCTCGGGGAATGCCATGCCGAGCAGCTCGCGGTGCATCGTGGCCCAGGTGTGGGCAATTCGCACGCGGGCCAGCTGGTCGGCGCGGCCGACGATGTGCATGCGACGCTCGTCGTCGAGCGCCAGCTCGACCTCGTGGGCCACCGGGCACGCGATGCCCAGCGGCCGCAGCCCGCGCAGAAGCGGGACGAGGCGCTCGGGAAGCTGCGCCACGGGCAGCGCCGCATACGCGGGAGCGGGCCGTGCCGCGGGCGCGGGGCGTGCCGCAGGCGCGGGCGCGACGACGGGGTCGGCGGCGACGGGCGCCGGCGCGGGAATCGCGGGCGCCACCGGCGCCGGCACCGGGGCGGGTGCCGCCGACACGACGGGCTTCGGCTCGACGGCGGGCTCCATCGGAACCGGCGCCGCGTCGAAGCGCGACGAACCCGCGGCGCGTGCGCGCGAAAGCTCGGAGGCGAAGCCCACCAGGTCGGGACAGTCGGCGGCGGCGTACACCGCGCGCGCACTCGATTCGACGCGGCCGACCCGCTGCAGCGGTGCCAGGGCCTCGACCTCGATCCCAAGGAACCCGCGGGCCGCATCGGCCACGCGCTGCGCAGCGGCCGCGGCGGCTTCGGGCGCGGCGCCCACCACCACCAGCCCCACGTGCGACACCGGCGCGCCGTCGTTGATGCCCCGGTCCGCGAGGTACTTGAGCCGCAGGTACGCGCCCGTCACCGCAGCCTCGTCGGCCCCGGTCAGGAGCACCATGCCCTGCCCCACCGCCAGCACCTCCTCGGGCGGGGTGTCAGCGGGGACGCAGAGCACCCAGCGGCGGACGCCGCTTGCGGCGCGGGGAAGCCAGCGCGCCAGCGCGCCCGGGCCAGCGGGCGGGACCTGCCGCCCATCGGCACGCAGGAGTTCCACGGTCACCTCGTCGCGCTCGAAGCGCACCAGCGCCGTGGGCCCGGCACCGCGCGCCACCTCGTCGGCGAACTGCGACATCCACGGCCCTGCCATCACCGGCAGGTTGCCCACGAGCGCCACGGTCACCTCTCCAACGGCAGGCGTCGGCGCGCCGTCGCGCGAGGCGCCGTTGCCGCCGGTGGTGAAGAGCGCTGCCAGGCTTCCGAACGCGTCGCTCGAACTCATCGATCCTCCGCGCTGCCTCCGCAGCCGCGCCGCCCGGCCATCAGCCGCCGGGCACACTCAAGGAACGCCGGGTCCCGACGCCGGGACGCCCCCGGTCCGCATGCGCTGCGCGAGCTCCGCCGCGCGTCCTGAGCCTGCGAGCCGGGGGAAGGCGAGGCCATCGGTCCCCTCGGGGGGCGCGCCGGTGGCCTCCGCAACATACACGGGTGCGGCATGGGAGCCACCCGCCGATGCCGCGGATTGATCGGAAACGGCTGCCGGGGACGCCGCGATCCAGGCCGCGAGCCGCCGGAAGTCCTCGTGCGCGGGCGACCCGGGCGCGTACGCGACCACGGTCTGGCCATGGCTTGCGGCCTCGCGGAGCAGCTCGTGCTCGCGGATGGGTTCCGGCGCCTGGTGCACCGCGAACTTGCGCCCGATCGCCCCGAGGATGTCGTGCGAGAGCTGGCTGCCGTCACGATGGAGGGTGGGCACCACGCGCACGGCGGGCGCCCGGCCCACCTGCTCGCAGAGCGACCGGATGGTGGCAAGCTGCCGCTCGGCCCCTCGCAGGGCGAAGAAGCCCGTCTCCACCGGCACCAGCGCCTCGTCGGCCGCACGGAGCGCGTTGAAGGCGAGGTAGCCGATCGAGGGCGGGCAGTCGATGATGCAGCGGTCGAAGGACGGGGCCATGCGCTCGAGCATGCGCTGCAGCCTGCGGTCGCGGTCCGGGAGCGATGCCAGGCCGCCGCGCGCGCTCTCGAGCCCCGCGAGCGCCACGGTGCACGGCGCCAGCCGAAGCCCGCGCGAGACCTCCCACAGCCAGCCGAGCGGATCGGCGCCGCCCGGGGGTTCGCAGAGGAGGGCCTGCGCCAGGCCGAACTCGATCCGCGACTCCGGCACGCCCAGCCCCGCCGCGCAGTGGCCCTGCGGGTCCATGTCCACGAGCAGCACCCGCTCGCCGGCCTCCGCGAGGGCGGCCGACAGGTTGATGGCGGTCGTGGTCTTGCCCGACCCGCCCTTCTGGTTGACGATGGCGATCGTTCGCATCCGTGCGTCCGTGCACGCAGGATCGGCGGTGCGCGGGCGCGGCCTTGAAAGTCAGGCGGCGCCGACGGCGGCCCAGGCCTCGCGCACCCGCTCCGGCGGCACCCCGGCATGCACGCGGACGTCTCCGAGCGCGTGCGGCACCACCAGCCGCGCCTCCCCGGCGCGCCGCTTCTTGTCGCTGGCCATGGCGTCCATGAGGGCGCCGAGCGGGAGGGCCACCGGCAGGCGAACCGGGAGGCCAACGCGCGCAAGCGTGGTGCGCACCGCGTCCTCGACCGCGCCGGCGCAGCCCGCGACCGATGCGCCCAGCCTGCACGCGGCCACGGTGCCGACGGCCACCGCCTCGCCGTGGGTGAGCTGGCCGTGCGCGAGCGCCTCGATGGCGTGCCCGAACGTGTGCCCGAGGTTCAGCACCGCGCGCACCCCGTCCTCGCGCTCGTCGGCGCCGACGATCGATGCCTTGATGCGGACGTTGCGCACCACCAGCTCCCCGAGCGTGTCCGGGTCGTGCGCCAGGATCGGGTCGGCGCGCTCGGTGATCCAGCCGAGCTGCGCGGGGTCCGCGATCACGGCGTGCTTGACGCACTCGGCAAGCCCCGACCGCAGCTCGCGCGCGGGCAGCGTCGCGAGCAGGTCCGGGTCGCATGCCACCAGGCGCGGCTGCGCGAACGAGCCGAGCGCGTTCTTGGCGAGCGAGCCGTCGGCCCGCACCACGTTGACCGCGGTCTTGCCGCCCACGGCGGCATCGACCATCGCAAGGAGCGTGGTCGGCACCTGCACGCAGGGAATGCCGCGCATGTACGTGGCCGCGGCGAAGCCGGCGAGGTCGCCGACGACGCCGCCGCCCACGGCGACGACCGTCCCGGCGCGGTCGATGCCGGCCGCGAGCATGCGGTCGCAGAGGTCGCCGAGCGCCTCGAGCGACTTCCCGGCCTCGGACGCGCGCACGGGCAGCACGCAGGCGCGCGCGCCCTGCGCCTCGAACTCCTGCGCCACGACGCGCGCGGCAGGTTCCACCGCGGAATCGCACACCACCGCGGCCGCGGCCGGGCGAACGCCGCGCAGGTGCACCTGCACGGCGACCTGCCGCACCAGCCCGCGGCCCACGAGCACGTCGTACGCGGCGGAGGCGGTGCGCACGGTGATGGCGGTCGACTGCGGCATGCCGGGGTCAGGCTACGCTCGGCGCGGCCCCCCGGGCGCGGCGGCCCGTCAGCACGGGCCCCAGTTGCCGAGCAGGATCCCGAGGTCCATGCCGTCGACCGTGCCGTTTCCGTCGATGTCTCCGGAGGGCGTGCCCCAGCCGCCGAGCAGGATGCCGAGATCGATGCCGTCAACCGTGCCGTTGCCGTTGACGTCGCCCCGGCAGGGCGGCGCCGCGACCACGAACTCGTAGCAGCCGCGGTCGACGATGGGCGCGGAGCCCACGCCCGTGTCGGGGACGCCCGGCGCATTGAAGTAGCGGACCGCGCCTGCGAGGTCGGTGGCCATGCCGCCGGCGGGCACGTAGGTGTTGTTGCCTGAATCGATGGCGGGGCTCGACTCCGACAGCGCGTAGTCGCCGGTGGCCGCGCCCGCGAAGAGCGGATCGGTGGCCAGGTTGCCCGTGCCGGTGAAGCCGCCCTGCACCGTGCACTGCGCGACGACGTTGGTGCCGCCGCCGGCATTCACCTGGTTGGCCGAGGTGGCGCCGCCGGGGCCGGTGTTGCCCCAGAAGATGCAGTTGTAGGCGTTGAGCGTGCCGCCCGAGGTGGTGTTCACGCCGCCCGCGGTGCTGGTGGCGAGGTTGCCGGCGAACGTGCAGTTGTACGCGCGCACGATGGCCGACGACACGCCGATCCAGATCGCCGCCCCGCCGCCCGCACCCGTGGCGCGGTTGCCGACGAAGAGGCAGTTGGAGTACGTGGTGTTGCCGCCGCCGTAGGTCTCCACCGCGCCCGCGCGCACCGCGGAGTTGTTGCGGAACACGCAGCGCGTGAACGTGCTGGTGACGGCATTGGTGTCGAACGCGCCGCCGTAGCTGCCGCCGGCGTTGTCGCTGAACTCGCAGTCGGTGAACGTCGCCTGCGCGCTGAAGATGTAGCCCGCGCCGCCGCCGAAGGTGCAGCGGTTCTGCGAGAACACGCAGTTGCGCACGGTGGGCGCCCCGCCCGAGAAGACGAAGATGCCGCCGCCCTTGTCGTAGTTGCTCGACGCGAGGTTGGCGTTGCCGCCGCGGACGTGGAAGCCGTCGAGGATGGCGGTGTTCCCGGCGCCGGTGCCCACCACCACGTGGTAGGCGTTCTCGGCGGTGTTGGCGGCCCCGTTGTCGTTGCCCAGGAAGTCGCCTGAGAGCACGGTCACGTTCGTGCGCCAGTCGCGCTGCGAGCGCTGGGTCTCGGTGCCCGCGAACCCGCCGTAGATGGCGACGCCCGTCTTCATGGTGAAGCTCGAGGTGCGCGTCGCGTTGGCCGACGGCAGGTACGTGCCCGAGCGCACCCAGATCTCGTCGCCTGCGACCACGACCGCGAGCGCCGTCTGCAGCGCCGAGGGCCCTCGGTACGCGTTGGCCCAGCTGGTGCCGTCCCCAGTGCCCGTGGACAGGCCGACGTCCACGTAGCGAGTGGCGGCGGAGGCGGAGGTGGCGATGACGAGGGCAAGCCCGGAGGCGATGGAGGCGCGCATGGTGGAGGTCCCCGGAGAGGGACCGGTCAAAGGTATGCGCGAACGGCGCGTGAGCAAACAGCAATCGCCCAAGGACCGGAAACGAAGCCCGGAAGTGAGCCCATATGTATTGGAAGGACCCCCGAGGGATTGGAATGACCCCAGCGGGATTGGAATGACCCCAGCGGGATTGGAATGACCCCAGCGGGATTGGAATGACCCCAGCGGGATTGGAGTGACCCCAGAGGGATTGGAATGACCCCAGCGGGATTGGAGTGACCCCAGAGGGATTCGAACCCTCGTTACCTCCGTGAAAGGGAGGTGTCCTAAACCGGGCTAGACGATGGGGCCGGTGCTGCGAAGCCTGCCCCGGCAGGCGTTGTTTGTGAAACCGGCGCCTGGACGGGGCGCCGGTTGCGGGAGTGACCCCAAGGGGATTCGAACCCCTGTTCCATCCGTGAGAGGGATGTGTCCTGAACCGGGCTAGACGATGGGGCCGGTTTCCGAGGGGAAGAGTATACCCCAACCCCCGTGGAGATGCACCTCGTTTGCCCCTTGGAATTCGAGCGCAACGCCCTGCGGGCCCTGGCCCGGAGGCGAAGGTGGACGCTGCACTGCTGCGGCCCCGGGGCGGCGGGCGTGGAGCGCTGGGCGGGGGCGTCGGTGATCCCGCGGGGCGCACGGGTCGTCCTGGCGGGCGTTGCCGGCGGGCTGCACCTGGAGGTCGCGTCCGGGACGGCGGTCGAGGTGGTCGAAGTCTGCGAGGCGGGCGCAGCGCCCACCGTGCCGCCCCTGCGGCTCACGGGGTTGCCGGCAGCACGGTGCCTCGCGGTGGGTGCCCCGCTCACCACCCTCGAATCGAAGCGCGCCGCCACCGAACTCCACGGTGCCGACGTGGTGGACACCGAGTCCGCGGCGTTCGCGCGCGTCGCGACGCGCTCACGATGGTCGTGGACGATCGTCCGCGGTGTGAGCGACGGCGCCGAGCACTCCCTGCCCGAGGGGATCGCGGCTTGGACAGATGCGCGCGGGAAGACGCGGCTTGCGCCGGTCGCATGGGCGGTCCTCCGCGGCCGCATCTCGGGGGGCGAGCTGGCCGCGCTCGGCAGCCGGTCGGTGAAGGCCATGAATGCGGTGGCCGCGGCGCTCGATGCCGTGGACGCAGCCGACGTGAAGGAGCGCACCGGGCGATGACCCAAGAGACGAACCAGACGATGAGGCAAGGGATGAACCCAGACATGACGGAAGAGATGAACGAGCCCCTGCGCATTCCCGCTCCCGACGACTCGCTGCGGCCGATCGTCATCTTCGGCGGCTCGTTCGACCCGCCGCACCGGCGTCACGTGGAGGTGGCGCGCGGCGTGGATGCCCTGCTCGAGGCCCGGCAGGTGCTTGTGATCCCGGCGCACAGGAACCCGCAGCGCGCGGGCGGCCCCGTGATGGACGGCCCGCATCGCCTTGCGCTGTGCGAACTGGCCTTCGGCGACCTGCCCGGGTGCTCGGTGCTGACCATCGAGCTCGACCGCGAGGGGCCGAGCTTCACCATCGACACCGTGCGCGAGGTGCTGCGGATGCAGCAGGAGGGCGGCGTGCTCCGCGGGCCGCTGCGGCTGGTGGTGGGCAGCGACCAAGCGCTCAACTTCCGCACCTGGAAGGACTGGGAGGAGCTTGCGAACCTCGCCACACCCGTGGTCGTGCTGCGCCCCCCGCACACGCGCGCCGACTGGCCGCGGACGCTCGCCGAGCACATGGACCCGGCGTGGGCCGCGAAGTGGCTGTCGTGGACGCTGCCCATCGAGCCGGTCGAGTGCTCGAGCACCGAGGTGCGCAGGCGCCTGGCCGCGGGCGAGGAGCTCGGCGACCTGGTGACCCCGGCGGTCGGTGCCTCCCTGCGGAAGTTCGCCGCGGGCTGACGCTACGCGGGCTCGATGCGGAAGTCGTGGAGCTCGCTGCGGCCGCGGCGCGGAGCGAGCGACTGCAGCGAGTCGGGCCGCTCGTCGAAGGCCACGCGGTCGGCCGAGTACCACTGCCCCTCGAAGCGCCACTCGTCCTGCAGCTCGATGCGCGACTCAACCATCCGCTGCACCTCGCCGAGGCTGCCGGCGGTGAGCCACGCCATGGCGTAGCCCGCGCGCGGATGGTCCTCGTCGGCGCTCTCCACGACGGCCACCACGTGCCAGAGCGTGCGGCCGAGGTAGCGACCCGCCTCGTCGAGGTTGTCGTCGGGGTCGAGGTCCAGATCGAGGCCCCACGACTCGCGCAGCTGGAACAGCACCTCGTCGAGGTCCGGGCACTGCTCGTCGTCGAGCACCAGGATCTCGCGCACGGCGAGCGGCGGCTCGGGGCGCTCGTCGAGCTCGGGCGGCCAGGTGGCGACCACTTCCTCGAGGCCATGACGGCCGAGGACGCGCTCCACCTCCTCGCGCAGGTCGGGGGGCACCTGCACCTCGATGCCCTTCCAGCTGTCGACGAACACCTCCATGTACGGCTCGTCCGCCTGCGCGCCGGCGCCGATGGAGCCGTCCTCGAGGATCACGTCGCGGTAGCTGCGCCAGTCGTCCATGAAGTCGTCGAAGGCCAGCGGCTCGCGCGCCGTGAAGACGTCGGTGGTCCGGAAGGCATCCTTGCTGCCGGCCTCCACCAGCGGGAACACCTCGTCGGGAAGCAGCTCGAAGAGGTCCTCGAGCAGCGGCGCCACGCGCTCGAAGCTGGTGACCGCGTAGAACCGGAAGGTGTCGGGCGCGTGCTCGTCGGACTCCACGAACTCGACCGTGTAGCCCTCCTGCGGCGCGGGCAGGCCCAGGGGCTCCAGCCCCAGCGGCAGCTGGAAGTCGCCGACGCGGTGGCGCTCGAGGTCGGTTCGGAGTGCGAAGGTGCGCATGAGCCCCAAGTGTAGGAGGGCGTGCTGCCCCCGCAAAGCGTCAGTGCCCGAGGTACGCCTCGCGCACGCGCGGGTCGCGCAGCAGCTCCTCGCCCGTGCCCGCCAGCACCACGCTCCCGGTCTCGAGCACGTAGGCGCGGTCGCTCATCCGCAGGGCGGCGTTCGCGTTCTGCTCCACCAGCAGGATGGTCATCCCCTGCGCGCGGAGCACGTTGCGAACCGTGTCGAAGATCTTGGCGACGAGGAGCGGCGCGATGCCCATCGACGGCTCGTCCATCATCAGCATGCGCGGGCGGCTCATGAGCGCGCGGCCGATCGCGAGCATCTGCTGCTCGCCGCCCGAGAGCGTGCCGCCCTGCTGCGACGAGCGCTCCTTCAGGATCGGGAAGATGCCGAACACGCGCTCCATGTCCTGCGCGATGGCGTCGCGGTCGCTGCGGATGAAGGCGCCCATCTCCAGGTTCTCGCGCACCGTGAGGCGCGGGAAGATGCGCCGGCCCTCCGGCACCTGCGCGAGGCCGCGGCGCACCACCTGCTCGGGCGGCAGCGCGCCGATGTCCTGGCCGTCGAACTCGATGCGCCCCTGCGAGCGGTGGATCCGCGAGATGCACATCAGCGTGGTCGACTTGCCGGCGCCGTTGGCACCGATGAGCGACACGATCTCGCCCGGGTGCACCTCGAGGTGCACGCCGTGCAGCACCTCGGCCTGCCCGAAGGAGCACTTCAGCCCCTGCACGCGCAGCATCGGCCGTCCGGCGGGGGCGCTCATCCGAGCTCCTCCGTGCCGAGGTAGGCGGCGATGCACACGGGATCGCTGCGGATGGCCTCGGGCGTGCCCTCGGCGATCTTCTTCCCGTACTGCAGCACCGCGATCCGGTCGGAGATGCCCATGACCACCTTCATGTCGTGCTCGATGAGCACCACCGTGGTGCCGCTCTCGCGGATGCGCCGGATGAGCCGCATGAGGTCGGCGCTCTCGGCGGGGTTCATGCCCGCCGCGGGCTCGTCGAGCAGGATGAGGCGCGGCCGGGTCGCCAGCGCGCGCGCGATCTCCAGCCGGCGCTGGTGCCCGTACGGGAGGCTGCGCGCGGGCTCGGCCGCGGCATCGGCGAGCTCCACGAACTTCAGCAGCTCGAACGCGCGGCGGCGCATGCGGTCGCGCTCGCGGCGGAAGCCGGGCGTGCGCAGGAGGCACGCGAAGAACCCGGAGCGGAAGTGCTGGTCCATCCCGACGAGCACGTTCTCCACCAGGTTCATCTCGCCGAAGAGGCGGATGTTCTGGAACGTGCGCGCGATGCCCGCGCGCGCCACCAGGTCGGGGGTGCGCCGCTGCGCGTTCCAGATGGCGCGGAAGCCGAGCCGGCCGATCGCGAAGCCGACGGCCGCGGGGAACCACGTGAGCCAGAGGCCCGCGGCGCCGAGCACCTCGCGCCCCGCGCCGGCCATGCCCCACCAGCCGAACGGCTCGCCCATCACGTAGCGCGCGTTGATCGCCGCATCCCACAGGGCGCTGGCGTTGAGCGCGAGCACCGCGGCCGCGGCGCCCGCCATGCCCACCGCCAGCCCGCGCAGCCGGTCGGCGTTGCGCCACTCGCGGCGGATCGGCCGGCCCTCGAAGAGGACGTCGCCCTCGGTGGGCTCGTAGATGCCGGTGATGGCGTTGAAGAGCGTGGTCTTGCCCGCGCCGTTGGGGCCGATGACGGCGAAGATCTCGCCGGGTCGCACCGCGAGGCTGACGCGCTCGTTGGCCACGAGGCCGCCGAAGCGCATGGTCACGTCCTGCACCTCGAGGATCGGCACCGCGCTCATGGCCGCGCCCCCTGTCCGGCGCCGGGCGCGCCCGGCTCGTCCTCGGGCGGGTCCTCGTGCACCGCGAGCGGCGGGAGGATGCCCTGCGGGCGGAAGATCATCATCAGGATGAGCGCGAGCCCGAAGAGGAGGAACTTCCAGTTCGTGGGGCTGAGGAAGACGTTCTGCACCCAGGTGCGCAGGAAGTGCCACACCGCACCGATCCCTGCCGGGGGCTCGCCTGCCTGCACGGCGTCGGCGCCGGAGGAGTTGAGCGCCTCGGAGAGCCGCACCAGGACGATCGAGTTCATCCCCACCATCACCACCGCGCCGAGCAGCGTGCCGCGCACGCTCCCGATGCCGCCCACGATGATGATGCAGAGCGCCACGATCGAGAGCTCGAATCCGTAGTTGGACGGCTCCCCCGAGCTCGAGAGCCGGCTCACCAGGAGCGCGCCCGAGAGCGCCGCGAGCGAGGCGCACGCGGCGAAGGCGAGCATCTTCGCGTGGTCGGGGCGGATGCCCATGGCGCGGCTCGCGAGCTCGTCCTCGCGGATCGAGATCCACGCGCGGCCGACGCGGCTGCGCTCGAGGGCGCGCGCGCCGGCGAAGGTGGCCACCACGAAGGCAAGCAGCAGCCAGTACTGCCCGCGCGCCTCCAGCGCAGTCCCGAGGAGCGACGGCGGCGGCACCGGGTTGATGCCCTGCGTGCCCTTGGTGATGGTGTCGAGGTTGACGAGCACGTCCTTCACGATCTCGCCGAAGCCGAGCGTGACGATCGCGAGGTAATCGCCGCGCACGCGCAGCGTCGGCGCGCCGAGGAGGAAGCCGGCCAGCGCGCCGGCGGCGGCGGTCACCGCCAGGCCGGGCCAGAAGCCGAGCTGGAACGGGTAGATCTCGCAGGTGGCGATCGAGTAGGTGTAGGCGCCGATGGCCGCGAACGCGGCAACGCCCAGGTTGAGGAGCCCGGTGAACCCGGTCAGGATGTTGAGCCCGAGGCCGAGGATCGCGTAGACGAAGACCTCGGTGAGCGGTTCGCCCAGGTGCATCCACGCAGGCAGGTACGGCTCCACGAGCGGCCACGCCGCAAGCGCGGCGATGCCCAGCCAAGGCACGAGCGGATTGCGGCGCGCGGCGGACATCAGACCTTCTCCCGCAGCTTGGCCCCGAGCAGGCCCGAGGGCCTGAACACGAGGATGAGGATCAGGATGCCGAAGACCACGGAGTTGGTCCAGCGCGCCTCGATGTAGCCGTCGCTCATCGCGCGCACCAGGCCGATGAGCAGGCCGCCGAGCACCGCACCGGGGAGGTTGCCGATGCCCCCGAGCACGGCCGCGATGAACGCGTCCATGCCCATGCGGTAGCCCATCTGGAACCCGACCGTCTGGTTGTAGATGCTGTAGACGACCGCGGCGAACCCGCCGAGCGAGCCGCCGATGAAGAAGGAAGCGCCGATCACGCGCTCGACGTCGATCCCCATCAGCGCGGCGGCGGTCGGGTTCTGCGCCACCGCGCGCATCGCCTTGCCGAGCTTGGTGAAGCGCACGAGCCACGTGAGGCCCGCCATGAGCGGCAGGGTCACGCAGAGCACCAGCACGTCGGGGCGCGACACGATCACGTCGCCCACGGTGAACGCGGGCTTGGGCTCGACGAGCGCGGGGAACGCCTTCGGCGCGGCCGCGCTGTTGCCGCCCGAGAAGACCTCCATGGGCATGCCGCCCCAGAAGAGGCCCAGGTTCACCAGCACGAAGCTCGCGCCGATGGCGGCCACCAGCAGGCTGAGCTTGCTTGCCTTGCGGAGCGGCCGGTACGCGAGCCGGTTGACGGTCCAGTTGAGCGAGCCGCAGAAGACGGCCGTGGCGGCGAGCAGCGCCACCAGGCCGAGCGTGCCGCCCGCCCCGCCCCACGCGTCCATGCCCAGCGCACCCACCGCGGTCAGCGCGAAGAACGCCCCCAGCATGCACAGGTCGCCGTGCGCGAAGTTGATCAGCTCCACGATGCCGTACACCATCGTGTAGCCGATGGCGATCAGCGCGATGATCATGCCGTTGGAGAGCCCGGTCACCAGCTGCTGCGAAAGCACCTCCCACGTGCTGAGCGTCCCGTCGGCGGCGAACGAGGGCACCCCGTCCGCGCGCGCGAGCGCGAGGATCGCCAGCTGCTCCGCGGCCGCGACGGCCCGCAGCATCACTTGGCCTTGCCAGCCCCGCTGTCGACGGCCTTCACGAACGAGAACTCGCCGTCCTTGACGGTGTTGACGCTCATGGTGCGGTGGGTGGTGTCGCCGTTCTCGTCGAAGCTCCAGGTGCCGAGTGCGCCGCGGAAGTCCTTGGTGGCGGCGACGGCCGCGAGGATCGCGGCGCGGTCCTTGGCGTCGGCGCGGTCGATGGCGTCAAGCAGCACGCGGCAGGCCTCGTAGCCATAGACCGCGTAGGCCTCGGGGATCTCGCCGTGCTTCGCCTGGTACTTCTTCACGAACTCCGCGCCCAGCCCGGTCAGCTTCTCGGAGGGAAGGCCGCCGAAGGTGATGAACACGGGGCCTGCCTCGGGGCTCATCGCGTCCTTGCCGGCCGCCTCGATGTAGGCCTTCTCGAACGTGCCGTCGGGCGAGACGAACGGTGCCTTGCAGCCGCCCGAGCGCAGGTCCTTGAGGATCTGCGCGGCGTTGTTCTGCGTGGTGCCTCCGTAGAAGACCACGTCGGCGCCGGTGGAGCGGATCTTGGTGACGAGCGAGCGGTAGTTGGAAGCCTTCGGGTCGACGCCCTCGAAGCCCGCCACCTCGAGGCCGGACGCCGCGGCGCTCTTCTTGAAGACGTCGGCGATGCCCTTGCCGTAGAGCTCGCGGTCGTGCAGCACGAACGCCTTCTTCGCCTTCAGGTCCTGCACGCAGAACTCGCAGGCCACCGCACCCTGGATGTCGTCGGTGGGCACCACGCGGAAGTAGCTGACCTTGCCAGAGGGGCGGTAGATCTTGGGCTCGTTCGGCTCGCCCGCGCCCGGCTTGGTCAGGCCCGGGTAGGTGTTGCCGGGGCTCACCATCACCACGCCCGCCTTGTTGAGGATGGGCATGGCGATCTTGGCGGCGCCCGAGTTATAGGTGCCGATGTAGCCCACGCAGGCGGGGTCCTTCGCGGCCTTGTTGGCGTTGGCGGCCTCGAGGTTCTGGTCCCAGTTGCCCTTCTGCGGGCTGGCGTCGTCGAGGTCCTCGTAGGCGATCGTCCACCCGTCAACCTGCCCGCCGCGCTCCTCGATGGCCATTTTGATGCCGTTGACGATGCTCGTCGTCTGGCTGTTGGCGCTTCCGGTGCGCGGGAGGCTGCTGAAGACCTTCAGGGTCTTGGCCCCGTCCTGCGGGGCGGGCGCGGCGGCGAGCGCCAGCGTGAGGCAGGCCAACGCGGAAGTCACGGCGGCGATCGGGCGAATCATGGGCCGGATCATAGCCATCGGGGATTCTTCCCCGCCCCGCGCGCGGGCGGCCGAGGGTATCCTCCCCGCTCCATGAAGAACACTTCCATTACCGCTGCCCTCAGTCTCGCCCTCTGCTCGCTCCCGGTCGCCTGCGGACCGAGCTCGAGCCTTCCGCCCGACGAGCAGGTGAAGATCCTGAAGACCGACGTGGCCTCGGCCATCGAGACCTGCAAGGACAAGTACCCGGCCAAGGCCGACCTGTTCAAGAAGGCCTACGCCTACGCCGTATACCCATCGGTCGGCAAGGGCGGGCTGATCGTCGGCGGCTTCGAGGGCAAGGGCCTGGTGTACGAGGGCGGCTC
The DNA here is from genome assembly GCA_016873255.1 of Planctomycetota bacterium. Classification (GTDB taxonomy): domain Bacteria; phylum Planctomycetota; class Phycisphaerae; order Phycisphaerales; family SM1A02; genus UBA966. The sequence continues at coordinate 74,866 of VGXR01000001.1, forward strand.
GCTCGTGGCCCGCAGCTCGGTCGGCGGTGGCACGCTCGGCGCGCAGGTCGGCGGCCAGAGCTTCTCCGAGGTGCTCTTCTTCGAGAACAAGGCGGCCTTCGAGAAGTTCAAGCGCGGCGAGACGGCGTTCCAGGCGGGCGGCAGCGCCACCGCGGGCACGGCGAGCGCCAGCGCGGCCAACGACTACAAGGACGGCGTGATGGTGCTCACCTTCGGCGGCGGCGGCCTCATGCTCGAGGGCGTGATCGGCGGCCAGACGTTCAGCTACGAGCCCATCAAGTGATGCAGGCGACCGTGACGGCAGCGGGCCTCGGCCCGTGACCGTGACGGCGCATCAGCGATCCAGGAACCCGAGCACGACCCCGGCAGCCTCGCGGCCGGGGTCGTGTCCTTCGAAGAGGCGCGCCACGGCGTCGAGGTCGCGGGCGGTGCGCTCCCGGGCGCGCGGCTCGTCGAGGTAGCGCGCGAGCGCGCGCACCACGGGGCCGTTGCTGCCGGCCCACGGCACGAATTCCGGCACGATCCGCCGGCCGGCCACGATGTTCGGGAGCAGCCGGTTGGGCATGGTGAGCAGCACGGAACCGCCGACGACCTTCGTGAACCCGGTCCAGTAGACGGCCACCATCGGCTTGCGCTGGTGCGCAAGGTCGAGGCTCACGGTGCCGCTCACGTTGAGCGCGCAGTCGCACCAGGCGATCGCGGCGTCCGGGTCGCCGTGCGCCACGTGCAGGCCCACCGGCCAGCGACCGCGGCGCGCGCCGGCGCGCACGAGCGGGACGAGCGGCTCGTTCGCGGCCATCACCAGGCCAACCAGCCCCGGCCGCCCGCGCGACACGGCGCGGAACGCGTCGAGCATGTGCGGCATGTTGGCGCGCACCTCGCTGGAGCGGCTTCCGGGAAGGAGGAGGAGCCGCTGGGTGCCCTGCGGGAACCGGGCGGCGCGGGCCGCCGCACCCGAGTCGATGGGGCGGCTGAGCACCGGGTGCCCGACGAACTGGGCGCGCACGCCGCGCGCTCGGAACCACGCCTCCTCGAAGGGGAGCAGGCAGAGGATGGCATCGCTCGTGCGGCGCCACTTGCGGATGCGCCACGGCGCCCACGCCCAGAGCTGCGGCGCGACCAGGTTCACCACGCGCGATCCGCCGGCGGGGCCGCGGCCGCGCTCCTTCATCCACCAGGCGATGTGCCAGTTGGCGGCGGGGCTGTCGACGGGCACGTGCACGTCGACCGGGTTCGAGGCGACCCATGCGCGGATCTCGTGCACGATGCGCCGCACCTCGAGGATCTTCTTCAGCCCGACGAGCGTCATCGCGCCGTCGCGCGCGGTCTCGCCGACGAGCTCGCACCCGGCCTCGCGCATGCGCGGGCCGCCCCACCCCACCACGCGCACGTCCGGCGCCCGCCCGCGCAGCGCACGCACGAGCGGCGCCGCGTGGGCGTCGCCGGAGGGCTCGAACGCGGTGACGAGGACGGTGGGCACGGCGGGAGGATAGGAAAATCGACCCGGTTCACCGGGCCGGGTTTCGGGGGGCCGGATTTCCGTATCCTGCGCCCCCTTCCCCATGATCAAGCGCACGCACACCTGCGGCCAGCCCCGCGCCACCGATGCCGGCACCACCGTCGCCCTCAACGGATGGGTGAACACCTACCGCGACCAGGGTCGCGGCCTGCTGTTCATCGACCTGCGCGACCGCGACGGCCTGTGCCAGGTGGTGTTCGACCTCGAGGCCGGGCATCCCGAGGTGGTGAGCGCCGCGCGCGCGCTGAGGCGCGAGGACGTGATCGGCGTCCGCGGCACGCTGCGCAAGCGCGCCGGCGACCCGAACCCGAAGCTCGCCACCGGAGAGGTGGAGCTGGTGGCCGAGGAGCTCGAGGTCTTCAACAAGGCCGAGGCGCCGCCGATCCTCCCCGACGAGCACGAGGCGGAGAGGATCGGCGAGGAGACGCGCCTCAAGTACCGCTACATCGACCTGCGCCGCCCGCGCATGCAGCACATCCTGCGAACGCGCAGCAAGGTGACGAAGCTCGCGCGCGACTACTTCGCGCAGAACGGCTTCGCCGAGATCGAGACGCCCCTCCTCATCAAGAGCACGCCCGAGGGCGCGCGCGACTTCATCGTGCCCGCGCGCCTGCACCAGGGCCAGTGGTACGCCCTGCCCCAGAGCCCGCAGCTCTTCAAGCAGATCCTGATGGTGGCCGGCTTCGACCGGTACATCCAGATCTGCAAGTGCCTGCGCGACGAGGACCCGCGCGCCGACCGGCAGGCCGAGTTCAGCCAGATCGACCTGGAGATGAGCTTCGTCGACCGCGAGGACGTCATGGCCATGATGGGCGGCTTCGCGCGCGCCGTCTGGAAGGAGGTGCTCGGCCACGACATCGGCGAGATCCAGCGCATGACCTGGCAGGAGGCGATGGACCGCTTCGGCATCGACCGCCCCGACCTGCGCAACCCGCTCGAGATCCGCGACGTCTCCGACATCGTGAAGGCCAGCGAGTTCCAGGTGTTCCAGCAGGCGCTCGCCAAGTGCCGCGCAGGCCGCAACGGCTGCGTGAAGGCGATCCGCGTCCCCGGCGGCGCCGAGAAGCTCACGCGCAAGATGACCGACGGCTACACCGAGTTCGTCAAGCAGTTCAGGGTGGGCGGCGTGGCGGTGGCCAAGTTCACCGCCAACGGCTTCGACACCGGCGTCGCCAAGCACCTCGTGCCGTTCAAGGACGCGCTCGTGGCGCGGCTCGGCCTCGAGCCCGGTGACAGCGTGCTCATCGTGGCCGACCACTGGGACACGGCCACCAAGGCGCTCGGCGAGCTGCGCCTGAAGGTCGGCCGCGACCTCGGCATGGTGGACGAGGCGGCGTGGAGGTTCCTCTGGGTCGTCGACTTCCCGATGTTCGACTGGGACGACGAGGGCAAGCGCTGGGTCGCGATGCACCACCCGTTCACGAGCCCGAATCCCGACCAGTTCCACCTGCTCGAGAAGAACCCCGGCGGCTGCCTCAGCGCGGGCTACGACCTCGTCGTCAACGGCAGCGAGATCGCCGGCGGCTCCATCCGCATCCACCGCATGGACGTGCAGGAGAAGGTCTTCAAGCTCATCGGCCTCACGCAGGAGGACGCCGAGCTGAAGTTCGGCTTCCTCCTGAGCGCGCTGCGCCACGGCGCCCCGCCGCACGGCGGCATCGCCTTCGGCCTCGACCGCCTGGTGATGCACCTCGTCGGCACCGAGAACATCCGCGACGTGATCGCGTTCCCCAAGACGCAGTCCGGCGGCGACCTGATGATCGACGCCCCCGGCCCGATCGACCCGCAGCAGATCGAGGACTGCGGGATGCGGGTGACGATGATCGAGAAGTAGGTTCGTCCCGTTCCTCAAGGACCAATTTCCGCGGCGCGAGCCACGCCGGATCATCGCGTCCCGATGAAGAAGTGCGGGGCTACCCCGGACGCAGTCTCAGTCCGGCGCGAGGCGCGTCATCACGCGCGCCGCGCCCATGTCGCCCCACACGTTGACCGTGGTGCGGCACATGTCGAGCAGGCGGTCGACGCCGATCACGATGCCCATCGCGCCGACGGGCAGCTTCTCGCTGCCGAGCGAGGCGTTGACCGCGGTGATCACGATCACCATCGTCACGAGCCCCGCGCTCGGGATGCCGGCCGCGCCGACGGCCGCGAGCGTCGCGGTGGCCACCACCACGGCCAGTTCGCCGAAGCTCAGCTGCACGCCGTAGAGCTGGAAGAGGAACACCACCGCCACCGCCTCGTAGAGCGCGGTGCCGTCCATGTTCAGCGTCGCGCCGAGCGGCGCGCAGAATCGCGTGGCGCGCTGCGAGCAGCCGCCCTCGTTCTCGCACGCGCGGATGGTGACCGGGAGCGTCGCGCTCGAGCTCGCCGTCGCGAACGCCGTCGCGAGCGGCTCGCGCATGGCCCACATGAATCGGTACGGGTTGCCGCCGCCGAGCACCAGCTGGAACGCCGGCAGCACGATGAACATGTGCGCCACCAGCCCGCCGATCACCACGGCCATGTACAGGCCAAGCGGCCCGAGCAGCTCAACCAGCCCCACCTTGCCGACGCTCGCGCTCACGAGGAGGAACGCGCCCACCGGGATGATCCAGAGGATCCACCCGACGGCGCGCAGCAGCGCCTCGTTCAGCCCGTTGAGGACGCGCACCGCGGGATCGCCCACCTCGCCGCACAGCGCGAGCGCCACGCCGAGCACGATCGCGAACACGATCATCCCGAGCGGCTGTCCCTCGGCCATCGCCGCGAACGGGTTGGAAGGCAGCATCTGCCGGGCGATCTGGAGCCACGCCGCGCCGAGCCCCTGCTCGCCCGCGGCCGCGGCCTGCGTCAGCTTGGGCGCCGCCTCGAAGCGCTCGATGCCGCTTGCCTTCAGCGCCGACACGTCATCCGGCGCCAGCCCGAGCCCCGGCCCGACCATCGTCACGAGCATCGCGCCGAGCGCAGCCGCGACCAGCATGGTGGCCAGGAAGTAGCCGCTCGTCGCCAGCCCGAGCCTCCCGAGCCGCGACGGGTCGCCGAGGGAGGTGATGCCCGCGACAACGCTCGTGAAGATCAGCGGCAGCACCAGCATCATGAGCGGGCGCACCAGCATCAGGTCACCGGCGACGCCGAAGCCCGCAACCGTGCCCGACGCGCCCTGCCGGTGCAGCACCTCGCCGACGAACATGCCCGCGACCAGCGCCACGATGGACCCGGTGGCCACCCACCGCTCCTTGGCGCCGAGCGTGCCCGCCATCAGTGGATGCCCTGCTCGGCGAGCCAGCGCTCGCAGTCGATCGCTGCCTGGCAGCCCATGCCGCTCGCGGTGACCGCCTGGCGGTAGTGCTGGTCGGCCACGTCACCCGCGGCGAAGACGCCGGGGATGTTGGTGTTCGAGCTGCGCGTGCGCAGGAGCACGTAGCCCTTCTCGTCGAACTCGATGCCCGAGCCCTGCAGGAACTTCGTGGCCGGTGAGTGGCCGATCGCGATGAAGAGGCCCTTCACGTCGAGCCGGCGCGTGGCCCCGGTGTTCACGTCCTTGACCACGACGGCCTCGAGGTGCTTGTCGCCCACCACGTCCTCGACGGCGCTGTTCCACACCATCTCGACCTTGGGGTTCGAGAGCACGCGGTCCTGCATGCTCTTGCTCGCGCGCAGCGTGTCGCGGCGGTGGATCACGTAGACCCTGCTCGCGAACTTGGTGAGGTAGCTCGTCTCCTCCATCGCGGTGTCGCCGCCGCCCACCACCGCGAGCGGCTGGTTGCGGTAGGCGGGCAGCGCGCCGTCGCACACCGCGCACGCGCTCACGCCGCCGCCGTTCGTCGCCAGGCGCAGCTCGTTCGGGTGCCCGAGCCAGTTGGCGGTGGCGCCGGTCGAGATGATCACGCCCTGCGCATGCACGACCTTGCCGTCCGAATCCGTCAGCGCGAACGGGCGCCTCGAGAAGTCGCAGCGGTCGATGTTGGCATCCACCACCCGCGTGCCGAAGCGCTCGGCCTGCTCGCGGAACTTCGCCATCATCTCGGGCCCGGTCACGCCGTGCGGGAAGCCGGGGTAGTTCTCCACCTCGGTGGTGAGCATCAGCTGGCCGCCCGGCAGCACCGGCGCGGGGTTGGTGGCGGGCACGCCCACGTAGACGACGGGCTTCAGGTTGGCGCGTGCGGCATAGATGGCGGCGGTCCAGCCGGCGGGGCCGGAGCCGACGATCACCACCTGCTCGGTCGAACGGTCACTCATGGGGTTCCTCTCGGGGTTGGGGCGGCCGGTTGCGCGGGGATGCCGCGGGGCGCGACGCGCACCGTCACTTGCCGCCGCGCGCAAGCACGCGCAGCGATGGCCAGGCCACGAAGTCGCCCGTGAGCCCGTCGCCGGTCACCTTGCTGGCACCGCCATCCTGCTTGTCGACGCCGCGCGCGTAGATGATGCAGCCCGGCACCTCGACGCGACCGCTCTCGGTGTCCACGCCCTTGGGCGCGGAGAGCTTCTCGTACTGCCAGCGCCCGAACTGCGGGTCCCACGGATCGGCATCGAAGCGCTTCGGGGTGGAGACGCCGTAGGTGCGGTCCACGCCGCCCGGCCACTCGCCGCTGTCGCGGTAGTACGCAGCCACGCCGAAGGCGAGCACGGTCCCGTTCAGCTCGGCGTTCAGCCGCTGGCGCAGCGCGAAGAGCCGCTCCAGGTCGCCGCCCATGGCAAGCACCATCGCGTAGCGCATCTTGTTGGTGCGGCTGATCACCGTCGGGTTGTCGAGGATGGTGTCGTAGTAGCGCGCGCGCCAGCGGCGCCACCAGTCGTCGTAGATGCTCGTGAGGCGGATGCGGGTGGCATCGAGCGAGCCGTGCACCTCGGCGATCTCGGCCCAGCGGCGCGCGGCGCCGAAGCGCGAGAGCGGCTCGCGGGAGGCCTGCAGCTCAGAGAGCGTGGGCACGAACTTCGCGGCGTCGGCCTGGCCCTGCGCATCGAAGAGCTGCGCGATGAGCGCCTCGGCCAGCACGCGGTCGCCCTCGGGCATCTCCAGGCGGCGCAGGCGCTCGCCGTCGGAGCCGCGGATCTGCGAGTAGCCCGTGAGCGCGTACTTGCGCGCCACGGCGGCGGGCACCTGGTCGAGGAACGTCTGCAGCACGTCGCGCTGCAGGCTGGCCACGTCGCACATGGCCTGCATGGCGAAGGCCTTCTCCTCGAGGAGGTGCTGGTCGGCCACCTGGCGCAGGACGCGGAGCGCGGCCACGCCGAGCGAGAAGGCCTCGTCGAACTTCTTCTCCTCGCCGAGGCGGTACATCTCGGCGGCCACCCAGGCGTCGATGGTGGCAAGGGCCTTCAGGTAGCCGGCCTCGGCCTTGTGCACCGACAGGCCGTCGCCGATCGACAGGTAGACGCCCTTCTCCACGTAGCCGGGCGGGACGTTCGAGCGCCCGTACGGCAGCGCGAAGGTCACCTTGCCCTGCGCCTCGAGGAGCGCCGCCCCCATGCCGGGGTTGGCGGCCGCCCAGGCGCTGACCTCGGCCCAGCCCTTCATCCCGGGCCACACGGAGAGCACGTTGAAGTCCGCGCCGACCTTCTGCGGCGGCGCGGTCATGGCCACGTAGGCGTCGAACAGCCCCTTCCAGCTCTTGCTCTTGTCCTGGACCACCTTGGACGGCGCGTTGAGCGCATCCACGGCGCCGGGGTCGTCGGCGCGGACAAGGCCAGGGAGGATGGCGACGGCGAGGGCGGCGACGGCAAGGGCGCGTGCGGGACGCATCGGGCAGGTCTCCGGATCGGGGTGCTTCCGCGCGCGGGCCGGCCGCTCTGCGGGACGCGGAGGGTAGCAGAAACTCCGCTAGACTCGGCCCGTTCCGGCACGCGCCGGCCCGCCCCACATGCACGACACGCCGAACCCCTGCAACGTCCTCCTCCTCGGCACCGGCGGGCGCGAGCATGCGCTGGCCTGGAAGCTGCGCCAGTCGCCCCGGCTCGGCACGCTCTGGGTGCAGCCCGACGCCAACGCGGGCATCCGCGCGCTGGGCACGCCCTGCGACGCGCCGCTCACGCCCCGCGAGCGCTTCTTCCTCAAGTCGTGGCTCGATCGCAACGACGTGCACCTCGTGGTGGTCGGGCCGGAAGGCCCGCTCGCCGACGGGATCGTCGACGACCTCGCCGCGCCGGGCCGCCGCATCTTCGGCCCGGTCCGCGATGCCGCGCGCCTGGAATTCGACAAGGCGTTCGCCAAGGGCATGATGAAGCAGGCGAGCGTTCCCACCGCGGACGGCCGGAGCTTCAGCAACTACGAGCAGGCGCGCGCCTTCGTCGAAGCCCGCGACGTGCCGCTCGTGATCAAGGCCACGGGCCTGTGCGCCGGCAAGGGAGTCGTGGTCTGCGCCGACCGCGACGAGGCGCTGGCGGCGCTCGAGCGAATCATGCGCCTGCGCGAGTTCGGCAACGCCGGCGCGGCGGTGGTTGTGGAGGAGCGACTCGTGGGCCAGGAGATGAGCGTGCTTGCGCTCGTGGATGGCCGGACCATCACGGTGCTCGACCCGTGCCAGGACCACAAGCAGGTCGGCGAAGGGGACACCGGGCCCAACACGGGCGGCATGGGTTCGTACTGCCCCACGCCGCTTGCCTCGGAGACCGTGATGGGCGAGATCAGCCGTGAGGTGCTCGTCCCGACCGTCGACGCGCTCCGCCGCGACGGCATCGAGTTCCGGGGTGTGCTGTACGCAGGCATGATGCTGACCGCGGGCGGGCCGAAGGTGCTGGAGTTCAACACCCGCTTCGGCGACCCCGAGACGCAGCCGCTCATGGCGCGCCTGCAAGGCGACCTCGTGGACATCCTCTGGAAGACTGCGGGCGGCGAACTCGATGCCGCGGAGGTGTCGTTCGACCCCCGTGCCGCGTGCTGCGTGGTGGTGTGCAGCGGGGGCTACCCCGGGAAAGTCACCGCCGGACGGCCGATCGAGGGGGTGGAAGATGCCGCAAGGGCCGCCGGGCCGGGCGAGGAAGTGATCGTCTTCCACGCCGGGACCGCGATCAACCCCGATGGCGCGTTGGTGACCGCAGGAGGGCGGGTCTTCGGCGTGACGGCGCTGGCGGGCGACCTCGCCCGGGCGCAGGTCGTCGCCAACGAGGCGGCTCGCCGGATCCGTTTCGAGGGCGCCTTCTTCCGCCGCGACATCGGGCACCGGGTGCTGGGAACCGCAGCCACGCCGAAGGGCCCGGGAACCGCCGTCTGGGTCGGCGCCTAGGCACGCCCGACCCCCGAATCCCGCCTCATGAACCCCGTTGGGCTTGCCGCTGCATCAGGGGTCGGGTAATTTGCGTATGGACTTTCGGCCGGCCCCCTTGAGGTGCCTCCAGCGGATCGGCCATCGGTGTGACCTGTGACAGAGCTCGGTGCCTCGGCACCGGGCGGAGAGTTGACCCATGCTGATCCGCCTTGCCTCGACGGCCTGCGCCGCTGGCATCGTGACCACCCTCCTCGCCGCCGCCCCGATCATGCCGGAGCGAGGCGCCCCGCGCCCGACCCTCGGGACAGCCCCCGCGGGCACCGCCGAGCGGGCACCGACCAGTTCGGGCCCCTCGAACCTGCCCCTCTCGCCGCGCAAGCTCCTCACGAAGCCGGCGTCCAAGGACATCGAACTGCCGGTCAACCCCACCACGGGCCGTCCGCAGTGGAACGGCAAGCTGGGCGTCAAGTTCCGCGACAGCCTCAAGATGCGCGCGGAGCTGGTGCCCGGCGAGACCCTCCGGTCCTCCAACGCCGCGGCGGTGCAGCAGGCCACCGACCTCGTCAAGACCTTCGGCGGCTCCATCCGCCAGATGCTGCGCAAGTCGCCCGAGCAGCTGCGGGAGCTCGAGCGGCGCGCCGAGCGCTACAGCGGCACCGCGCAGCCGGACCTCGCGGGCATGATGTATGTCGACGTGCAGCCCGAGCGCCTGCTCGATGCCGCGCGGGCGCTCAACGACCTCGACATCGTGGAATGGGTGGAGATCGAGCGCGACCCGATCCTCGACGGCACCGGCAACAACGCCGAGCAGGACGGCTGCGGCCAGTACGGCCCCGGCAACGGCCCCGGCGTGAGCAACTGCTACACCGCGTCGCCCGATTCCCGCTGCTCGACGCTCGGCGGCGGCAACGGCTGCAACGACGTGGCCGGCTGCAACGACCCCAACGGCGCGCTGCCGACCTGCCGCTACGGCTGCAACAACACGCCGTGCTGCGACCTCGTCGCGGACATCCTTCCCAACTGTGACGACGTAGCCAACCCGACCGGCTGGGACGCCCTCTGCGCCACCTATGCCAACATCCTCTGCCAAAGCACGGTGTACGACACCGTCGCGCCCATCCAGGGGCAGAACCTGCCGCTTGGCCCCAGCTCCATTCCGCTCCTCTACAAGTACGACCCCTGCTTCGCGATGCGCGGCCCCATCGACCCGGCCGAGACCGCGGTGCTGGTGTACGGCGCCGCGGAGACCATCATCGTGCCGGGCGGCTACGCCCCGCTCCCCGGCCAGCTCCTCACCTACGACGCCGGGCCGGACCCCGTGACCGGCGCGCCGTTCGTCTCCGGAACGCTCGAGTACGTCCAGTACCCGAACCCCGACATCGAGGACGAGGCCGATCCGACCACCGACGTGCCGCAGGCGGCGCTGCCGGACCCGAGCCTCGAGGGCGCGTTCCTCGCCATCTCGGCGGGCTGCTTCTCCGAGCACGGCTTTGGCGGCTGCAACCAGGTCTCCTGCTGCGTCTACGTCTGCCGCACCGACCCGACCTGCTGCAACATCGCCTGGGACGCCGACTGCACGGCGCTGGCCAACAACGCGCCGGTGGGAACCCTGTCCCCTTCGCCGTGCACCGGGCAGTCGCTCGACCCGACGGCCTTCCCGCCCGCTTCGCCCGTCAGCCCGCTGCTCACCGCGGGCCTGTCCGCCACCTCCGGCGACGCCCGCGGCTACCAGAACTACACCTCCGGTCGACCGGTGCTCGGCCCCTTCACGACGCTGCCCGCGGGCGTCACCTACCCCGTGATCTCGCCCTCGGTGAACACCGAGGTCACCCCGGATCCGACGCGAGTGAACGTTGACTCCAACCTCGGCACCTTCGCCACCATCAACTCGGGCTACCGAGGCGGCGGCTTCGACTTCGAGGGCTACTCGACGCTGGTGACGCAGCTTGGCATCAATCCCATCACGCGTGCCTTCGGCCAGCGCTCCCGCGTGGCGGTGATCGAGTTCTCCGCCTACGTGAACCACGAGGACATCGTCAACAAGGTGTACGCGGAGGAAGGCCAGACGCAGGTCCTCATCATCGAGGACCCGCTCGACCCCAACCACGGCACCGCGTGCCTCGGCATCATCGGTGCCGAGCGCAACGACATCGGGGTGACCGGCATCGCCTGGGGCGCAGGCCTGAGCTTCTACCCCACCGTCAGCCGCGAGGAAGGCACCCGGCTCCCCAACGCGCTGACGAGCGCACTGATCGACCTCGCCGAGGGCGACGTCATCAGCATGTCGATCGGCTTCGGCGGCGGCAACACCATCGTGGTGAGCCCCGCGGTGTTCGAACTGGTCCGGCTCGGCTCCTCCGCCGGCATCCTGAGCTGCTGCTCGGCCGGCAACGACGCCGCGCCCGTGCGCACCAGCCCCGACGGTACCAGCGACAGCGGTGCGGTGATCGTCGGCGCCTGCTGGCCGGGCTTCCAGGTGGGGCAGCTCAGCAACGCCATCTCCGTGCCCGGTCCGTTCCCCGGCAACAACTACTGCCGCCTGAACTTCTCCAACTTCACGGACCTCGACAACCCGGGCAACGAGGTCGACGTGTCCGCATGGGGAACGGGAGTCGCGTCGATCGGCTACGGCGACCTGTACAACGGCAACAATCAGCCGGTGGACGATCCGCTCGAGCGGAACAAGCTCCGCAGCTACACGTCGCAGTTCAACGGCACCAGCGCCGCTGCCCCGCAGATCGCGGGCTGGGCCGCTTGCATCCAGAGCCTCGCCCTGAACTGGTGGGGCACCACGCTGCCTCCCACGGTGCTCCGCGGGCTGATGCGCAACAACGTGCAGCCCCAGTGCGGGCTGGACTACGACAACCCGTTCTTCCCCGGCTACCCCGAGCAGGGCGACCCGTTCGTGGGCGACATCGAGCCAGGCGGCGAGCAGGCCCGCATCCGCGGCTTCCCGAACTGCCGCGCGACCGTCGCCGACGTGGTCGCCAACACCTTCGGCGGAACGCCGATCGACGCCACCGTGATCACCGGCGTGCTGCAGGCGGGCGACAGCTTCGCCATCCGCCAGCTCGACGGCGCGTTCCTCCGCCTGGGCCCGGCCCGCAGGCGCGCCGGCAACTCGGGGCAGGGTTACGGTGCCCCGCTCTTCTACCCGCTCAGCGGCGGCACCACGGACGTTCAGCTGACGGTGACGTCGCGGCAGGGACCGGATTCGGTCTCGGCGATCCTCATGCAGGTGGCGTCCGCGGTCTCGGTCCCGCTGCCGACCGTGGAAGTGGTCTACTTCTACAACTTCACGCAGCAGCGCTGGGTGAGCGCCGGCACCATAGTCCTCGGCACCGATGCCCTGGTCAGCGGATTCGTCCCGATCGGCAGCCTCGACGACTACGTCGTCGGGACGTCGACCGGCGGGTCGGCCGTGTACGCCCGCGTCTACACCTGCACGCTGTCGCCGAGCGGCACGTTCAGCATCCTGCACGACCTGCTCGGCCTGCAGATCACGGTGGACATCTTCAACCCGTGATCGGCCTGCGGCGGCGGGCGTGATGGCGCCCGCCCCGACCGTTTGGACCCTCGCCCCCGGCACTCGCCGGGGGCTTTTCCTTGCCGCCCCGCCCAATGGACGGCCAGCGCGGCGCCAACGCGCCTACATTTCCTCCATGGCCGACCGTTCAGATGCCCCGCCCCCCGGCACCGGCTCGCCCGAGCAGGCGCTCGCCGAGGTGCATCGGCGGTTCATCGAGCGCTGGAGTCAGATGGCGTCGTCGTGGGGCGTGCCGCGCAGCATGGCTGAGGTGCACGCCTTGCTCTTCGTCGAGGCACGGCCGGTTTCTGCGGACGAGATCATGCAGCGGCTCGGCATCAGCCGCGGGAACGCCTCCATGACGGTGCGCACCCTCGAGGAGTGGGGCATCGTCCGGCGCGAGAGCCTTCCGGACGAGCGCCGCGACTACTTCGTGGCCGAGCGAGACGCCCTGGCGCTGTTCGCGACGGTGATGCGGGTCCGCAAGGAGCGCGAGATCGACCCGCTGCTCGCGCTCGTGTCCGAGTGCCGCGCGGCCGCGGCGGCGGTCCCCGCCGCGGGCGACGGCTCCGCGGCGCGTGCGGCCCGGGACCTCGACGACCGGCTGGCCGACATGGACCTCTTCGTTCGTGCGATCGACGCGATGGCCTGCCGGTACCTGTCGCATGATGGAAGCGGCCTCCGCACGCTCGCCGCCGAAGCGGGGGTCGAGCGATGACCCTGGCGCACCGCCCTGCGGCCGCTCCGCGCACGGCTGCGTCCGGCGCCCGGCTCGAGGTGGCATGGACCCTCAGCGCGTCGGCGCTCGCGCCGGGCCGCGGCTACTCGAGCGCCGTGCTGCACCTGGAACTGGCGTGGGACCCGTCGGACGAGCCCGCCCGGCCGACCGTCAGCGCGTGCATCATCCGGGGACCCGAGCGACGCGCGGTGGCGCTCCCCGGTCCGGTGAAGCTCGACGTCCGGCTGCGCGGCCAGTGGACCCACCTGACGGCGTCGGTGGGGCAGACGCTTCTCCTGCAGGCGAGCTTCGAGCGAGGAAGGCTGGCCTATTGCACCGGCGCGCTTCCCTCTCTTGCGGGCCTTCCGGGCGGAGCCTACGACGCGCCCACCGGGCTGCTCGAGCGTTACGCGATGCACGCGGCACTGCCCGACGCACACGGGTGATGCGCCTCCATCTGCTATTCTCCACGGACCCTGGACGGGTGGCCGAGTGGCTGAAGGCGCTGGTTTGCTAAACCGGTTTACGGGGTAAAGCCTCGTAACGCGGGTTCGAATCCCGCCCCGTCCGCTTCGCCTTCGCCGCGGCCCGGCAGTGCCCGGGCCGCGGCGGCGATTGGGCCCCCTCCTGCTTCATGGAACAGTTCATCCACGACCTCTGGCAGCTCGTCTCGCAGCCAGGGCAATTGCGCGAGAACCTGGCGCAGATCGTCACCACCCTCGGCGGCGGCGCCACCTATGCCATGCTGGGACTGATCGTCTTCGCGGAGACGGGCCTGGTGGTCACGCCGTTCCTCCCGGGCGACAGCCTGCTCTTCGCCACCGGCGCCGTGTGCGCGACGGTGGCGAGCGTGGCCGTCGAGCGCGGCACTGAGCCGGCGGTGAGCATCGCAACCATGGCGGCAGTGCTCTTCGTGGCGGCCGTGGTCGGCGACGGCGTCAACTACCACGTCGGCCGCGCCATCGGGCCGGTGGCCTTCAGCGGCCGCTTCCGCTGGCTGCGAAAGGAGCACCTGGACCGCACGCACGCGTTCTTCGAGCGCCACGGCGGGCGCGCGGTGGTGCTGGCGCGCTTCGTGCCGATCGTGCGCACGTTCGCGCCGTTCGTGGCGGGGATCGGTGCGATGACCTACTCGCGGTTCCTCTTCTACAACGTGTTCGGCGCGGTCCTCTGGGTGGGGCTCTTGCTCGGCGGTGGCTACTGGCTCGGGAGCCTCGAGTGGGTGCAGCGCCACTTCTCCAAGGTCGTGCTGGGGATCGTGGTGGTCAGCGTCCTGCCGCTTGCATGGGAGGCCCGCCACGCCATCCTCCGCATGGTCCTGCCGTCGCGCCGCAGCGCCACGTAGTCACCGTCGGCGGCCGTTGCCCTACACTGTCCGGCCCCTGGCACCAGGCCCCTGCGCCCGACGCCGCGGGAAGGACGCTGACCATGAAGATCCACGAATTCCAGGCCCGCCGGCTGCTTTCCGATGCCGGCATTCCCGTTCCCCCCGGACGGATGGTCGAGTCGGTGGCGGATGCCGCCGCCGAGGCCAGGCGGCTGTTCGCGGCCGGCGCGGGGATCGTCGTCGTGAAGGCGCAGGTCCATGCGGGCGGCCGCGGCAAGGCCGGGTTCGTGAAGGTGTGCAAGGATGCCGCGGAGGCCGAGAAGGCCGCCGCCTTCATGCTCTCCAACCGCATGGTGAGCCCGCAGACGCCTCCGGAGGGGCTGGACGTGCGCCGGCTGCTCGTGGCCGCGGGCGTCGACATCGCGAAGGAGTACTACCTCGCGATCGTCACGGACCGCGCCCGCAAGACCAACACGCTCATCGCCAGTGCCGAGGGCGGCGTGGAGATCGAGCACGTGGCGGCGACGCGGCCCGATGCCATCGTCAAGGTGGCCCTCGACCCGCTGACGGGGCTCGCCGCCTACCAGGCGCGCGACACGGCGTTCCGGCTTGGGTTCCGCGGCAAGCAGGTCAACCAGGCGGCGGACATCATGATGCGGCTGACGGGCCTGTACCTGGCCAAGGACGCGAGCCTCGCCGAGATCAACCCCCTGGTGGTGACGCCCGCCTCTGCGGCGCACCCCGACGGCGAGGTGGTCGCCATCGACGCCAAGTTCAACTTCGACGACAACGCGCTCTTCCGCCAGGCGGACCTGCGTGCCATGTTCGACCCCTCGGAGGAGGACCCCTCGGAGATGCGCGCACGCGAGTTCGAGCTGAACTACGTGGCGCTCGACGGCAACATCGGCTGCCTCGTGAACGGTGCGGGCCTCGCCATGTCCACCATGGACATCATCAAGCTGCATGGCGGCGAGCCGGCGAACTTCCTCGACGTGGGCGGCGGCGCCAGCGAGCAGGCGGTCACCGAGGGGTTCCGCATCATCCTGTCGGACGCCGGGGTGAAGGGCGTGCTCGTCAACATCTTCGGCGGCATCATGCAGTGCGACCGCATCGCGCGCGCCATCGTGGCGGCGGCCAAGTCCGTGGGCTTCAAGGTGCCGCTGATCGTGCGCCTCGAGGGCACCAACGTCGCCGAGGCGCGGCTCATCCTGGATGCGGCCCGGGCCGAGATCCCCACCATGCAGTCCGCCACCGACCTCACCGATGCGGCGCGCAAGGTCTGCGCCTCGGTCGGCTGAACCCGCGGCCATGCTGGTCCTCTTCGACATCGACGGCACCCTGCTCCACTCGCTGAGCGCGGGCGTGCATGCCATGAGCTCGGCGCTGCGCGAGCTGCACGGCGTGGACCCCGACTTCTCCAAGGTCGAGGTGCACGGCCGGCTGGACACGCTGATATGGCGCGACCTGGCCGAGGTGCACGGATACCCGACGTGCGATGCGTCGCACGAGCGGTTCCGGAGCACCTACTCCGCGCACCTCGAGCGCAGGCTGGCGGAGCGCAATACCGTGGAGCGGTATCCGGGGACGCGGGAACTCGTGGATGCCGTGCGCGGGCATCCCGCGCTCACGCTCGGGATGCTCACGGGCAACTACGAGTTCACCGGTCGCCTCAAGGTGCGTCACGCCGGCATCGACCCGGACCTCTTCCTGGTCAACGCCTGGGCCGGCGACGCGCCGGACCGCCGCGGGCTGGTGCCCGTGGCCATGCGCCGGTTCGCCGAGCGCACGGGCACGCCGATCGCCGGGGACCGCGTGGTGATCATCGGCGACACGCCCGCGGATATCGACTGCGCGCATGCCTCCGGCGCGCGCTGCCTGGCCGTGGCCACCGGCCACTTCGGCATCGACGCGCTGCGCGCCGCGGGCGCCGACCTTGCCGTGAGCGACCTGCGCGACACCGAGCGCCTGCTCGCGTGGATCGCGCAGTGAACCCGCTCGGATCTAGCCGCGCTCGATGCGTTCCTTGAGCGGCAGCAGCACGCGGGGGATCAGGCGCTGCTCGACGAGGCGCTCGCCGTGGCCCGCGAGCGCCGCGAGGTGCGTGGGCAGGTCGGCAAGCGACCGCACGGGGCCCGTCCGTCGCACGGTCAGCATGATGCTCAGCGGATCCGCGCCGTCGCGCGACACCGCCGTCTCGCCGCGCGGCAGGCGCGTGCGCACCTCCACGTACACGTGCATGTCGGGCGCGTCCGAGAGCGCCAGCGCGATGAACGGCTGCGCATCGAGCACCGTGTCGGTGGACGAATCCGCGAACTCACCCAGCGGCGACCCGCCCAGCAGCGCATCCAGCACCGCCTGGTCGCGGTTGCCCTCGCAGTCGAAGTCGAATGCGTAGACCAGCTCCAGGTGGTCGACGTCCAGCGGGCTGATGGAGAGGAAGTACGGCGCCACCTCCAGCACGGTGCGGTGCATCCGGTATGCGTCGTCGAGCGTGTCGGGGTTGACCCATCCGCTCTTGAGCGACACCTGCCGCATGGCCACCCAGAGGAAGTCGCGCTCGTCCTCGGCGCTCTCGAGGGCCACCTCGCCGTCGGGGTAGCGCTGCAGGCTGGAGAGCCTCGGCAGGTCCTTCCGCAGGCGCCCGAAGAGGTCGAGCACCGGCTCGCGCGCCGCGGGCAGGTCCATCTTGAGCGCCAGCTTCTGGTTCACGCAGAAGTCGCGGCAGATCTGGTCGAAGTCCGGCATGGCTGTCTCGGGCGCGCCCGCGCGGGCCGGGCGTCAGGAGCGTCTCAGGCCGGGCTGCCCGGGCCGCCGTGCGGCGCCGCCCCGCCGACGCGTTCGGTGCCCATGCGCTCGGAGTGATGGGACATCGCGTAGGCGATGCGCTCGCGGGCCTGCCGCAGCTTCTCCTCGTGCGCCTGGCGCTGCTTCCGGCGCCAGACGAGGATGCGCCAGACCGCCAGCAGCAGGATGGGGAGGAAGAGCAGGACCAGGATGCCGGCCAGGATCGGGACGACCAGGGCCATCAGCGTCATGGCGAACGCGAACACGGTCTCGATCATCCCGTAGATCGGGTTGAGCCATCCGATGGTGAGCACGGAACTGGAGAGCCGCCCCGCGATCGACGCGGCCTCCACGCCCGAGGCCGTGGTGGCCCCGGCGATGATGCCGAGCGACCACGCGATGGCCGGGTGCAGGAGCGGCTCCGCTCCCTCGGAACCCGCGACGGTGAGGGTGCCGAGCTGGCTGGTCATCAGCACTGCGCCGGCAGCGGCCGCGAGCGGCGCGGCCAGCAGGTCGAGCACGTGGTCGACCCACGGCACGAGGAACCCGACCACCTCGACGACGGTGGCCGTGCCGAAGAGCACGATGGACGTGTTGGTGCCGAGCCAGCTGAAGTGCGGCCCGACGTCGAGGAACTCTGCACGGACGGCGATGGCCGCCATGAAGAGCGGCAGGAACACCCGGAGCCCGCACGCCGCGGACAGCCCCAGCCCTGCGCACACGGCGAGGAAGATCGCCATGGGGCGCGTTTCAGGCCACCTTGGCGTCGAGGTACTTCTCGACGCTCTTGACGTCCGCCAGGATCTGCGGGGTCATGCGCAGCGTGAAGCTCGCACCCTTGGTGACGGACACCACGCGCGTGCACTCCTCGCGCGCGAGCCAGATGCGGCCGGCGCGCGCGGTGCGGCGGTTGCCGCTGCGCAGGCGCTCGCGCTTCAGGCGGTTCAGCGCACCCTGCACGCCCGAGTTCATGCGCATCAGGCGGAGGATGGTCTGCTTGCGGCGAGCCTCGGCAGGGATGGCCTTGACGGTGAAGTGGACGGTGCTGGTAGGAGCGAGGTTCGCCATGGATGGTCCTTTGCGCAAGTCGCTGCGCCGAGCCGCGTAGTGTAGCGGAGCCCCCGACTGCCGCAAGCCCACGTCCGCGTCCGCTTATCGGCACCGATCCGCGCGCGTGGATAGGCTTTTCCGATGGCTTCCTCCCGCATCGGCTGGATCGGAACTGGCGTCATGGGGCGCTCCATGGCACTGCACCTTCGCCATGCGGAGCATCCGCTGGTGGTGTTCAGCCGCACGAAGGAGCGGGCCCGGGACCTGCTGGAAGCAGGCGCGGAATGGGCCTCGAGCCCGCGCGAGGTGGCCGAGCGCTGCGAGGTCGCGTGCTCGATGGTCGGCCTGCCGTCGGACGTGGAGTCGATCTACCTCGGCGCGGACGGCATGCTCTCGGCCGCGCGCGCCCCACGGCTGCTGATCGACTTCACGACGAGCAGTCCCGCCCTCGCCCGCCGCATCGCGGAGGCATGCGCCTCGCGCGGGGCCGAGGCGCTCGATGCCCCCGTCTCCGGAGGCGACGTCGGCGCCCGCAACGCCTCGCTCTCCATCATGTGCGGCGGCACCGAACCGGCCTTCGCCGCCGCGCGCCCGCTCCTGGAGCGGCTCGGCAAGACGATCGTCCTGCAGGGAGGCGCCGGGGCCGGACAGCACACCAAGATGGTCAACCAGCTCCTGATCGCCGGCACCATGCTCGGGCTGGCGGAGGCCCTTGCCTACGCGCGCCGGAGCGGCCTGGACCCGGCCAAGGTCCTCGAATCCGTCGGCGGCGGGGCGGCCGCCAGCTGGTCGCTGGCAAACCTGGCCCCCCGGGTGCTCAAAGGAGACTTCTCCCCCGGGTTCTTCATCGAACATTTCCTCAAGGACCTTCGTATCGCGCTCGACGAGGCGCGCTCGATGGGCCTCGAACTGCCGACCGCCGCCGCCGCGGAGCGCACCTACGCCGCTCTCGCGGAGGCGGGGCATGGCCGTTCGGGGACGCAGGCCATCGTGCACGCCTACGGGTGGTGAGCGAACTACCCTTCTCATCCCACCGGAACCAACCATGCCAACCATCACCCAGCAGGACATCGGAGCGATCGAGCAGCAGGTGAAGCAGGCGCACCCGCCCTTCGCCGCGCTCACGCAGGAACTCGGCCGCGTCATCGTGGGCCAGCACGAATTGCTCGAGGGGCTCCTCATCGGGCTCCTCTGCAACGGGCACGTGCTCATCGAGGGCGTGCCGGGCCTGGCCAAGACCACGGCCGTGGCGACGCTCGCGGCCGCGGTGCGCACCACCTTCCACCGCATCCAGTTCACGCCCGACCTCCTGCCCTCGGACCTCGTCGGCACGATGGTCTACAGCCCGGCCTCGCACGAGTTCAGCGTGAAGAAGGGCCCCATCTTCGCCAACATCGTGCTGGCCGACGAGATCAACCGCGCCCCCGCCAAGGTCCAGAGCGCGCTGCTCGAGGCGATGCAGGAGCGCCAGGTGACGATCGGCGGCGAGACGTTCCGCATGGACGACCCGTTCCTGGTGCTCGCCACGCAGAACCCGATCGAGCAGGAAGGCACCTACCCGCTGCCCGAGGCGCAGGTCGACAGGTTCCTGCTGAAGCTCGTCATCACCTACCCGACGCGCACCGAGGAGCGGCAGATCCTCGACCGCATGTCGAAGACCACCGCGAGGGTGCAGGTGCGCCCGGTGATGGACCCGGCGCAGATCCGCACCGCGCGCGAGGTGGTCGACGCGATCCACGTCGACGACAGCATCAAGGACTACATCGTGTCGCTCGTGTGCGCGAGCCGCGATCCGGGCGCCTTCAAGGTGCCGGTGAAGGACCTCGTGCAGTACGGCGCCTCGCCGCGCGCCACCATCGCGCTCGCCCAGGCCGCGCGCGCCAAGGCGTTCCTCGATGGCCGCGGGTTCGTGGTGCCGCAGGACGTGAAGGACGTGGCCCCCGCCGTCATGCGCCACCGACTCGGCCTGAGCTACGAGGCCGAGGCGCTCGAGAAGTCCTCCGACGACGTGGTCCGCGCCCTCCTCGAGCACGTGCCGGTGCCCTGAGAGCCATGCAGACGACCGAGCTCCTCCGCAAGGTCCGCCGCATCGAGATCCGCACGTCGCACCTCGTGAGCGACGTGCTGGCCGGGCAGTTCCGCTCCGCCTTCAAGGGGCGCGGCATGGAGTTCGAGGAGGTCCGCCCGTACCAGTACGGCGACGACGTGCGTTCCATCGACTGGAACGTGAGCGCGCGCACGGGCTTCCCGCACGTGAAGCTCTTCCGCGAGGAGCGCGAGCTGACCGTGATGCTCGTGGTCGACCTCAGCGGCTCGCTCGGCTTCGGCACCAACGCGCAGCTGAAGCGCGAGCTGGCCGCGGAGATCGCGGCGACGCTCGCCTTCAGCGCGATCCGCTCGAACGACCGCGTGGGACTGATCGGCTTCACCGATCGCGTGGAGCTGGTGGTGCCGCCTCGAAAGGGACCGCGCCACGTGCTGCGGATCGTGCGCGACCTGCTCGCCTTCCGGCCCGCGCACCGCGGCACCGACATCGGCGCCGCCGTGGAGCAGGCCACGCGCGCCCTCAGCCGGCGCGCGGTGGTGTTCGTGGTGAGCGACTGGCGCTCGCCCGGCGTGCTGGCCGACGGGCGCGAGCCGTGGGAGGACGCGCTGCGCATCGCGCGCATGCGCCATGACGTGATCCCCGTGGTGGTGCGCGACCGCCGCGAGCGCGAGCTGCCGCCCGTCGGACTCGCCGAGTTCGAGGACGAGGAGACCGGCGAGCTGGCGACGGTGGACCTGTCGTCGCGCGCGGTGCGCGAGCGGTTCGCGCGCCTGGCGTCGGCCGACGACGCGCTCCTCGAGGACACGCTCCGCCGCCTCGGCAGCGAGGCGATCCGCGTGGAGACGGGGGGCGACTTCGTGGAACCGCTCACGTCCTTCTTCCGCCGCCGCGGCGCCCGGAGGGCACGGTGAAGCCGGCGCACGGGACGGTACTTGCGCTCGCGGCGCTCCTTGCGTGCGGGACGGCCGCGGCGCCGCACCGCGACATCGAGCGCCGCGACACGGAGCGCCGCGACATCGACCACCGCGACATCGACCACCGCGACACGGAGCGCCGCCCGGCGCAGCGTGCGGTCCGCCAGGCCGAGGAGTCGGGCGGACTCAAGGTGGTCCGCACCATCGACGCCGCGGCGTGGCAGGCGGGTGCACCGATCGCGATGACGGTATCCGCATCCGCGCCGGAGGGAGCCTCCGTGCGACTGCCCGTGCTCGACCGCACGCTCGGCGCGTTCGACGTTCGGCCCGACGGCCGGCCGCTGCGCGGCGCGGGCACGGACCTGCTGCAGGCAACCCTGGTGGCGTGGGACGCGGGCCCCGTCGAGGTGCCGGCGATGGAGGTCAAGGCCACGCTGGCTGACGGGACCGAGGCCACGGTCACGCTGCCGGCGGTGACGGTGGACCTCACCTCGCTCGTCGGCGACGACATGCCGCTCACGGAGCTGGCGTCGGACATCCGGGGCCCGGTGGACATCGAGGCGAGCCGATGGACCTGGTGGGCCATGGCCGCCGCCGCGGCCGTGGCGGCACTGGCCTTCACGTGGTGGCTGCGCTCTCGCGGCGCGTCGCCGCCGCCGCAACCGCCGCTGCCGCCCGCGGAGTGGGCGCGGCGCGAGCTCGACCGACTCGATGCCGACGACCTGCCCCGTCGCGGCGACGTCGACGGGTTCTTCGTGCGGCTCTCCACGATCGTGCGCACGTACATCGAGGGGCGCTTCGCGATCGCCGCGCCGGACCGCACCACGCAGGAGTTCCTGCGCGAGGCGTCGGCGCACCCGGACCTCGCCGGCGAACGATCGCGTGAGCTCGGCGCGTTCCTGCGCACGGCGGACATGGTGAAGTTCGCCGCGGCCCGGCCTCCCGAGGACACCTGCGCCGCCGCGATGCGCGCGATGCGCGCGTTCGTGGAGTCGACGGCTCCTGCGGAGGACGACGTCGCCGCCGGCGCCGAGCAAGGGCCCGCGGAACCCGCGGCGCCCTCCCAGCCTGACCGCCGCACGAAGGAGGCTGCGCGATGACGGGCTTCCACGACTCGAGCGCCTGGTGGCTGCTGCTCCTGGCCGCGGTGCCGCTCGCCTGGTGGGCGGCACGGCGCGCGCGCCGGCGCAGCACCATCGCGTATCCGTCGGTCGCGGCGCTGCGTGCCGCGGGGACATCGTGGGTGTCGCGCACGCGCTGGCTGCCGCTTGCGCTGCGCCTGGCGGCCCTGGCGCTGCTTGCCGTGTGCATCGCGCGGCCGATCAAGGCCAACGAGCAGACGCGCGTGTTCGTGGAGGGGATCGCGGTGGAACTGGTGGTGGACCGCTCGAGCTCGATGCTTGCCATGGACTTCCAGAAGGACGGCCGGCGCGCGGACCGGCTGACCGCGCTCAAGGACGTGGCGGGCCGCTTCGTGCTCGGCGGCGAGGGCCTTGCCGGGAGGCCCGGCGACCTGATCGGCATGATCGCCTTCGCGCGCTACGCCGACAGCACGTGCCCGCTGACCCTCGACCACGACTACCTGGTGCAGGTGCTGCAGGGCACGGAGGTGGCGGGCACTCGCACCGAGGACGGGACGGCCATCGGCGAGGCGGTGGCGCTCGCGGCGGAGCGGCTGCGCGAGGCCACGGACCGCGGGGGTGACCTTCCCAAGCCCAAGAGCAAGGCCATCATCCTGCTCACCGACGGCGAGAACAACGCGGGCGACATCCCGCCGATGACGGCCGCCGAGATCTGCAAGACCTACGGCATCACGCTGTACGCGGTGGGCATGGGCACCATCGGCGAGGCGCCCTACCCCGTGCAGACGCCCTTCGGCGGCACGCAGATGATGCCGGTGCCGGTGAAGATCGACGAGAAGCTCCTGAAGGAGATGGCCGCCGCCACCGGAGGCCAGTACTTCCGCGCGACCGACACCCGCAGCCTCGCGCAGATCTACGAGACCATCGACCGCCTCGAGAAGACCACCACCGAGCAGCGGCGATACCTGCAGTTCCGCGACCTCGCGGTGGAGGGCTCCGACCTGGCGGGCCTGCGCCTCCCGCCGCTCCTCCTGCTGGCGTTCCTTGCGGTGGCGGCCGAGCTGGTCCTCTCTCACACGCGCTGGAGGACGCTGCCATGAACCCGATGGAGTTCGCGTTCGCCAACCCCGCGGCGCTCAACTGGGCGTGGGCGGTCGTCGCGGTCGCGGCGCTGGTGGCGCTGCGGGCCCGGTCACGGTCGCGCGCGCTCGGGACCTTCGCCGACGCGCGCCTCCTCGGCGTGATCGCGCCCGCGGCGGGCGGCGCACGGCCGCTGCTGCGCGCCCTGCTTGCGCTGGCGGCGCTCGCGGCGCTCGTGCCTGCGCTCATGGACCCGCGCTGGGGCGCGCAGGTCGAGGAGGTGAAGCGCAGGGGCGCGGACGTGTTCTTCGTGCTGGACGTGAGCCGCTCGATGACCGCGCAGGACGCCGCGCCCGATCGGCTGGCGCGCGCGCGGCAGATGGTGGAGGAGACCGTGGAGTCGCTCGGCGGCGACCGCGTGGGACTGATCGAGTTCGCGGGCACTGCTGCCATGCGCGTGCCGCTGACCCTCAACTACGGCGCGTTCCGCACGACGCTCGGGGAGCTCAAGGCCCTCTCCGGCGCACGAGGCGGCACGGCGCTCGCGAATGCCATCGAGCTGGCAGCGGAGAGCTTCCCCGAGTCCAGCGCCGGAAGCCGGGCCATCGTGGTGCTGTCCGACGGCGAGGACCTCTCCGGCGGCGACGACCCCGTGGCGGCCGCGCGCGCCGCGCTGGAGGACCGCAAGGTGCACGTGTACTCGGTCGGCATCGGCGATTCGCGCGAGGGGGGGCGGATCCCGGTGGCGCGCGGCAGCGACGGTTCCGTGCGCTACCTGGTGCACGAGGGCCAGGAGGTGTGGACCAAGCTCGACGAGCGCGTGCTGCGCGACGTGGCGCTCGCGGGCGGCGGGGCCTACATTCCCGCGGGCAAAGACCGCGTCGACATGGCGCGCGCATTCGAGCAGACCGTCGGGCAGCTCGAGCGGCAGGAGTTCGAGTCGTCCACGGTGACGCGGCGCACGCCGCGCTTCCAGTGGTTCGCGGGCATCGCGTTCGCGTGCCTGCTGGCGGGAGCGGTCATCCCGCCGCGCAGGCCGGAGAGCGGCGGAGGTGCGGCATGAGCGCTCGACACGTCACCTGGGCCCGGTCCGCGCATGGGGCAGCCGCGCTGGCCGCTGTCGCGATGCTCGCCGCAGCAGCGGTGGCGCAGAGTCCGGCCGGCGAGGCTGCACCCGCGCAGGCGCCGGCCAGCGGCGCGACGCCGGCACCGGTGGCGCCCGACGCACCGGCCGCAGCGCCCGCCGCCGCACCCTCGGCAACCCCGCGACCGACATTCGAGGACGCGGTGCGCGCGGGGCGTGCGGCGCTCGACTCCGGCGACAACGATGCGGCCGTGGCCGCCTACGACTCCGCGCTGCAGGCGCGCCCCGATTCCGCCGAGGCAGCCTTCAACCGCGGCGTGGCGCTCTACCGCGCGGGCCGGTTCAAGGATGCCATCGATGCGTTCAAGGGTTCCGGCGAGAAGGCATCCTCGGGCGAGCGGACCAACGCGAAGCTGGAGTCGTCGAGCAAGTTCAACCGCGCTGCCAGCTTCTACGGTGCCACCAAGGCGCAGGCCGAGGCCGCGCAGCGCATGCTCGAGCAGGCCAGGGAGCGTGCGGCATCCGGCGCCGACGCAGGCAATGCACCGTCCGCCCCGGCCGTGGACCCCGGGCAGCTGAAGCAGGCAATCGAGGATGCGAAGCAGAGCTTCGAGAACTTCCGGGACGCCTCCTACGGCGATGCGGCCGATCTCGATTCGCGCGCCAATGCCGAGCAGGCGCGCCGGCTGGTGCGTGCGCTGCAGGAACTTCAGCAGCAGCAGCAGCAAAGCAAGCAGGAACAGAACGACAAGCAGGATCAGCAGCAAAGCCAAGAACAGCAGCAGCAGGACCAGCAGAAGCAGGACCAGCAGAAGCAGGACCAGCAGCGCAAGGACCAGGAGCAGCAGAAGGACTCCGACCAACAGAAGTCCGACCAGCCCCAGGACCAAGAGCCGCAGGACCAGCAGCCCAAGGATGATGCGGCTTCCGGGAACGAAGAGAAGCAGAAGGACGAGCAGCAAGGCAAGGACCCGAAGCCCGACGAACCGAAGCAGGAACAGGGCAAGCAGGATGAGGAGCGGCAGCAGGAACCGAAGGACGGCGACCAGCCGCAGCCCGCGGATGCCCGCAAGGCCAGCGGCGAGATGACCAAGGACGAGGCCGACCGCCTGCTGCAGGGCGTCCGGGACCGCGAGCGTCGGCGCCGCACGGAGCAGCAGCGGCGCGAGCAGGAACAGGCCGCGCGCGGCCGCAAGCCGATCAAGGACTGGTGATCCCCGTGAACCGAGCGACCATTGCCTGCCTGCTCCTTGCGTTCGCCGCGCTCCGCGCCGCGACGGCAGGCGACGTGCGCGTGCGCATGCCCGATGGCCCTGCCTACGAGGGATCGCCGATCGTGGTGGTGGTGGAGGTCGTGGATGCGGCATCCCCTGCACCGCCCGTGGTGCCCGAGATCCCCGGGGCCTCGGTGCGCATCTCCGAGCGCGGCCGGCAGAGCCGCACGGAGATCCGCAACGGGCGGGCCACCTCGAGCGCCTCGGTCACGTACGCGGTCGAGATCACGCCCGAATCCCCGGGCCCGCTCGCGGTGCCGCCGATGGAGATCACGGTGGACGGCCGCACCGTCCGCACCGAGGCGCGCACCTTCGACGTGCAGCGGAGCGACGCCGGAGACCTGCTCTCGGCAGAGGTGTTCGGCAAGCCATCCGAGGTGACCATCGGCGAGCCGCTCGAACTGGTGCTGCGCATCGCCATCCGGCCCTTCCGCGACCGCGTGTACGGGCAGCTCAGCGAGGCCGACATGTGGATGCTGGTGGACGTGGCCAACAGCGACTGGGGCGTCTTCGCCAGCGAGGTGGCCATGCTGCGGCAGCGCAACGAGGCCCCGCGCGCGCAGCAGGAGACGCGCAACGGCGAGCGCGTGTTCGTGTACGAGGTTTCGAAGCGCGCGTACCCGCCCAAGGCCGGCGTGCCCGAGATCGGCGACGTGCGCATCCGCATGACCTACCCGACCGCGCTGCGCGAGGTGCAGGGCCTGTTCCTCGAGCGCCAGCTCACCATCAGCCAGTCGCGTCCGCTCTCGGTGACCGTGAAGGCGGCGGGAGTCAACGTGCTTCCGCTGCCGGAGGCGGGCCGGCCGCCGTCGTTCAGCGGCGCGGTGGGCCGGTTCGGAATCGCCGTCACCGCCAAGCCGACGGAGGTGGCGGTCGGGGACCCGATCACCCTGACCCTGACGATCACCGACCTGCAGGGCGGCGCCAACCTCGAGACGCTGCAGCCGCCGGCGGTGGCCGCCCAGGCCGAGCTCACGCGCGACTTCCGCGTTCCGACGGAGGCGATCTCCGGCGTGGTGAGCGGCAACGCCAAGCGATTCACGCTGACCGTCCGGCCGCTCCGCGCCGGCATCGCGGCGGTGCCGGCGATCGAGTTCAGCGCCTACGACCCGCAGGCCAAGGACTACGTCACGTCCCGCAGCCAGCCCGTGCCGGTGACCGTGTCGCCGGCCACGCAGATGGACCTCTCGAGGATCGTGAGCGCCGGCGGCGCATCCGCGACGCAGCCTCCGCCGGGCCGCGAGGCCACGGAGGTGGCGGGCGGACTGGTGGCGGACATGCCGCTGTCGGAGGCCATGCTCGCCGACGACCGCGTGTCGGCAGGCTTCGGAGCCCTGCTCGCGCTCGCGCTGCCTCCTGCGATCGCGGTCGCGGCAATCGGCTGGCGCACGCGCCGTCGGCGCCACGAGCGCGACGCGGGCCTCTCGCGCCGATCGGGAGCGCGCCGCACCGCGGAGCGGCGGCTTGCGGATGCCGCGGACGCCGCGGCGATCGGCGCCGCGGTGACCGGTTTCGCCGAGGATTCGCTCGGTGCACCGCAGGGCACCCTCACGCGGGGCGACCTCGATGCCAGGCTCCGCGTCGCCGGCGCGGACGAGTCGCTGCGCATGCGAGTGCAGGGGCTGCTGCAGCAGTGCGAGCGGGGCCGCTACGCGGGCGGTGCCGGCGGCGGGACGGATGAGCTGCGCGCGCTCGCGCGCGCGGCGATCGAGGCGATTGCCGCCGCGGACCTTCGCGGCAAGGGAGGCGCACAATGACGTTCCCGATCCTGCGCATGCTGGCTGCCGCGTGCGCGCTCGCGCTCAGCATGACGGCATCGCCGGCACGCGCCGAGGACGCCGACCGATCGTGGGCAGTGCTGCGCGAGGCGGAGGCGGCGCACGACGAGGGCATCAAGCTCCGTGGGTCGGACCCGGCGGCGAGCCTGGCGGCGTTCCGGCGCTCGGTGCAGGCATGGGAGCGCCTGCGGGCCGCGGGCGCGGAGAACGGGCCGATGGAGTTCAACCTCGGCAACGCGTACCTCGAGACGGGCGACGTGGGCCGGGCGATCGCGGCGTACCGGCGCGCGGAGCGGTTCATGCCGGGCAACGCGGACCTCGGGCGCAACCTCGCGCAGGCGCGCGGCATGGCGGCGGAGGGCTTCGGCGGGTCCGGCACCGTGCTCGTGGACAGCGTGGCAAGGTGGTGGCACCTGGTGCCCCGCGGCACGCGCGTGGCGGCGGGCTGGACATGCTGGTGGCTGTTCTGGGTGCTCCTCGCGGCACGCATGCTGCATCGGGCCGATGCCGGGCATGTGCGCACCACGTGGCGCGCCGCGCTCTGGTCCACGGCCGCGGGCTGGGCCCTGCTCGGCGGGTCGGTGGTGGCCGACGAGGCCCTCGCTCGCCTTCGGCCCGTGGCCGTGGTGATCGCGCCGGACGTCGTGCTCCGCAAGGGCAACGGCGAGGGCTACGAGCGCGCGATCGTGGAGACGCTCGGGCCAGGCGTCGAGGCGCAGCTCCTCGAGCGCCGTCCGGGATGGCTGCGCCTTGGCCTCTCCGACGGCCGCGGAGGCTGGGTGCGCGATGAGCAGGTCGAGGTTCCCTGACGCCGCGCGCCGCGCGCGCGGACGCCCCGAACCCAGCGCGCCCCGAACCCAGCGCGCCCCGAACCCAGCGCGCCCCGAACCCAGCGCGCCCCGAACCCAGCGCACCCCAAACGCAGCGCGCCCCAAACGCAGCGCGCCCCAAACGCAGCGCGCCCCAAACGCAGCACGCCCCGGCCGAGGCCAGGGCGCGCGAAGCGGAGAGGGTGGGATTCGAACCCACGAGTAGGACGAGCCCACTACTAGTTTTCGAGACTAGCTCCTTCAACCGCTCGGACACCTCTCCAGTGCGGTCGCCCGGAAGTATCGGCACAAACCCGCCGGAGGTCAATGGGAGCGCGGGGGATTCGCGCCCGTCGGCCCGATGCGGCGCATAAACCGTGCCGTGGGTGCCGCAACGGCATCGGCCGGGGGCGCGTCCCGGGCAACGAACGCGGCCCGCCCCGGCAAGGGAGCGGGCCGCGCGGAGGACTCACATGTGCGCAGCGGTCAGCGACCCGGCTGCTCGAGGCCGCTGGCCTCCCAGTCGATCGTGATCTTCTCCTGCACGATCTCGTCGATGACCACCTCGAAGTCGGTGCGGCCGTTGCGCTCGACGAGCGGGCGCGCGCCGTCCACCAGCTCGCCGAGGCGGCGCTGGATCAGGGCGGTCAGCTTGAAGCGGCCACCGAGCTTCTGGACGATTTCATCGCTCTTCAGGGCGTCGATCACTGTGTGCTCCGTCGTTGGAAGGCCGGCACGGGCCGAACGGGACGATGTCCCGCGCCCGAAACCGAGCCGCGCAGTATAGCCCTGCCCGCGATGCCGGCCAAGCGGCGGTAACTGCGCGGTCCGGGGCCTCCGGCGAGGGGTACCCTCTCCCGATGCCCGATCCCGGCCAGCGCTTCCCTGCGGCCCTTCGCGTCAAGCGCGGCGAGGACTTCGAGCGCGCCTACGGGCTGCGGCGACGGCGCGACCTCGGGGGGATCATCGTCTACGGCGCGCCGAACGGGCTGGGCGTGACCCGCCTGGGGCTGAGCGTGTCGCGGAAGGTGGGCGGCGCGGTGGCGCGCAACCGCATGAAGCGGCTGCTGCGCGAGGCGTTCCGCGCAGTGCAGCAGGAACTGCCGCGCGGGCTGGACCTGGTGGTGGTGGCACGGCCGCACGAGGAATGGGACGGCGCGCGCTACCGAGCGGGGCTGGTGCAGGCGGCGCGGGACCTGGCGCCTGTGCCTCCGGACGGCGCTCACGGCACCGGATCGTGACCGCACCCGCCCCAGGGGTTGCAGCGCGCGATCCGCAGCGCGGCCAACCAGCCGCCGCGCAGCGCTCCGTGGCGTTCGATGGCCGCTGCCGCGTACAGGGAGCAGGACGGCTCGAAGCGGCACCAGCCGCGCGTGGCCCAGGCGAGGCGCCTGCGGTACAGGTCGATGCCGGCGAGCATGGCGCGCGCGCCGATGCCGGGCGTGCGCTCAGCCATGGCGAACGGGGCTCCGCACGCCGCCGACGCCCGCGATGTGCACCTCCACCAGGTCGCCCTCCGCGAGGTACACGGGTGGCTTGCGCGCCGTGCCGACGCCGGCCGGCGTCCCGGTGAGGATCACCGTTCCCCCGAGGAGCGTCGTGCCGCGGGAGAGCTCGGCGATGATCCGTCGCACGGAGTGGATCATCAGCGACGTGGACGCATCCTGCATCACCGTGCCGTTCAGCCGGGTCTCGATGCGCAGGGCCTGCGGGTCGGGCACCGCCGACGCGGGAGTCACCGGCCCGATCGGGCAGAAGGTGTCGAAGCTCTTGCCGCGCGAGAACTGGCCGCCCCCCCGGGCGAGCTGCCACTTCCGTGCGCTGACGTCGTTGGCCGCCGCGTAGCCGGCGACCACGGAGAGCGCATCCGCCTCGGTCGCGTCGCGGCAGTCGCGCGCGATGACCACGGCGAGCTCGCCCTCGTAGTCCACCTCGGGCCCCTCCTCCCGGCATGCCGGCGGGATGACGATGGCATCGCCGTCCGAGCAGACCGACGCCGGGTTCTTGTGGAACACCACGAGTGCCTCGGGCGCCTTGCCGCCCATCTCGGCGGCATGGTCGCGGTAGTTCTTGCCGATGGCGATGACGGCGGGCGGCGGCGTGCGCATGAAGCCCCGAGGCTACCGCGCCGTCACCGCTTGCGGTCGGCGGAACCTTCCCGCAGCGACTCCTGCGCCGCCTTGCGCTCCTCCGCCTGCTGCGCCTTGCGCGCGCGGTAGGCCTCGATGTTCGGCGGCGGCGGGAACAGCTGGTCGGCGGAGCCGCCGCCCTGCGAGAGCGGGCTGGAGGCGATGTCCGCGGTGATCTTCCCGAGCGCGGCGTCGTAGACCATGGCACGCTGGTCCTCGGGCAGGCGCGAGTAGATCGAAAGCCGGTCAACCAGCGGCAGCGTGGGATCCTGCATGATGCCCACGAGCACGTCCTCGACGCTGCGCTCGAGCGACCCGATCAGGTCGGCGAGGCGGCCGTCGCCCATCTTGGTGCGGAAGTCGGTGAACTTGTTGGTGCGGAAGAACTCGGTGAGGTCGCGCGCGTAGGCCAGCGCGTCGTCGAGCACCTTCTTGCGGCCGAGCAGGTACGCCTCCAGGAACCCGCGCCGGAGGATTGCCTGCAGGTCGGTGCGGGCCACGTCGGGCACCTGCTCGTACTCGCCGTAGGTGGCGTTGCGCACGAACACGTCCACCGGCGCCACGTACTTGTTGTTGGGGATGAGGCCGCCTCGCCCGCACAGCCGGTCGAGCTCGTCGAGGATCCGCTGCGCCTGGTCGACCTCGCCGGCGTGGTACAGCTCGCGCACGGCCTGGGCCATGAAGTTCTCGTAGAAGTCGACGAACGTGTCCGGGCCGCCGCCGCGCGCCTTGAAGTGCTTCTGGTAGAGCTCGCGGAAGTAGCCGTCGATGGAGACGATCCAGCGCGTGTCGTAGAGGCGCGTGGGGTTGTCGTTGGAGAACGGGTCGACTCGCATCAGGCCGGAGTGCGCCAGCGCCTGCATCGCCTGGATGGTGGTCCGGTCGTCGTTGAGGATCCGGTAGATGTCCTCGTCGTTGTTGTAGCGCTCGGCGCCGACCTCGCTGCCCATCCGCGACCAGTAGAACGCGTGCGACTGCGGGTGCCGCCAGTCGAACGGCCCGTAGTCGCGCGTGTAGCGGGCCATGCGCACGGGGTCCATGTTGTAGTCGTCGAGCAGCGTCCGCTTGCGCAGGAAGGCCACGAGCTGGTCCAGCGCCTTGGCGTTGGCCGGGTCGGAGAACACGTCGTCGATGGAGGCGTAGACCGGGTCGCGCCGGCGGAACTGCTCGTGCAGCCCGAACGCCTTGGCGTAGCCGGGCCCGTTGCGCACCGCGTCCCAGCGGCCCTGCGTGGCGAGCAGGTCGCGGTCGAGCTTCACCGTGAACTTCGGGTCGACCTGGCGCATGCGCGCCTCGAGCGCCTGCACCAGCGCGCCGACGGCGGGGTCCTTCGCCACCAGCTCCTCGTAGGTGTCGGGTGCGTCGGCCACCTTCTGCATCCACTCGGTGCGCGCCTTGGCGCCCAGCGGCGGCTCGCCGAGCAGCAGGTGCCACTCCTTGGCGAGCTCGCGCTTGTAGAAGAGGTGGGCGTCGTCGCTCAGGCCGTCGACCTTGTGCGCGAACCACCAGCCCAGCTCCTTGTAGAGGATGAGGTCGTTGGGGTTGTAGCGGATGCCCTTGTTGCGGACCAGGTCGATGCCCGCGTTCACCAGCCGCCACCGCTCCTCCGGCGTGCTCATCATCACCGACAGGTTGTAGGCCAGGTTGTGGCCGTGGAACGCCCACACCTCGCCGAAGCGGGGCTGCAGCTTGGTGATCAGGTCGGCCAGGCGCCGCGCGTCGTAGAACTGCCCCAGCTCGCGCATCTGCTGCAGGCGGATCCACAGGTAGTCGACCACCAGGCCGCGCAGCGCGCCGACCGCGGCGCCGACCGCGACGATGGGCGGGGCGCCCTCGACCGAGACGTCGGTGTAGCGCAGGCGCGCGGAGTCGCTCTCGCGGACGATCCGGGGCAGCAGCGACCCGGCCGCCGCGATGGCGCCGGCGGCGGCGAGGAGCGCAAGGCCCTGGACGGTGCGTGCGCGCATCGGTCAGCCCTGGCCGCTGTAGACGGCCAGCTCCTTCCTGCGCACCGACAGCCAGCCCACCAGCAGCACGCCTCCGGTCCACGCCGCGCCGATCCCGGCGAACGTCTCCCCGAGCGTCGACCACGTGATGGCGCGCCCCTGGGCGAGCGAGTCGCTCGGGCTGCGCGCCGCGAAGCCGCGCAGCAGGAACT
This sequence comes from Planctomycetota bacterium, assembly GCA_016873255.1. Lineage (GTDB taxonomy): Bacteria > Planctomycetota > Phycisphaerae > Phycisphaerales > SM1A02 > UBA966. The sequence continues at coordinate 107,329 of VGXR01000001.1, forward strand.
CGATGGCCGTGGCGACGGCGAGCACGGCCTCCTGGAACGCCCACACCACGATGCCGCTCTTCTCGTCGGGCGAGTAGTACTTGATGCTCGTGGCCAGGAACGGCGACAGGGTCGCCATCGCGAAGACGCCGAAGGAGAGGAGCACGGCGATCGGGAAGCTCAGGATGGAGCCCGCCGACACGGCGAGCGCCGCGAGGAACGCCAGCTTGCACGCGTCGACGAACGCCGCGGAGAGCAGGTTGCCGGCGAAGGACGACTCGTCCACCATCACCTCGAGCGAGTCGTCGAGCATGAACATGGTGATGGTCGACGGGCTGGGCTTGTTGGCCTGCTCGTCCCAGCCGGCGCTGAAGACGCGCAGGCGCAGCGTGCCGTCGGGGTCGATGAACCGCGGGTCGATGCGCAGCGTGTAGGGCTCGCCCGGCACCCACTCGCGCAGCTCCCACATGCCGGAGTCCTTGCCGCTGGCGTACTGGATCATGGCGGGGAACCGCATGTGGTCATCCTCGCCGCCGCCGTGGAACTTGTAGCGCAGCGCGATGCCGCGCCCCTTGGCCACCGCGTCGCCGAGGCCGCGGAACGTGAACTCGCGCGCGTCGCCGGGCGGGATTCGCCGCTGCTGCTCGAGGAACTCCTTGCGGCGCTGGACGGCGATGTTGCGCCGCGCCTCGTTCTCGTCGGCGGTGCCCGCGGCGATGTCCGCCTTCAGCACCGAGTCGGCCTCGATGGCCTGGTCGACGATCTCGCGCAGCCGGTCCTCGGGGATCTGCTGGAAGACCGGGAGCGTGCCCACGCGGCCCACGAGCACCGTGTCGCGCACGTCGCGCGCGTCGCGCTCGTCGAGCGGCCGCTGCGAGCTGAGGTAGGACGTGCCCGCGGCGAGGAGGATCACGCCGCCGAGCACCACCGCGAGACCGAGCGCCAGCGTGCCCAGCCACTTGCCGACCAGCCATCCGCCGTGCGAGATCGGCTTGGTGACCACCGACCAGACCTGACGGTCGCGGATCTCGAACGCCGTGGTCGCGCAGCCGAAGAACAGGACGAACAGCGCACCGCAGGTGTACGTGGCGGTGTGGCCCCAGTCGAGGAAGCCGGGGATGGCCTGGTACAGCGCGTCGCCGCGCTCGCGCGACAGCGCCAGGAACGGCAGGAGCATGGCCACGGGCAGCGCGAACCCCGGTGCCGCGAGCGACCGCACGCCCTCGAGGGCGGTGTTCGAGGCGACCGCCATCGGGCCCGAGCGCCCGGAAAGGGCGGCGCGTGCCGCGCGCCAGAGGAAACCGAAGAGAAGGAGCGCGAGCGCGGCGCTGAGCACCCATTGCGCCCCGCGCACCCAGCCGGCCCACCAGCACGCTGCCGCGGCCGCGGCCACGAGCCCTCCCACCTCGACGGCCGGCAGCAGGAACCCAAGCCACGCGGCAAGCAGCGCGCCCGCGAGCGCGCTGCCGACGGCGGCGATGGCCAGCGCCGGCGACTTGACGAGGGCAAACGGCATCCACGCGGGCACCTGGTTGGCCACCAGCCGCCACGAGAGCTCGCGCTTGGTCTCGGGGCTCATCCGGCCTTCCTCGTCGAAGAGGTCGAGCGCACGGCCCACGACGCCCGTGCCGCCGTACTCGCGGTCGCCCACCGTGACGGTGCCGCGCTGCAGGAGCTGCATGGCGGCGGGGTCGCGGTCGGCGGCCGAGCACGTGGCAAGCGCGTCGAGGATGGCCTGTCGCTGCGCGCCGACGCTGGAGGCGGTGCGCAGCATCGGGACGCCGACGGCCAGTGCCAGGCCGACGGCGAGCACGGTGGCGGCGATGCGAGCGGCCCGCGTGGCGAGCCGGTCGCCCAGCCAGCGGTGCAGGCGCTGCAGGAGCGCGATCACGGCCGCCCGCCCCCGCCGAGCAGGTCATCGATCACCGAGCGGTCCACGTCCTTGGCGGGTGCGGCGGGCGACGGCGCGGCGGGCGACGGCGCCGAGGGCGACGGCGCCGAGGGCTGCGCGGGAGCCGGGGCCTCGGCCACGGGCCTGCCCGTGACCAGCGAGTCGAGCAGCGCGCGGTCGGTGGCGGGCGCGGGCACGGCGGGTGCCGTCGCGGCAGCTGCGGCGGAAGGCGCGGCGGCGGCGGCCTCGAGGCGCTCGATCAGCTGCTCGCCCTCCCCCGAATCGGCTCGCAGGAACGCGGCCGTGGGACCGCCGCCCTGCGCGCCGCTCGTCTCGACGCGCTCGGAGCGGGCACGCTCCACGATCTGCAGGAACAGGTCCTCGAGGCGCTGGCGCGGCGCCGCGATGCGCTCGACGCGCACGTGGGCGTCGTCGCGGAGCACGCGCTCGACGGTGGCGACCGCGTCCGGGGTCAGGCGCGGCACCGTGATGACGGTCCGCCCGGAGTCCTCGAGCAGCTGGTCGACGGTGCCCTCGCTGCGGATGCGGCCGCCGTAGAGGATCACCATGCGGTCGCAGACGTCCTGCACGTCGTCGAGCTGGTGGCTCGAGAGGAGGATGGTCTTGCCCCGGGCACCGAGCTCGAGCAGCAGGTCCTTCACCTGCCGCGAGCCGAGCGGGTCGAGGCCCGAGGTCGGCTCGTCGAGGATCAGGAGGTCCGGGTCGTTGATCAGCGCCTGCGCGATGCCGAGCCGGCGCGCCATGCCCTTGGAGAACTCGCCCACCGGGCGGCTGGCGGCGTGCGTCATTCCGACCATCTCGAGCAGCTCGTCGGTGCGGCGGCGGCGCACCGCCCGCGGCAGCCCGAACAGCTTGCCGTAGAAGTCGAGCGTCTCGACCGGCGTCAGGAACCGGTACATGTAGCTCTCCTCGGGCAGGTAGCCGATGCGCCGCTTCACGGCCACGTCGGACGGCTCGCGGCCGAACACCGAGAGGAGGCCCTTGGTGCGGTGCAGCAGGCCGAGGATCATCTTGATGGTGGTGCTCTTGCCGCTGCCGTTGGGGCCGAGGAGCCCGAAGATCTCGTCACGGCGGATCTCGAAGGAGACGCCGTCGACGGCCACGGCCTTCTGGCGCATCCAGAAGTCGCTGAAGACCTTCGTGAGGCCGCTGGCCTCCACCACGATGTCGCTGGTCGCTGGGTTTGCCATCGGAACGGCCTTCCTCGCATGCGGCGGCGGCCTCGCGGCGGCACGCGCCGCGGGTCACTCCCTGCCGAAGCCCTTCTCGGCGCCGCGGTCGAGGCGGCGCCCGGGGGCATCGATCATGATCTGGCGGCTGCCGAGCTGCCACTGGTTGGGGCCCATCGGGCCGTTGGCGGCCGCCTTGCGGCGCTCCACCTCGGACTGGCGGCGGGCCTGCATGACTTCGTTGGAACTCTCGATGCCCAGGCGCACGGCTCCGCCGCGCTCCGGCGCGGCGAGCACCTCGGTGGTGCCGGACGCGAGGACCTCGCGGACCGCATCGAGCCAGAGCTTGCGCACGAGCTGCACCGGGTTCTCCCGGTACGCAGGCGCGAGGCCGTTGAGGCGGCCGAGTTCCTTGCCGAGCGTGGCGCGCACCGATGTGCGGTAGGCCTGCGCCCGGGCGATGATGGCGGCGGTCTGGCCGACGTTGGTGCCGCCCTCGAGGAGGGCGCCCAGCTCGGCCATCACCGCATCGGCGCCGGCCACTTCGCCGCGGGTCAGCTGCGACTCGTAGCGCTGCACCAGGTCCAGAACCTGCGCCCATCCGGGGCCGGCCATGCCCACCAGCGTCGCGTTGGCCTCCTGCTGCGCCTTCTCCACGGCGAGCTTGCCGTTCTCGCGCGCCTCCTGCACGCGGCTGTAGGCGTTGCGGATGGCGAGCGGCGCGATCTTCTCGGGGATGGTCACCGACGTCAGCTTGACGCCCGTGCGCATGCCGTCGAGCGTTGCCTGCGCGCGCTCGCGGAGCGTCTCGGCGGGGCCGTCGCGGCCCTCGAGGAACTCGGCGAGCGTGTACTGCGCGGCCACGTGGACCATCGACCGCGCCAGCGCGCGGCGGACCACCTCGCGAAGCGCGTCCGGGCGGAACTCGCCGAGCGTGCGCACCGCGTCGTCCACGGTGTACTCCGCGGCGATGCGCGCGTGCGCGAGGTCGCCGTCGGCGGTGATGAGCGACCCGTCGAAGCCGGGGCGGATCGGGTCGTCCGGCGTGGCGGCGCCGGCGGCCTGCTCCACGGTGGTGGCGCCACCCTTGAAGCGGGGCCAGAACTCCGAGTTCAGCTCCACGGCGTCGCGCTGCGGGAGCAGGACGATCTCGCCGACGGGGTATGGCCAGAACGGCTGGAGGCCGGGCGCCACCTGCTCGTCGCCGGGGGCGCCGACGATGCGGCCGAACCGGGTCTTGACGCCGGTCTGGCCCTCCTGCACCTGCTGGAAGCCGCTGAGGAGGAACACCACCACGAGGGCCAGGATGGCCACCTGCAGCACGCGGTAGCTGAGGCGGAGCGCCTCGGCGAGCGACTGGTTGGCGGGGTCCATCGCCTGGCGCATCGCCGCCTCGGCGCCGGCGGACGCCGCGACGCTGTACTGCGCGCTCGCGCCGCGACGCGGCGCCTCGGGCGCCGGGCCTTCGCCGCTCTCGGGCTGCTCGACGCTCACTTGGCCTTCCCCGATCCGGGCTGCGGGATGCCCTTGGCATCGGCCGGCGAGTCAAGGTCGATGAGGTGGAACGGCGCGCGCGTGGTGTCGGTGATGTAGGTGGTGTTCTGGCTCAGCGACGCCTTGAGCGTGTCGAGCCAGGCGAGGAAGATCGCGAGCTCCGACTCGGACTTCATCTCCTGGTAGTACCGCGTCGCCTCCTCGTTGCCCTTGGCCTCGATGCGCGCGGCCCACTGGTCGGCGAAGTTCATGATGATGTCGGCCTGGCTCTTCGCCTGGCTGCGGACGGCCTCGGCGGCGCTGGCGCCCTTGGCCTCCTCGAGGTTGGCGAGCGTCTCCTGCACCGCGGCCATGCGGCGGAGCACCGCCACCGTGGTCTTGTTGGGGAGCACCACCTGCGAGATGCCCACCGTCACCGGCATGGTGCCCGAGAGGCGCGTCTTGCGCAGGTCCTCGAGGATGGCGCCCTCGGCCTCGGCGAGCTTGCTGCCCTGGCCCACGAGGTCCGCGAACGCGTAGCCGCCGATCGCGCGGAGCGCGCCCTGCAGCTGCGTCTCGAGCGCGCTTGAGGCGCCCTCGAGCGTTGCGTAGCTCGTGAAGAAGCGGAGCGCCTCCTCCGGGGACGTGTCGATGCGCCAGGTCATGTAGGCCTGCACCATCACCTGCTGCCCGTCGCGCGTGAGCACGGTCTCGATCGGGCTCTCGATGAGCTGCTGCCGGGTGTCGAGGCGGGTCACCTGGTCGATGAAGAACGGCGCCTTCAGGTGCAGGCCGGGCTCGGACACCACGCCCGCGGGCTTGCCGAAGCGGGTGACCACCGCGATCTCGTGGAAGTTGACCGTGTACGTCGTGTTGTAGAGCACGAGCACGAGCACGATGAGCGCGCCGACGACGATGCCGATGGTGCGATGCATGGTTTCAGTTGCCGCCTTCCGGCGGGCGGACGTCCTTTTTCTCGAGGTAGTCGGCCAGGTTGAGGCCCGACTCCGCCTGCTTCATGGTGATGTCGAGGTCGGCGCGGCCCGCGGCCGACTCGCCGAGCACGTACTTGACGCGAACGCCCGAGAGCGCGCGGCCGAGCACCTGCATGGTGCGGAACTGCTTGTAGAGCTCCGGCGCGGCGCGGAACGACGGCGCCTGGCCGAGCACCTCGGCCGCGTCGCCGGCGGCTCCCATGACGATTGCCCACCGGCGCGCGCGCGCGGCGCCGATGACGCGCGCGGCCCCGCCCTTGCTGGAGACGATCATCTGCTCGACCTCGGCACGGCGGTCGCGCGCGGCCTGCGAGTCCTCGCCCTGCTCGCGCTCGATGCGCTCGAGGTCGCCGATGGCGGCCACGATCTCCGCCGCGCGCTCGGGGCTGCCCGCGATGGCGGCCATCGTGGCGCGCGCGGTGCGGTCGGCCTCCTCGCGCACCTTGCGGGCGTTCTGCACGTCGATGGAGATCTCCTCGAACATGCCCATGCCCTCGCCCGCGGGCGGACGCAGCATGGGCACCTGGAGCGCCACCACCTCGACGCCGCTGCGGACGGCGTCGAGCGCCGCCTGGATGCGCTCGCGCAGCGTGCGGACGAGCGAGTCGCCGCGCGGCGAGAGCACGGCGTCCATCGGCTGCGTGGACAGGTGGCGGGTGACCTCGCGCAGCGCGATGTCGCGCACGATGCGCTCGCGCATGTCCGACGGGGTGCGTCGGACGCGCGCCTCCGACGCGAAGCGCAGCCAGTCGAGGAGCCCGGTCGGCGCGATCCGGTAGTTGAGCACCAGGTCGGCGTCCACCAGCGCGAAGCGCTGCGAGATCTCGAGGGCGCCCGAATCGGGCACGGCCTCGCCGTCGGCGCCGCGGACCTCGCCCTTCACCTCCTCGGTGAGCGCGGGCGCGGCGACCAGGTACGGGAAGCGGTCGGCATCGCGGTTGCTGTCATCGCCCCAGGCGTTGACGCGGCCCACCTTCGCGGGCTTGGGCCCGAGGGTGAGCGAGCGGATGCGCGCCACGTCCTCGACAACGGCCGTCTCCGCCGGCCACGGCCACTTGAGCATCACCGTGCCCTCGTAGACGTCGCCGACGATGGCGCCGCCGCGCAGGCGGACCGCCTGCTGGCCGGGCGGCACCACCACGAAGCACGAGAGCGCCACCAGCACGCCCACGCCGAGCGCGGCCAGCCACGCGGTGCTGCGAAGCAGGAGCTGGTAGCCCCAGCTGGAGGTGATGTCGAAGCCGAACTGGTAGTTGACGGCCTCGTTGATGGAGCGGACGATCGAGTCCGGCGCGGCCACCAGGCTCAGGACGCGGGAATCGAACGCCGCGCGCGGGTTGTCGCCGGCGCGGCGCGGCCGGTACAGGGCCAGCACCAGGTTGAGCGCGATCTCGCCGGCCAGGGCCACCTGCCCGACGCCCACCGCGAACACGATGGGCTCGAGCCACTTCGGCTTGCCGAACGAGTTGGCCACCATGCCCACCGCCACGGCGGCGAGCACCAGCGCCAGCGCCACCATCATGCCGGCGCCGCCGCGCAGGTTCTGCCAGGCCGGCTGCTTGGCCATGCCCGCCACGAACCGCGAGAAGATGAAGGTCACGAGCGCCAGCGCCAGGCAGACGGCGAGCTGCCATCCCGTGGCGGTGCCGACCGAGAAGCGCGCGGCATCGGCCGCGGCGTCGGCGGCCAGGGGCGCAGACAGCGAATTGACGTAGGAGACGGTGGTCCATCCCGACCAGGCCAGGAAGCCCGCCAAGGCCAGGCTCACCACCGGCAGGAAGACCACCTGCAGCCGCCGGAGGCGCCGCTGCGCCACCATGGCATCTCCGGCGCGCTCGGCGGCGAACACCGAGGCGTCCGAGCGCGACGACCGGAGCTCCTCGGCCTCCATGGCTTCCGCGGCGGCCAGGCGGTGCTGGTGGAACAGCACCACGAGCGCGCCCCAGGCGGCGACGCCGGCGAGCGCGGGCATGAATGCCTGCCCGAGCGCGGTGCTCGAGAGCGCCCTGCCCAGGACGAGCAGGACGATCGCGATGGCGAGCTGGAGGACCAGGCCGAGCCCGGCGACCCGCGTGGCTTGCTGATAGGCGTACTGGTCGATGCGCATGTCGGTTTCGCCCGAAGCGGAAGGGTCAGAGTACTGTATTCCCGGTGCCCCCGCCCCGGCGCGGCCGGCGCCGGGATCCCCCGATGAACTTCCTCGAGCAACTCTGGGCCATCGCCCGAAACACCGCCGTCGAATGCGTCCGCCAGCCCGTGTCGCTGGCGGTGCTGGTGGCGGGAACCCTCCTCATCGTCCTCTCCGTGCCCTTCAGCGGGTTCACGCTGATGGACGACCAGCGCATGTTCGTGGACCTGGCGCTGTCGACGGTGTTCGTGTGCGGCACGCTGCTTGCGGCGTTCCTGGCGACCAACGCGCTGAGCCGCGAGATCGACAACCGCACCGCGCTGACGGTGGTGTCGAAGCCGGTGGCGCGGCCGGTGTTCGTGTGGGGCAAGTACCTCGGGGTCGCCGCGGCGCTGACCGCCTGCACGGCGTTCCTCGCGCTGGTGCTGATGCTGGTCGAGATGCACGGCACCATGCCCACCATGGCCACGCCCTACCACTTCCCGGTGCTGGCCTTCGGCGTGTCCGCCATCGTGGCCACGTTCGCCTGCGCCATCTGGACCAACTACTTCTACGGATGGAGCTTCCCCGCCTCGGTCCTCGGGTTCGGCATCCCGCTCCTGGGGCTCGGGTACCTCGGGGCGCTCCTCTTCGACAAGGACTGGACGCCGCTCTCGCCCGCCGCGCAGTTCGAGGGCGGCATCTGGACGGCGATCGGCATGATGTGGCTGGGCCTGTGCGTCCTCGCGAGCATCGCCGTGGCCGTCTCGACCCGGTTCGGGCAGGTGGTGACGCTCGGCATCACGTTCGGCGCGTTCATGGCGGGGCTCATGAGCGACTGGCTGATCGCGCGGCCGCTGCGCGACATCACCGGCATGATGGAGCGCATGGCCAAGGACGGCACCGCGGCGTCGGCCGCCGACGGGGCCGCCGCCAAGCGCGCGCTGCTCGAGGCCGCCTACGCGGCGGTGCCCAACTTCCAGGTGTTCTGGCTCTCCGATGCCGTGCAGCAGAAGCGCGACATCCCCTTCTCCTACGTGGCCCCCTCGGCCGCGTACGGGCTTGCGCTGATCGTGGCGGCGCTCTGCGTGGCGGTGGCGATGTTCGAGCGCCGCGAGGTGGGCTGAGCCCGGCCGCGGCGCGGACGCGTCAGCTGCCGGCCTTGCGGATGTCCGACAGCTGCTTGCGGAGCTCCTTCAGCTGCTTCTCGATCTGCTCGACGCCGCGCTCGCCGATCTGGCCCTCGATGCACGGCGGGCAGCGCTTGTTCCACTGCAGGAGCTTCTCGAGGATCTGGATCTGCGAGGCGATCTGCTCGGCCGCGCCGCCGGCGCGCGGGATGTTGAGGCGCTGCTGCTGGAGCTGGAAGTCCTTCTCGCACTCCTCGAAGAGCTTCTGGAACGCGGTGGCCACTTTCACGCCGTAGTCGCTGACCTCGTACCACTCCTTGAGGCCCAGGAGCGGCGCCAGCTCCTCGCCGCTGTTGGCGGTGCCCTTGCTGAAGCCCGAGTCCAGCGCGTTGTCGGCGTTGAAGGTCAGGTTGTCCTTCTCGTCGGAGAGCACCACCTCGCCCGGGAGCCCGGTGCGGTGGTCGTGGAAGGTCGGCTTGCCCGTCACCGGGTCCTTGGTGTAGGTCAGCACGGGCTTCGACAGCACCATGGCCTCGAACACGGCGCGCGGACGGCCGTTCTTCTCGATGATGGCGCCGAGCTCGTCGCGGAACCTGTCGAGCGGCTCGCCGTACACGCTGTCGCGGCCGCGGATCATCATGGCCGCGCCGAGCGCGCCTTCCCTGCGGAAGTAGATCTCGTCGCACTGCATCGAGGTGACCGCGGCGGCCGAGATGGCCTCGCGGACCCAGGCGACCACGCGGTGGCGCTCGCGCGTCTTGGCGATGGTGTCGACGATCTTGAAGATCTCGGTGACCAGGCCGCCGGGGCTGTCGATCTCGAGGACGATGATCTGGCCGGGGCCCCACTTGTCGGCCTCGAGCGCGAGCTTCTCGATCTCGGCCGCGCGGGCCGTCTGGCCCACGCCGCCCTTCCACGGGAGGCGGAACACGCCCTTCTTCGGCGCGATGCGGTAGCCCTGCTCATCGAGCTGGAAGCCCTGCGCGTCGACCTTGCCGGAGGGCTTGCCGGTGGCGCCGCCGGCGGCGGTCGCGGACTTCGCGGGCGACGCACTGCCCGTCGGAGCGGCCGTCGGAGCGGCCGCCGGGGCGCCGCCCGAGGCAGGGGCGCCGCCCGAGGCAGGGGCGCCGCCCGAGGCAGGGGCGCCGCCGACCGTCTTCATCGCCA
>VGXR01000002.1 GCA_016873255.1 Planctomycetota bacterium
ATGGTCGGCGCGATCCTTGCGCGCGTGCAGTACCTCTCCGGCGACCGCACCTCCGCCGCCGCCACCGCGAAGCGCGCGCTCTCCGTCGCCACGACCCCCGACGTACGCAAGGCGCTGGCGGAGGATGTGGGCGTGTACGAGGGGAAGCGGGGTGGGGGTGACGCCGGGCCCAGCGGGACTAGGTGAGCAACAGGATCCGGCGGAGCGGATCTGAAACAGGCCTCGGCAGCGTCATCAGCGTGTCTCTGAGCGTGCCTTCAGCCGTGAAGCGCACCGCGAGGACGATGAGGGCAACGTAGGTCAATGAAACCGTCAGGAGCTCCCAGGCGGCGCCGGGCCGATCATGCGTGATCCCGAGGGAGGTGTTGAGGCTTGAGGCGATCGACGTGGCGGCGATCGCCGTCAAGGCACTCAATGCGGGTCCGAAGCAGAGGTGGCGTATCGTGTCAGCCTTGCCGAGGTGGTAGGCGCGAGCAACCCAGAGGATCTGCGCGAGGGCTGACCCCGCCGTTCCGACGGAAACGCAGGCGGAAATTGCGGTGAGAGCGGACATCCCAAAAATCTCTCGCCCATCACTAGCTCGGATGAGCAGCGCGCCGGCCAGGACCCCAAGCATCATGCCGACCATCTTGAGGAACTCGAAGCCTGCCGCTGCCTTGAATCGTTGCAGTCCGACCAGCGGTCCGACGAGCAGCGCGGCAACAGTGGTGTAGGTGGCGGCTGCGCAGAGCCAGTACAGGCTCGCCGATGCAGAGGCCCACTTCCCGTTCCAAAGGAGGTGCTCGGCGGCCGGGAAGAACGAAGCCGCGGCCATGGTGGTGATCGGGACAAAGAGCATCGAGCTCGCGAGCACTCGCTCGATGCCAGCGCGTTCGGCCTCGGTGCTACCACGATCCCGTGCGACCATCGGAGCAATGATGTTCGGCAGTGCGCCGCCGATCATCATGGTCGGCTGGTTTGCGAGCTGGAACGCGAAGTAGAAGACGCCGAGCGCGGCAGAGGGGATGGTGAGGCCGACGAGCAGGAATGCGGCCTCGCCTCGGATCGAGCCAAGCACCGCCATTGCCAATGGCCAAGCGAGCAGCGTTCCCAGGCCACCCAGTTTCCATGTCCTGAGGTCGAAATCGCGACGGTTGAAGCCACCCATGAAGGCAAGGCAGATCGCCTCGAGCGCTGTGGCTGCCACGTACGGGATTGCCAACGCGAGGGCCGCGCCGCCCTCCCTGGCCACGATCCACGTCATCCCCACCCGGAGGACAGCCAGCAGCGCATCGAGACGTGCCACCGATGTGAACTGGTGCGAGACGAGCAGACGCATCCGCCCGAGCAGGGCGAGGGGGTGGATCACTGCGCGAGCTGCGAGAAGCAGAAGGATCAGGGTGAGCGAAGGCGCGCGATAGCGATCGAATTCGGACGGCAGCATCGGGATGCTCAGCACCACCAGCCCGGTCGCAAGTGCCGTTGCCCCCCCCGAACATCACCGCCCAGGCGAAGAGTGGCCCTGACATGAAATCGAACCGCTCCGGCTTCAGGGACGGGAAGTAGGTGGCTGAGCCTCCGTTGCGCCAGATTCCGGTGACGCCGATGATGCCGACGGCGACTGCCCACTCGCCCACCTGGGCATCCGTCAGAAAGATCCCGACGATCACCTGCGACGCCAGCGACGACAGCCTCGAAAGGAGGCTCGCGAGGGTCGTTGCGACAACGGCGACGGTCTGGGTGTTGGTCAGTTGCGCGCTCTCTGTCCCCCCGAGAAACGACCCCAGTGCCCTGGAACCGGGCACTAGAAGTGGACAATGGTACTTCCCCGCCCCTCCGCCGTCTTCCCCTACCTCTTCCTCCGCTCCGGCGCGCGGTAACTCTCGCGGGGGGACGCGGTTGGCGTGTCCTTGGGCGTCGGCTTGAGGCCCTTCTCCTGGCTGGCGACGCGGAACGTTTCCAAGGTGTTCGACTTCAGGAAATCCCTGATGCTCGCCTGCATGCGGACAAGCTGGTCGTGCATGGCGCACGGCTCCCCCACGCCGCAGACGCCGCCGCCGAAGGGGCAGGTATTGCTGCGATCCTCGCGCTCGAAGAGTTCGTACACCTCGCGCAGGCTGATCTGCGCGGGCGGGCGCGCGAGGCAGTAGCCGCCGCCGGGGCCGGGCGAGCCGCTCACCAGGTTGGCCTGCGACAGGCTGGTCAGGATCTTGGCCACCATCGGCCTCGGCAGCCCGCGCTGGTCGGCGATCTCGAACGCCGACAGCCGCGTCTTGCCGCCGTCCCACACCTCGGCAAGGCGGCTCATGGCGCCGATCGCGCGCTCGGTCTGCTTTCCGTACATGTCACGGACTCCTGTGCTGGTTGCAACCGAATCGGCCGGGCAATTCCGACGATCAAGATATCAGATTCCTGATATCCGGAGATGTCAGTTCCATCGCCTCGAGGGCTGGGCACCGTGGTCGGCGACCTCGCGACCATCCCGCGCATCTCGCCGGCGTCGACACCGCGTGCGCTCGGCAAGCGCGCAAGCGCGCACTCCGGGTTTGCGGCTTCGACCGAGGCCGCCACGCGCGTGTGCGCGCCGAGTTCCACCTCGTTCGGTGCCGAAATGCGCCGCTACCTTCCGCGCATGGCCGCGATCGCGTTCCTTCGACCAGTCCGCGCCGACTTCCACCTTGATCCCACCGAGGACGAGATGGAGGCCCTCGGACGGCACCTGACGTTCCTGCAGGGGCTGGTCGCCGCCGGCGACGTGGTGACGGCGGGACCTGCCGAGGATGGATCGCTTGGCCTCGTGGTCTTCTCGAGGCTCGATGCCGCGGGCGCGGCGGCGCGAATGGCCGAGGACCCTGCCGTGGAGGCAGGCGTCTTCCGCGTGGAGTGCCTGCCGTGGCGCATGAGCCTCTTCGGCACGGGGACCGGTCGCGATTGGCTGGGCTTCACGCAGGCCGTTCACCTCCGTGCGCCGGCCGCAGCCGTGTGGCGCGCGGTGGCCACGCCCGAGGGAATGGAGCGCTGGTTCCTGCTGCGTGCCGACGCGTCGACGGCCGATGGCCGCGAGTTGCCCCGCGACCGCGCGCTGGAGCCGGGTGCGCGCCTTCGCCTGACATGGCCCACCGTCGTGGACACCGACGCCGCCGGCCGCGCGGTGCCCGGCGAGGTGAGCGAGGGCGACGAGGTCCTTCGCGCCGAGCCGCCGCAGCGGCTGCGGATCTCCTGGTACGAGGGGAAGGGCTGGGTGGAGTTCCGCATCGTGCCGAGGCCCGACGGCCGAGTGACCGTGGAACTCGAGCAGCGCATGCACCCGACCGCTGACTTCCGCCAGCTCGAGTCCGCCTACGTCGGCTGCCACGCAGGGTGGGCGTTCTTCCTCACGAACCTCAAGAGCGTGCTCGAGCACGGCATCGACCTTCGCGAGGGCATCCCCGACCGCCGCGGCCTCGTCAACGCCTGACGCCCGAAATCCGTTCCTGGTCACTTTGGCACCAGTTTCCGGCATCGTGATCCACGTGATCGATGCCGTCGCGTCATTACGATTCGCGCATGCCGGCATCGAACACCGCTCCTTCGCGCGGAACCCGCTGCTGGTGGTGCGGCACGGACCCGGTGTACGTGCGTTACCACGACACCGAGTGGGGCGTGCCCGTCACCGCCGACCGCGCGCTCTTCGAGAAGCTGGTGCTCGACGGCTTCCAGGCGGGCCTCAGCTGGATCACCATCCTGCGCAAGCGCGCCGCGTTCCGGCGTGCGTTCGACGGCTTCGACCCCGCGAAGGTCGCGCGCTACGGCGCACGTGACGTGGCGCGCCTGCTGCGGGACGACGGCATCGTCCGGAGCCGCGCGAAGATCGAGGGCGCCATCGCCAACGCCCGCGCGTGGGAGCGCGTGATGGAGCGGGGCGGCCGCGGCGCGTTCCGCGACCTGCTGTGGCGGCACGTCGATCACCAGACCATGGTCGGGCGCCTGCGGTCGCCCGCGGACATCCGTGCTCAGACGGCAGAGAGCGAGCGCATGGCAAAGTCGCTTCGCAAGGAGGGCTTCAAGTTCTGCGGGCCCGTCATCTGCTACGCGTTCATGCAGGCCGTGGGCATGGTGAACGACCACCTCGTCGGCTGCTCGCGGCATGCGGCGTGCACGAAGCTTGCGCGGAGGGATGCGTGACGGAGCGCCTCGAGCTTCGGGTCGACGGCATGTCGTGCGCGAGCTGCGCCGCGAGCGTCACGCGCGTGCTGCGCGCGCAGGCGGGCGTGCGCGATGCGACGGTGGACTTCATGCTCGGCCGGGCGGTGGTGGAGGCACTTGCCGGCGCCGATGTCGACGCGCTCGCACGCGCAGTGAGCGAGGCTGGGTATCCGACGCGGCCTTCCGCCGCAGGCGCCGGAAGCACCGTATCACGGCTTGCCGAGGTGGATTCCGCTGCCCGCCGCGAGCTGCGCGCACTGGGCGTTCGGCTCCTCGTCGCCTTGGTGCTCTGCGCACCGCTCGTGTGGGTGGCAATGACGTCGCACCACCTGTGGTCGGCGGAAACGGTCGCGGTGGATGCATCGGCACCGCATCTCGGCGGTCACCGCGTGAGGACTGAGCAAGGCAAGTCGGTGGTGCTCCAGTTCGCGCTCTCGGTGCCGCTCGTCCTCTGGTGCGGCTGGCCCATCCTCCGCGCGGCGGCGCTCGGTGCGCGCAAGCGGACGGCCAACATGGACACGCTGCTCGCGCTCGGCATCGGTGCCGCGTTCGGGTGGTCGTCGCTTGTCTTCCTGGATGGCTTTCTTCCGCGCGCGGGGTCTTCGCCAATGCCCGCGGTGCACTTCGAGGCTGCGGGCGTGATCGTCACGCTGGCGCTCCTCGGGCGCTGGCTCGAGACCCGGGCCACCATCCGCACGCGCGATGCCGTGCGTGGGCTCGCGGAACTGCAGCCGCCCGTGGCACGCGTCCGGCGCGGCGATGCGGAGTTGGACATCCCCGTTTCCGAGGTCCGCCGGGGCGACCTGGTGGTGGTCCGCCCCGGCGACCGAGTGCCGGTTGACGGCCCGGTGGCGGAGGGTGCCTCCGAGGTCGACCAGTCGATGCTCACGGGCGAGAGCGTGCCCGTCTCCAAGCGGCCGGGTGACCAGGCCTATGCGGGCACGCTGAACGCGGGCGGCGTGCTGGTCGTGCGCGCCGCGCAGGTCGGAGCCGAGACGCTGCTTGCGGGGGTCGCGCGGATGGTCGAGGAGGCGCAGGCGAGTCGCGCGCCCGTCGCGCGGCTTGCCGACCGCGTGAGCGCATGGTTCACCTTCGCGGTGCTCGGCGTGGCGGCAGCGACGTTCGCGGCGTGGGCTTTCTCGGGCGATCCCGGCCGCGGGCTCGAGTGCACCGTGGCGGTGCTCGTCGTCGCGTGCCCGTGCGCGCTTGGGCTCGCAACTCCAACCGCCATCATGGTGGCGACCGGTGCCGCCGCTCGCCGCGGCATCCTGGTGAAGGGCGGGGCATCCCTCGAGGCCCTGGCGCGCGTCGACACGGTGGTGCTCGACAAGACCGGGACCGTCACGGCGGGCCGGCCCGCGGTCGCGGCGATGATTCCCGCAGAGGGCATCGATCTGCGCGCGCTGCTCTCGGCGGCGGCATCCGCCGAGCGCGCGAGCGAGCACCCGCTCGGCGAGGCGATCGTGCGTGCCGCATCCGCCGAAGGTGCGCCGACATCGATGGCCCTCAACTTCGCCTCCACGCCCGGCGCCGGGGTGTCCGCCATCGTCGACCGTCGGCGCGTGCGGGTCGGGACGCCGCAGTTCGCGCTCGAAGGCCCGTTGCCCGCGCCGCTTGCCGGGGCCATCGACCGCGAGCGCGATGCCGGCCGCACGGCCGTCGTCGTGTCCGCGGACGGCGCGGCACTCGGCGTCATCAGCGTCGCGGATGCGCTCCTTGCAGATGCGCGCGAGTCCGTTGCGAGCCTTCGCGCCGATGGGCTCGCGGTCGCCATGGCCTCGGGCGACGACCCGCGCGTGGCGCGCCGGATCGCAGACGACGCCGGCATCGACGAGGTGCACGCGGGCATCCTGCCCGACGGCAAGGCGCGAATCGTCCAGGCGAAGCGAGCCGCCGGTCGTCGCGTGGCGATGGTTGGCGACGGCGTGAACGACGCGCCCGCGCTTGCGACCGCCGACGTCGGGATCGCCGTCGGCACGGGCGCCGACATCGCCGCGGATGCCGCCGGCGTGGTGCTGATGCGCCAGGGCGTGGGCGGCGTGGTCGATGCGATCCGCATCGCGCGCGCGACGCTCCGGACCATCCGGCAGAACCTGTGGTGGGCGTTTGGCTACAACGCAGTCGGCATTCCGCTTGCCGCCGGGGTGCTCTGGCCGTTCACGGAGTGGACCCCGAGCCCGATGCTCGCGGCGCTGGCGATGAGCGTGTCGAGCGTCGCGGTCGTCCTGAACAGCCTGCGCCTGCGGAGGTTTGCGCGCGCATGAGCCCGCTTGCGCACCTTGCCGTGGTGGCGCCCTGCGGCGGCATCGGCTGCGCATTGCGCGTGCTGGTGCGCGATGCGCTGGTGCGGCGCGGCACGCATCCGTGGTGGTCCACGTGCGCCGTCAACCTGTCCGGTGCGTTCGTGATGGGTCTGCTCGCGGGCAGCGCGTCCGGCGCCAGCCCACCGCTTGGGCCGTTGACGCTCGGCGCCGCCACCGGGCTTCTCGCGGGCTGGACCACCTACTCCGCGTTCTCGATGGACGTCGTGCAGCTCTGGCTGCGCGGCGCGCGCGGGCATGCGATCGGCCTGTGGGCCGTCACGATCGCGGGTGCGCCGGCTGCCGCGCTCGCGGGCAGTGCGATCGCGCACGCGGCGCTCGGGGGTGCAGCGTGACCCCGGGCGAGCATCACAAGCCCGCGGTCGCGCCGCTCGCGGCGTGGAAGCTCGCGTCAGCCGCCTTCGCAGGCGGTGCGCTCGGCTCGCTCGGACGCGGCGTGGCCGAGATCGCCCTCGCCGCGCTCGGCCTGCCGGCATGGCCTTCGCGGATCGCCGTGAACGTGCTCGGCGCCTTCCTCATCGGCTGCCTGTTCGCGCGGATCGCGGTGCGTGACGATGGCGGGGCTCCCGTGGGCATCCCGCACGTGCACCGGATGCGCGAGCATCTCCTGGGTGCCGGGTTCCTCGGTGGATTCACCACGGTCAGCGGCATGGCGTGGGACGTGGCGGACGGTCTTTCCGCGGCTGACCTTGCCGCGGTGTCCGCCGTCCTTGTCGCGAACGCCGTCGTCGGCCTCGCTGCGTGTGCATCGGGCTTTGCCGTTGCGGCGCGTCGAGCGAACTGAGCCCCGGTACCCTCGCGACATGCCCGATGCCGTTCATCGCCACCTTGTTGCCGACGTCGTCTCCGGCAACGTGTTCCCCGCGGAGGTCGCGGTCCGCGGCGGCCGCATCGCCTCCATCGCCCCCGCGTCCGGGCCCGTGGACCCGGGCGTGCTCGTCCCCGGCTTCGTGGACGCCCACGTCCACGTCGAGAGCAGCATGCTCCCGCCGTGGGAGTTCGCGCGCGTGGCAATGCGGCACGGCACCGTCGCCAGCGTGAGCGATCCGCACGAGATCGCGAACGTGCTCGGCTCGGCGGGCGTCCGGTACATGCTCGAGGACATCGCGGGATCCCCGTTCACCTGCTGGCTCGGCTGCCCGTCCTGCGTGCCCGCCACGGGCTTCGAGACCGCGGGCGCGGTGCTCGATGCCGACGCCTGCGCGCGGCTCCTCGATGACCCGCGCATCGGCTACCTCAGCGAGATGATGAACTGGCCCGGCGCGATCGGCGGCGACCCGCAGGTGCTCGCGAAGATCGCCGCCGCGAAGGCTCGCGGCAAGCCGGTCGACGGCCATGCCCCCGGCCTGCGCGGCGAGCAGGCGAAGGCGTACTTCGCGCGCGGGATCGAGACCGACCACGAGTGCTTCGCGCTCGACGAGGCGCGCGGCAAGGCCGCGATCGGCGTGAAGGTGCTCATCCGCGAGGGAAGCGCAGCGCGCAACTTCGACGCGCTGTGGCCGCTCCTCGCGGAGCATCCCGACCGCTGCATGTTCTGCACCGACGACGCGCACCCGGACGACCTGCTCCTCGGGCACGTCGACCGCATCGCGGCCCGCGCGGTCGCCAACGGCATCGATCCGATGGCGGCGCTCCGTGCGGCCACGCTCAATCCCATCCGCCACTATCGCCTCCCGTGCGGCCTGCTCCAGCCGGGCGACCGCGCGGACATGGTGCTGCTCGAGGACCTGCGCTCCTTCCGGCCGCTGCGCACGTGGATCGCCGGCGAGGTCGTCGCCGAGGGCGGTTCCGACCGCATCCCGCCGCGGCCGTCCGGCACCCCGAACGCCTTCCGCGCCGCCGCGTTTGCCGCTCCGGACTTCGCGGTGCGCCCGCCCGCCCGCTGCGCGGGTGCCGCGGGCGTCACCGTCCACGCGATCGTGGCCGAGGACGGGCAGCTCGTCACCGCGCGCGCCGACCTCCGTGCGCGCGTGACGGACGGCATCATCGAGCCGGATGCCGCGCAGGACCTGCTGCAGCTGACGGTGGTCAACCGCTACGTGGACGCGCCGCCGGCGCACGCCTTCATCCGCGGCTTCGGGCTCCGGCGCGGCGCCATCGCCGCGAGCGTCGCGCACGACTGCCACAACGTGGTGGCCGTCGGCGCCACGCGCGAGGACATCGCCGCCGCCGTGAACGCCGTGTTCCGCGCTCGCGGCGGGCTCGCCGTGGCCGACGGTGGCTCCGTCGACGTTCTGCCGCTACCCATCGCCGGGCTCATGAGCGACCGTCCCGCGGAAGAGGTGGCAGCCGCGTACGCCCGGCTCACGGCGAAGGCGAAGGCGCTCGGCTCCCCGCTGCGTGCACCGTTCATGACCACGAGCTTCATGGCGCTCCTGGTGATCCCTGCGCTCAAGCTGAGCGATCGCGGCCTCTTCGACGGCCAGGCGTTCCGCTTCGTACCGGCGGTCACCTGCTGACGACGGCGGTCGCCACGTCGCGCACCACCTCGGCGCAGAGCTTGCCCAGCATGTCCGCGGGCCATGGCCCCAGTCCCGGTGCTCCCTCGGCCAGGTGTGCCGCATGCAGGTCGAGGGCGCGCGCAAGCGTTGCGGCCATGGCACGGAACTCGGCGCCCGTGAAGCCGCTGGCGGCCGCCGCGCTCGCGGGCGCATTGGCGACCGCGTCGAGGTCAAGCTCGAGCGTCGCGGGCCCGCTTCCCACGTGCGCGGCCGCCGCGGCCGCCGCAGACTGTGCCGTCACCCCCGTGCGCAGCATGGATTCGAGCGTCACGGCACACACGCGCGGGTCGCGCGCCACGGCGTCCACGATCGCCTGCGTGGCATACGCCTCGGACATGCCCACAACCGCATAGCGCGACAGGTGCCCGTCCTCGAGGGCGTACGAGAAGCCGTTGCCCGAGTGGCGCCCCTCCCGCGGCCGCAGGTCCGCGTGCAGGTCCACGTTCACGCAGCCGAGCGCGCGCCCGGCCGCGCGCGCGCAGCCGGCCAGCACCCCGTAGGCGTTGCCGTGCCCGCCGCCCACGACCACCGGGACGAACCCCGCGCGGCGCAGGCCCTCGACCACCGTCGCCACGCGCCCGTCGATCTCGCCCTGCGCGCGCCGCAGCGTCGCCAGCGCGTCGGCGCGGGCCCGCGGCCCGCCCACCGTCGGGTCGAGCCCCCTCGTCGTGCGCCGCAGGTCGCGCAGGTCGACGGTACCGGCCACCAGCACCGACGCACCGTCGAGGAACGCGTTCGACTGCATGTTGAGGAAGCGCGGCAGGAAAGCGCGCCACATCCGCCGCGCGCCGGCGCGGCCGAGGTTGGCGCGGACACCGATGTCCTCGGGCACGCCGAGCAGCGCCACGCGCGGGCCGATCGGCAGCGTCCCGTCCCGGTCGGGCACGCGCACGCGCTCGCCGAGGCGCACCTCGCCCTCGCGCACGCCAGTCAGCGTGCGGATCTCGTCGGCCGTCGGCGGTCGCAGGTGCTTCACGCGCGCGAGTGTACGGAATGCGTTCGTGCGCCCTTCAACCCGCGCGCCGCTCGGCGGTATCACCGGGCATGCAGCAGGGCCACGCCTCGGCTTCCGACCGTCGCGACTTTCTCCGCACCGCCATCGCCGGAGGCGCCGCGCTCGCCGCGGGACGCGCCGCGCTCGGCCACGATCGGGTGCCGCCCGCCGCGCCGCCCGCCGGCGCGTTCCGCATCGTGCACATGACCGACATCCACGTGCAGCCCGAGCTCGGTGCCGAGGCCGGCCTCGCCGCCGCGCTCGCGCACGCGCAGCGCCAGAAGCCAGACCTCATCGTCACGGGCGGCGACTCGGTGATGGACGTCTTCGAGGCCAAGCGCGGCCGCGCGGAGGAGCTTCGCGCGCTCCTGCTCGGGACGCTGAAGCGCGAGTGCTCGGTGCCGCTGCGGCACGCCGTCGGCAACCACGACATCTTCGGCTGGAACAAGTCGCGCAGCGGCACCTCAGGCACCGAGGCCGACTGGGGCAAGCGCTTCGCGTGCGACATGTTCGGCATCGAGCGCTCGTACCACTCCTTCGACCAGGGCGGGTGGCGCTTCGTTTGCCTCGACAGCGTGCAGCCGAAGGGCGACGGGTACACCGCCTACCTCGACGAGGCGCAGCATGACTGGCTGGTGCGCCTGCTCGCCGAGACGCCGCGGACCATGCCGGTGTGCGTCGTGAGCCACATCCCCATCATGTCGCTCACGACGCTCACCTTCGGCAAGCCGCGCGGCCGCGACAAGGTGGGCGAGGACAACGTCATCACCAACGGCGAGATGCACACCGACGCGACGCTGCTGCACGACCTCTTCAAGCGCAGCGGCAACGTGAGGCTCTGCCTCAGCGGGCACATCCACCTCGTGGACCGCTGCGCCATCGACGGCGTCACCTACATCTGCGACGGCGCGGTGAGCGGCTCGTGGTGGAAGGGCCCGCTGCAGGGCATCCCCGAGGGCTTCGGCGTGATCGACCTGCGTCCGGACGGCACGTTCGACCACCGCTACGAGGCGTACGGCTGGCAGGCGCGCAAGTGACCGCGCCTGACGGGCAGTGGCTACGATGCGCGCGTCGAAGCCATGGCCGGTGAAGACCTCCAATTCCGCGCGCGTGCCGTCGAGTCGGCCTCCAGCCCGGAAGCGGTCAACCGAGTGGCCCCCATCACGACCCCGCGCCTCTGGGTGCTGGTCGGCGCGGCCGGGTGCGTGGTCGCCGCGTTCGTCGCCTGGGGACTGCTCGGCACCGTGCCGCTGACCGTGCGCGGCATGGGCATCCTCATCGAGGGCACGATGGTGGTCGCCGCGGAGGCGCCGGTCGACGGCCGCATCGCCGAGGTGCGGGTGAAGGCCGGCGACACCGTCGCCCAGGGCGAGGTCATCGCCGTCGTGGCCAACCCCGCGCTCGAGGTGCAGCACCTCGATGCGCGCAACGCCGTGCAGCGCCTGCGCGACCAGGATGCCGCCATGTCCGCCGCCGAGGACCGCGCCAACGCCGCTGCGGCCGCGGCGCTCGAGCTCCGCGAGCGCGAATGCGCCCGACGCATCGAGCAGGCGTCGGCGACAGCCGCGGAGTTCGCCAAGGCCATCGAGACCAAGCGCGACCTCGTCCGTCAGGGGCTGCTCGCGGAGGCGGACCTCCTCGGCAGCGTCAACACGCAGCTCGAGATCGAGCGCGCGCTCTCCGAGGCCCGCAACGAGCAGCGAAAGGTCGCCAGCGACCGTGCCGAAATGGCCACCCGCGTCGCGCAGGAACGGCAGCGCCGCAGCAACGGTGTCGCCGACGCCGAGGCCGCCGAGCGCCAGTGCGAGGCCCGGCTGGCAGCGGAGCGCCACGTGGTGGCGCCGCGCCCGGGCAAGGTCGTACAGCTGCAGCGCTCCGCCGGCGACCTCGTGCGACGCGGCGGAACCGTGGCAGTGGTGTCGGATGCGGGGGACGGCAGGCTTCGCTGCTACTCGTTCTTCCCGCTCGGCGAGGGCAAGCGCGTGGCTGCCGCCATGGGCGCGCGCGTTGAACCGTCGGTGGCCGACCGCGAGCGCTTCGGCATCGTCCGCGCCTCGGTGCGCGACGTCGAGCCGGTGGTCGGCACCCGCGAGTCGCTCCTGCGCATCATCAACAGCGCGGAGTTCGCGCAGGACGTGGAGCGCCGCTACGGCGGGCTCGTGTCGGCGGTGATCGACCTGGAGCAGGACGCTTCCACCCCGACCGGCCTCCGCTGGACCGGCGGCGCCGGCTACCCGCAGCCGCTGTCGGCGGGCACGGTGTGCGAGGTGGACGTGATCGCCGAGGAGGTCCGCCCAATCTCGCTCCTCCTTCCCTGGATCAAGCAGGTCCTCGGTGGCTGAGGCGGCGCAGGAAGCACCCGTCGCGCGCGGGACGCCCTTCGAGCCCCGGGGGCGCCGGCTGGTGGATGCGCCCGTCATACTGCAGATGGACGCCGTGGAGTGCTTTGCCGCCTGCCTGGTCTCGGTGCTCGCGCACCACGGCCGCCACCTCGCCCTCGAGGAGGCGCGTCGCATGTGCGGCGTCAGCCGCGACGGCAGCAACGCGCTGCAGGTGACCGCGGCGGCTGAGTCGCTCGGCATGTCGTGCGACGGCTACTCCGTGGAAAGCGAGGAGCTGCTGGAGCTCAAGCTGCCCGGCATCCTCTTCTGGGGGTTCGACCACTTCGTCGTCCTCGAGGGCTGGCGCGGCGGTCGCTGGCGGATCATGGACCCCGCGGTCGGCCGGCGCTGGGTGTCGCCCGAGGAGTTCGACCGCAAGTTCACCGGCGTGGTGCTCGAGCTGCAGCCGACGGATGCGTTCGAGCGCGGTGGCCGGCCCCACGGAGTGTGGGGCCTCGTGCGCGAGCGGATGCGCGGCTCGTGGGGCGCCGTGGCGATCGCCGCCGCATGCGGCCTGCTCCTCGCGGTGCCGGCATTCGCGCTCCCGGCGCTCGGCGCCGTCTACGTTGATCGCGTGCTCCTGGAGGGTGCCGGCCGCTGGATCGTGCCGATGGTTGCCATCGCGGCGGCATGCCTCGGGGTCACGGTGGCACTCGGCTGGATCCAGCAGGCAGTCCTGGCGCGTCTCGAGCAGCGCCTGGCCGTGACCGGATCCGCGGACTTCGCCGCGCACGTCCTGCGCCTTCCCGTCGACTTCTTCTCGCACCGCTACCCCGGCGAGATCGTGCAGCGCCTGGCCGGGTTCGAGATGCTGGCCGACACGCTGGCCGCGAAGGTGGCGCCGGCCGCCGTCGGCCTCCTCACTTCGCTCGTCTTCCTCGCGGCGATGGTCGCCATCGACGGACACCTCGCGCTGGTCGCGCTCTTCGTCGTCGCGGCCATCGCCGGCATCATGGTCCTCTCGGGCCGCGCGCTCGTGGAGCACTCGCGCACGCTGGAGAGGGACTCCGGCCTCGGCGCCGGCACGCTCTCGGCGGGGCTTTCCGCCATCGAGACCGTCAAGGGATCGGGCCGGGAGAACGACCTCTTCGCGCGGATCGCGGATGCCAATGCGCGCATCGCCTCAAGCCAGCAGGCGCTCGAGGGCCTTGCCGCGTGGACCACCGCGCTTCCGGAGCTGCTGTCGACGCTGCTCGTGTCCGCCGTGGTGCTCTCGTACGGCGGCTGGCAGGTGATGCAGGGGCACATGACGCTCGGGTCGCTCCTGGCGTTCCAGGCCATCCTCGTGGGCTTCATGGGTCCCGTCCTCGACCTCGCCGCCCTCGGGCAGGACGTCCAGGGACTTCGCGCGGCGATGACCCGCATCGACGACGTCATCCGCCATCCGCTCGATCCGCTGGCGCTGCCGTCGCCGGAAGTGCCGAAGCTTGCCGCGGCCGCGGACACGCTCGAGTTCCGCGACGTCGCGTTCGGCTACAGCGAGAGCAGCGACCCGCTGATCAGCGACTTCACGCTCGCGATCGGCGCGGGCCGCCGCGTGGCGCTCGTGGGACTCACCGGCAGCGGCAAGAGCACCGTGGCCAAGCTCGCGTGCGGCCTCTGCTTGCCGTGGTCGGGCGAGGTGCTCGTGGACGGCCGTCCGCTCGCCGACATCCCGCGTCACGAGCGCGTGTCGCTCATCGCGACCGTCGGGCAGTCGCCGTTCCTCGTGGAGGCGAGCCTCCGCGAGAACCTCTCGCTCTGGGACCCCGGCGTCACCGACGACGCCATGCGCGAGGCTGCGAACGATGCCGGCCTTGCCGCGCTCATGGAGTCGCGGGGCGGGCTCGGCATGCGCATCGCCGAGGGCGGGTCAAACCTCTCCGGCGGCGAGGCGCAGCGGATCGAGATCGCGCGCGCCCTCTCGCGCAGGCCGTCGATCCTGGTGCTCGACGAGGCCACGTCCTCGCTCGACGCCACCACCGAGAGCCAGCTCGACCGTGCCATCCGGCGCCGGGGCTGCACGTGCCTGGTGGTGGCGCACCGGCTGAGCACCATCCGCGATGCCGACGAGATCGTGGTGCTCGATCGGGGCGCGATCGCCGAGCGCGGGTCGCACGAGGAGCTCATGCGCCTCGACGGCGCCTATGCCGCATTCGTGCGCGGGGGAGGGCAGGGGTGAAGCTTCCCGCGCCCGCATCCACCTTCGCCGCCGCCGGTGCGTCCGTGCGCCGCGTCGACGGCCGGCACCACGTCGACCTCTCGCTGGCGCAGCCCGCGTTCGCGGTCGCCTCGGGCATGGTGAGCGTCCTCGTGGCGCGTCGCCGCGCCGACGGCACGGCGGGCCGCCGCGCCTACCTCGGCACCGTGGCTCCCGGCGGCGTGGTGCCCATGCTCGCGGCGGAGCTTGCCGGAAGCCCCTTCACCGTGGTCGCCGTCCCGGACGGCCGAGCGCTCGTGGTCGATGCGCCCGCGGGCGTCCCTGCGTGCGACGAGGCCGTCGCCGAGGGCCGCTTCAGGTTCGCGCGCGCCATGATCCCGGCCGAGGCACGCGTATCGGCATCCACCGAGCCCGAGGCGGTGGCCGCGCTCATCGCGCGTGCCGCGGAGCTCGCCGCGCTCGACGAGGCATTCGTCGCTGCGGCCGTGTCCGCGCGCTCCGGCGCACCCGCGCGCGCGCAGGCACGCAGCCTGCGCGTCATCGGATCCGTCTTCGGGCTGCAGGACGAGCTGCTCAACGTCGATCCGTCGCTGCCGCCCCTCCTCCGCGCGTGCCGTCACGTGGCGGTCGAGGCAGGCGTCCCGCTCGCGGCCATCCCACGGCGCATCCCGGCCGACCCGCTCCTTTCTCCGACCGAGGCCTTCGCCCACGCGGCACGCATCGGTTGCCGGCGCATCGAGCTGCCGGACCGGTGGTGGCGGGGTGACTTCGGCCCCATCCTCGGCCAGGCCGGGGATGCTCCCGTGGCGCTGGTCCCGGCCGGCCGCGGCGGCTACCGCGCATTCACCTACGAACCCGGCGTGGCCCCGCGCGGTCGCACCGTGGACCGGGCATTCGCCGCAACCCTGGCACCCGACGCGGTGGCATTCGCGGCGCCGCTGCCGGCATCCGTGACGGGCGTGCGCTCGCTTGCCGCCTTCGTCCTCGGCGGCAGCGCGCCCGACCTCTGGATCGCGGGCGCGGTCTCCCTGGCCGGCAGCTTCCTCAACCTTGCCGTGCCGTTCGCCACGGGGCTCCTCGTGAGCCGCCTCATCCCGGCCGGGAACGGCGGATCGCTTCTCTTCCTCGGCCTTGCGCTCGGTTCGGCCATCCTGGCGGTGGCGGCCTGCGACCTCGTGACGCGCTTCCTGCTCCTGCGCGTGGAGACGCGTGCGACGGTCCGGGGATCATCCGCCGTGATCCTCCGGACGCTGCAGCTGCCGATCGCCTTCTTCCGGCGCAACCCGGTGGGCGACCTCGCCGAGCGCCTCGGCGTCATCGAGCAGGTGCAGCGGCGCATCACCAGCACCATGGTCGTGTCCGTGGTGGGGGGCGCCTTCTCGCTCACGTACCTGGGCCTCATGGCGGCCATCGATCCCCTTGCGGCGTTCGCTTCCGCGCTGGCGTTCCTCGCGATCTTCGCGGTCACCGCGTTCGTCGCGCGGCAGCAGGCCCGGCTCGCCGCCGATGCCGCCGAGCGCAGCGGCCGGCTCTCCGGCTTCGCGCTGCAGCTCCTCGACGGCATCGACCGGATCCGGACCACGGGCACCGAGGAGCACGCGCTGCTCCAGTGGCTTCAGCGCTACCGTCCCGAGCGACGGGCCATGTACCGCGCGTCCATCGCCGCGGCCCGCCTGCGCGTCCTCGGGCTGGCGGTTCCCTTCGCCGCCGCGGGCTTCCTCTGGTGGCGTTTCGCCGCGCTTCCGGGGTCCGAGGAAGTCAAGGTCGCGGCGTTCATGGCGTTCAACGCCGCCTTCAGCGCGGCGCTGGCGGCCATCGCGCAGCTCGGCACGGCGGTCGGCGACATCTCGGAGGCCATCCCGCCCCTCGACCGGCTCTCGTCCATCCTCCAGGAGCGGCCGGAATCGGACCCCGGCGCGGAGACCCCTGGCGAGCTCTCCGGCGCCATCGCGCTGCAGGACGTCCGCTTCGCGTATCCCGGCTCGGCGGGCGAGGTGGTGCGGGGCGTCAGCCTCGAGGCCTCGCCCGGCGACTTCGTCGCGATCGTCGGCGCATCGGGGAGCGGCAAGTCCACGCTCGCGCAGCTCATCCTCGGGCTGCTTCGGCCCACGGCGGGCAAGGTGCTCTTCGACGGACGCGACCTCGGCAAGCTCGACCTGCCTTCCGTGCGGAGGCAGCTCGGCGTGGTCGGGCAGCACGCGCGCGTGATGCCCGGCACCATGCTCGAGAACATCGTGGGTGCCACGCTCCTGACGCAGGATGACGCGTGGGAGGCCGCGGAGGCCGCGGGGCTCGCGGACGACATCCGCGACATGCCCATGCGGATGCACACGTTCGTCAACGAGCACACGCTCAGCGGCGGGCAGCTGCAGAAGCTCCTCATCGCGCGCGCCCTGGTGACGCGCCCGGCCATCTTCCTCTTCGACGAGGCCACGAGCGCCCTCGACGAGGTCTCGCAGGCGCACGTGTCGGCGGCGCTCGCGGAGCGCGCGGTCACACGCATCGTGATCGCGCACCGTCTCAGCACCGTCCGGCTCGCCGACCGCATCCACGTGCTCTCGGCCGGCGAGGTCGTGCAGGCCGGCACGTTCGACGAGCTCGCCGCGGTGGAGGGGCCGTTCCGCGAGCTCGTGCGCCGGCAGCTCGTCGACGCACCTG
Source organism: Planctomycetota bacterium (assembly GCA_016873255.1). Classification (GTDB taxonomy): domain Bacteria; phylum Planctomycetota; class Phycisphaerae; order Phycisphaerales; family SM1A02; genus UBA966. The sequence goes on from VGXR01000002.1 coordinate 17,160, forward strand.
CCGTGGCGGGAGGTGCCGCATGACCCGGCATGCCACTCGCGCCGCTCTGCCTGCGGCCCTCGTCGCCGCACTGGCCGCCGGCTGCGAGTCTCCTTACCAGGACCGCGGCATCCTCTCGAAGGACGTCGCCGACCGCATCTCCCGCGTCGACGGCACGGACCTCTCCGCGCTGGGGGAGGCGGGTCCGCTTCCGCCGTCGTCCGCCACGCCGCCCTCCCCGGAGGAACTGGCAGGCCTCGAGCCCGGGCAGCGCCGCACGGAGCTTGCGCTTCCGGACGTCCGTGCCTCGGTTCTCGAGAACAACCTCGGCATCAAGGTGGTGCGCATCGACCCTGCCATCGCCAGCGAGCGCGTCCGCAAGGAGCGTGCCCGGTTCGAGTGGACCTTCGGCCTGATCGCCGACGGCGGGCGCGACGTGAACTTCGAGCCCCCGCTGCAGGCCGAGCTCTGGAACGCCGAGGTGCGGCCCAACCTCAACGTGCCGCTCGCCGACGGCGGCCAGCTCGATGTCGACTGGCGCCTGCTGTACTTCGACAACCAGCTCAATTCGCTCGACCCCAACGAGGGCGTCGGCTACCAGAGCGTGCCCCGCGTGACGCTCACGCAGCCGATCCTGCGGGGCGGCGGCAGGCTCGTTAACGAGTCCGGCATCCTGCTCGCGTCATTCGGGCAGCGGAGGGTGGAGATCCGCACGCGCCTGATGGTGCAGCAGCTCCTCGTGGAGGCGGAGCGCTCGTACTGGCGTGCGTTCGGCGCATCGCGCGCGTTCGAGATCTCGCTCGAGAGCTACCGGCGTGCCGTGGAGCAGGTGGCAGTCGCCGAGCGGCTGGCCGCCGCGCGCATGGCGGCCGCCACCGAGGTCATCAAGGCCAAGTACCTCGCCGTCAGCCAGGTCGACGACGTGATCGCCGCGAGCGAGCAGCTGCGCGCGCGCTCCCGCCAGCTCAAGCAGGCGATGAACCGCCCGGACCTGCCGCTCGACGACAGTGCCGTCGTCGGCTTCGGCACCGGGCCCGAACTGGTGCAGTACCGCTTTGCGCCGCAGACGGTTCTGGACGTGGCGCTGCGCCGACGGCCGGAGCTCCTGGAGGCGGAACTTGCCGTCGCCGAGGGTGCGCTGGGCATCGAGGTTGCAAAGAACGGGCTGATGCCCCGGCTCGATGCCTTCGGCACGGCGGGGCCGGTGGGCTTCGGCACCAACCTCGGCGATGCCATCGCAGGAAGCGGGCCCGACGCCGCGATGACCATGGCATTCAACGCGGGGGTTCGCCTGCAGGTGCCGCTGGGCAACGAGGCCGCCAAGGCCGACCTGCAGGCTGCGCTCTACCAGCGCCTCCGTGAGCTCGCCACCAGCCAGGATCGCCGACTCACCATCACCCGCGAGGTGCACGATGCCGTGTCGCGCACCCGCACCGGGTGGCAGGCGGTCGTGGCCACCCGGCAGGCGGTCGACCTGGCGGCGCGCGCGTACGACGGCGTGCGCACGCTCTACCAGAAGCGCGCGGCCACCATCACCGATCTCACGCAGTCGCTGCTCCAGCTGGCCGACGCCCAGCGGTCGGAGGCGACCGCCGTGGTGGGCTACCAGCTTGCGTTGCTCGACCTGTCGGACGCGGCCGGCTTGGTCCCGGGCCGGGCTGGGCTGTCGATCGATTCGGACATCCGTCTGCCGTCCGCCGAGGACGGCGACCCCGGGGCGGGCACCGAGTCGTTCCTGGAGGTCCCTCCGCTCCTCGAGGCGGAGCGCGGCGACCTCGGCCGTACGCCACGGGCGACGGTCAGCGCCGCTTCGAACCGAGGTTGACGCCCTTGGACGCCGTCCGGCCGCCGCTGGCCTTGGCCAAGCTGCTGCGCCCCTTGGCGGCGCCGCCCTTCACGCTGGCGAGGTCCTTGGCATTGAGCTTCTTGTCGTTGGTCATCGTCAGCCTTTCTGGGGGCTCCTTGCGGGGCCGCCGATGGCTACTATCGGTTGAACGCCGCACTGCGTGCAAGCGCGTGCGGGGAGATTTCCGGGTTTCCAAAAGAACAAACCCCTTGGAGGCGTGTAACTCCAAGGGGCAGTGTTTCTCCGCGGCCCTGCCAGGCGCGCGAAGGGAGTGGCTTGCAGAACCCGTCGGACACAACTCGGGGCGGCAGGTGCGGGTTCGCCTCTATAAACGCAGTTCCCAAGGCGGTGCCATCACGGGATCGGCGCGGTCTGCGAGAAGAACACGCTTTCCCGGCATGCGCCGTGATCCCGGCGGAGCGTGTTTCTCGCCTCCATGGGCGGAGTGGGGTTGGCCGAGAGGTCAATAACCAATCCGCAACCCGCCCTTTTCAGCAGCTTGCCCCGTATGTGGGTCGAGGCTTGCTGAGGCCCGGAACGGTGCCTTTGCGCCATTCCGGGCCAATTTTTTGACCGGATTTCCGGGATTGCGCTGGGGCATTCACCGGACTTTGCGCGACTTTCGCTTGACCTCGGAGAAATCGGGGGCACAGTGGCCCCGTGGCCGTCTGCGCGGCCGCACACCGACAGGAGAGAAGGACCTAGGGGCGTGGACGTTCGTTCTCGAGCGCGTGGCTCGCTGACGTGCGTATTGATTGGAGTGGTTGCCCAATGAGGTCCCTGCCTGTCTCGCCGCCAGCCGGCGAGCCTTCCCTGCCTGAACTGTTCGAGGCCATCTACGGCCGGCTCAAGGAGCTGTCCTCGATGTTCATGCGATCGCAGCCGATGGGCCACACGCTCCAGCCCACGGCCGTGGTCAACGAGGCATTCATCAAGCTGGCCGAGCGCGACGCGGGGTCCTTCGTGAGCGAGGAGCACTTCTTCGCCACCGCGGCCACGGTGCTTCGCAGCGTGCTGGTGGACCATGCGCGCCGGCGCAGCAGCAAGAAGCGAGGCGCGGGCAAGCGCGGCGCGTCGATGGGCATCTTTGATTTTGATCCGGCCGATCGCTCGTCGGATGTCACCGGCCTGCTCGAACTCGAGGACGCCCTGCAGGCCCTGGCCGAGATCGATGCGCGCGCGGCACACGTGGCCGAACTGCGCATCTACGGCGCGGTTTCCCTCGATCACTTGGCTCGGCTCCTCGGCACCAGCGTGCCGACCGTGGAGCGCGACTGGCGCTTCGCGCGTGCCTTCCTCGAGAAGCAGTACGGCGTCACGGCGAAGGGTCGCAGGTCGTCATGAGCATCCCTGTGGCTGATCGCTGGGTCACGGTCCGGCGCCTCTTCGAGGCCGCCGTGGATCTTCCGCAGCACCAGCGCCTTGCCTTCCTGGACTCCGCATGCGCCGACGAGGGGACGCGCTGCGAGGTCCTTGGACTCCTGGCTGCCGATGAGTCGGCGGTCGACCTGCCCGTCGACCGGGATCCCGCAGCAACCAACGAAGGGGTGGCTGAGCGGTTCCCGGAAGTGCTGGGCTTCAGAATCGACCGTCGGCTCGGGGCAGGGGGCACCGGCCGCGTGTACGACGCCACCTGCCGCGAGAACGGCGCGCGCGTCGCGCTGAAGGTGATGAACGTCGGGGCCAACGGCCAGGCCCTGCAGCGGTTCCGCCAGGAGAGCCGCATCCTCGCGCGCCTGCGCCACTCCGGCATCGTTCAGCTGCACGAGAGCGGGCACACCGTGGACGGGCACTTCTACCTGGCGATGGACTACGTCGATGGCGCGACCATCGACCGCTGGTGCCGGGACCATGCCGCCGACGACCGCCGCAAGGCCGAGCTCTGCATCGAGGTGCTCGCGGCCCTCTCGCACGCGCACGCCGCAGGCGTGGTGCACCGCGACATCAAGCCCCACAACATCCTCGTGGACTCCTCCGGGCGCGTGCTGCTCGTGGACTTCGGCGTGGCGCGCCTGCACCGCGACGACGGCAACCGCACCGGCTTCCGCACCGAGACCGGCAACATCGTCGGCACGTTCGCCTACATGAGCCCCGAGCAGGCTGACGGCAAGGCCAGCCGCATCGGGCCGTGCACCGACGTCTACCAGGTGGCGCTGGTGCTGTTCGAGCTGCTCACCGGACGGCTTCCCTACGACATCGAGGACCGTGGCGCGATGGCGCTCCTGAAGGCCGTGCTGTTCGAGCGCCGGGTGCGCCTCTCCGAGGCGCGCGAGGATCTCGCCGGCCCGCTCGACGAGGCGCTGCACGGGGCGCTCGAAATCGACCCGTCGAAGCGGCCGCAGAGCGCCGCGGAGTTCGCCGACCTGCTGTCTCGGGCGATCGCCGGACTGGCCTGAGGACGCACCGCTGCGCGCGGCTCGCTCGCGGACCGGTCGATCTTCGGTCGGGGCACCGCGTGCTCAGCCCGCCGCACGCAGCAGGGCCGATTCGGAACTCACGCCGAGCCGCAGCACCATCGATCCGTCCGACACGGACGCGCGAAGCAGGTAGCGACCGGGCATCAGGAGAGCGGGGTCCATCGCCGGGTTGCGGGCCGTCAGGTCCGGGATGGCCAGCATCCCGAATGCACCGAGAACGCACGCCTCGGCGTTGCAGCGCCCGGGGCACAGCGCCCATGCATCGAACGGAAGCGGCCCGTTTGCAACCACCACCCATTCAAGTTCCACCTCGGTCAGCGGTCCGCCCGCGATGGTCACGATCGCGAGGTCGTGCTGCAGGTCAAGCGACGCCAATCCGGGCCCGGCAGCCGGGCGAAGCTCGATGGTTCGCCGTGATTCGATGCGGAGGACTTCGCGCAGCGCCTCGGTCCCGTCCGGAAGGACGACTCGGGCGCGCGCAGCCAGCAGGGTGATGGGGTCATATGTGGGCATGCAACATCTCGACCCGCGGCTGGCAGTCCGTGGACACCCCTACAAACGGAATCTGATTGCTTGCCACATCATCGGGTGACGAAATCCGATTGTTTTTTGCTGCGAATGCCTCCTGTATTCTCGCCCCTCCCCCCCGGAGAAGCCCGATGACCACCGCCACCCACGCCGTCAGGACCCCGGAACCCCCCGCCACGCCCGGCCCGGGGCGGGTCTACAACTTTTCCGCCGGCCCGGCCTGCATGCCCGAGTCGGTGCTTGCGCAGCTTCGCGACGAGCTGCTCGACTTCGGCGGCACGGGAATCGGCCTCCTCGAGCAGAGCCACCGGGGTGCCGCCTACGACCGGATCCTGGCTGAGGCCTTTGCGAGCGTCCGGGCCTGTGCCGGCATCGGCGACGACTGGGAGGTGCTCTTCCTTCCGGGCGGGTCGATGCAGCACTTCCCGCTGATCGCCATGAACTTCGTGCCCAAGGACGGATGGGTCGCATTCGCCGACACTGGCCTGTGGACCCACAAGGGCGAGAAGGAAGTGGCGTGCGTGCGCCGCACCAGGAAGGTCTTCGACGGCGCTTCCTGCCGCTTCGACCACGTGCCGTCGGACGCCGAGATCGGTGATTGCTCGGGTGCCGCGTACTTCTGCTATTGCTCCAACAACACCGTCGAGGGGACGCAGTTCGCGCGGCCCCCGCGCGTGGCTGCGCCGCTCGTCTGCGACGCCACGAGCGACATCTTCTCGCGGCCGTGGGGCCTTGCAGCCCATGACCTGATCTTCTCGAGCGGCCAGAAGAACCTCGGTGCCAGCGGCATCTCGCTGGTGCTGGTGCGGAAGTCGTTCCTGGAGCGCGCCGACCGATCGCTCCCGCCGATGCTCAGCTACGCGCACTTCGCCAAGACCGAGTCGCGTCCCAACACGCCGCCGACCTTCGGCGTCCGAACGATCGGCCTCATGGCCAAGTGGACCTTCGACCACGGCGGGCCCGAGGCGTTCGGCCCCCGCAACCGTGCGAAGGCCGCGCACGTCTACGGCGCGATCGACCGCAGCGGCGGCTTCTACCGCCCATCCATGCGCAGCGACTGCCGCAGCGACATGTCGATCAGCTTCTGGCTCCCGAGCGACGCGCTCCTCGACCGCTTCGTTGCCGAGAGCGAGCGCGAGGGCCTGTGCGGCCTCCGCGGCCATCGCGACTGGGGCGGCGTGCGCGCCTGCGTCTACAACGCGTTCCCGTCGAAGGGCTGCGAGCTGCTCGCCCAGTTCATGGACGAATTCGCCAGGAAGAACGGGTGACCGCGGTGGCGGGGTCGTCGCGGCGGGGCGCGCGAGCGCTCTGGTGCGTGGCGCTCGTGCTTGCCTCGTTCGTCGCCCTGTGGCCTTCCGTCGCCGGCGCGCGCGTCACGAACGACGACCTCAAGTTCGTCCGGCTCGTCGAACATGCCGGTGAGCCGTGGGCTGCGATCGTCGATGCCTGGCGCCACGGCTTCGCGTTCAGGCCGATGGAGATCCTGCTCGGTTCGACCTGCGATGCGGAAACCCTCGCGCCGGGGTGGACCGATGCCGCGCAGGTGGCGGGACTCGTGGTGCTGGTGGCCGCCACCGTCGCGCTTGCTGGCCGCGTGAGCCCTGCCCGCCGCTCGGCCGTGGCTCCGGTCGCCGTGCTCCTCCTGCTGCTCTCGCCCGGAACGACCAACGCACTCTGGCAGATGGACGCGGCCTCGCAGACGTGGTCAGCGGCCCTCGGCGCGGTCGCGTTGGTGCTTTCCTGGGACGGCCTGCAGGCGGTGCGCGCCGGGCGGAGCCCCGTGCGTTCTGCGCTCGCCCTTGCCGCGGTGTTCCTCCTCGGGTGCACCGTGAAGGAGACGTTCTACGGTTGGAGCGTCGCCATCGGCGGAGCCGTCGCCCTGGCCTGGGTGGCCTCGTGGCGCCGGGGCAACCCAGGCACGCGCGGCATCGCCGTGCTCCTGCTGCCGACCGTGGCTTTGCCGCTTGCGCACGCGGTCCTGCGGATGACCACGGGTGCGCTCGGTGCCGTGCCCGTGGGCGGGGAGGGCGGCAGGTACCAGGCCGAGTTCGGCATCAACATCGTGGTGAACGCGGCCTTCTCCGTGGCGGGCTCCATCGCCAATGGCCCCTTCCATGCAGTGACCGATTCGTCGGCATCGCCATTGATCCGGGTGCTTCCGCTGCTCTCGTGCCTCTTCGTCATCGGTGCCCTCGCGGTGGCCGGCGGCTTCGCGTGGCTGCACCGTCGCGAAGGCGACGGCAGCTTTCGCCGCGCCCTCGGGCTTGCCGCGGTCTGCCTTGCGAGCACCGTGGCGACGCTGCCCGCGGGTGCGGTCTCGGAGCTCTACTGCTTCGGCGCGAACATCGGCGCATCGGTGCTGCTGGCGGTGGTGCTGGCGTCGCTTTGGTCGCCGGTTGCGGCCGACGAGCGGACGATCGGTCGATCCGTGGCGGGCGTCGCTTTCGCCGTCATCGTCGCGGTCGGCGCGTTCGGGCTCGCCGGCCGTGCCTATCACCACCTCGTCACGTGGCAGTACGCGCGACTCACGAACGAGGCGATCCTCGCGCACGCCGCGTCCGTCGCCCCGGTCGACCCCGCCTCAGGCAAGGCGGCTGGTGTCGTCTACCTGACGTCCTCCTGCATCCTCGGCCGCACCTATGGCCAGTACGTCATCCCGCCCGCGCAGGCCCTCGGCCTCGACTGCACGCAGCCGTGGCTCCTCCGCAGGGATCCCGCCCGTCCGGTCATCTTCACGCTGGACCCGCCGCCCGGCGTCCTGCGCCCCGGGGACATGGTCCTTGACTGCGCGTCCATGCCCCGCCGCGCGAACTGGTGACCCTCACCCCGCGGGGTCCGTGCCGCGGCCGTTCCAGCGGCGCACCGCGCGGGTGTCGATGTCGAACAGGTCGAGCGCGCGGCCCACGGTCTGCGTGACGATGTCGTCGATGGTCGCGGGCCGGTGGTAGAAGGCCGGCACCGGCGGCATCACGATGGCGCCGTTCATCGTGGCGCGCTCCATGATGGCGATGTGCCCGGCGTGCAGCGGGGTCTCGCGGAAGAGCAGCACCACCCGCCTGCGTTCCTTGAGCTGCACGTCGGCGGCGCGCGCGACGAGCTCGTCCGCCGCGCAGTGCGCGATCGCCGACAGCGTCTTGACCGAGCACGGCGCCACCAGCATCCCGTCGACCCGGAACGAGCCGCTCGCGATCGACGCGCCGATGTCCTTGAACCCGTGGACCTCGGTGGCCAGCGCCTTCACCTCGTCGAGGGTCCGATCCGTCTCCTCGGCGATCGTGCGCGTCCCCGACGGCGACACCACGAGGTGCGACTCGACGCCCGCCGCACGCAGGAGCTCGAGCGTGCGGATGCCGTAGATGGCTCCCGATGCTCCGGTGATGGCGACGATGATCCGCTTCATGCGAGCATCCGCAGCGCGGCGACCTGCGCCTCCCACCGGGGAAGGACCGCGTCCGCGTCATGCAGCCGGTAGCGCGGGCCGCAGGTCACCTCGGCATACTTCGCGCGGTGCTCGCGCACCGATTCAACCGAGCCCCGGAAATACGCCAGCGCCGGGGCGCCCGGCGGGGCAGGGCGCTCCTCGACTCGCAGGCGCAGCTCCCACAGCGCGCCTGCCTCGGCGATGAGCAGCGTGGCCTGCCCGCTCCTGCGGAGGTTCGCGGCCGTGCCGGAGCCTGGCCACGTGCAGAGGTTGACGGTTGCGGCATCCACCGCCACCGCCTCGGCCTCCGAGAGCTCGGCGCCATGCGGCCACCCGTCGGCATCCACGGTCGAAAGCCGCATCGACTCGCCGTGGCGATGCGCGAGGTCGCGCCCGTCGAGCCGCCGCAGCAGTGCGTCCGTGAGCCGTTCCACCCGTTCAGGTGCCGAGGAGCTTGCGGAACGCCGCGGCCCAGTCGCCGGCGGCGCGCTCGGCGGTGCCGGTCTCGGAGAGCTTCTCCGTGCTGAAGCGCGTGGTGTCGGAGGTCTGCATGAGGGCCGCGAGCACGGGGCCGAGCTCGCCGTCGGACGCGTAGATCTCGCATGCCGCGTAGCCGTAACCGCGCTTCAGGATCTGGGTCTGCGGCGCGATGTTGCGCATCGGCTGGTTGGGCTTGATGGCGGTGATGGCCGCATGGATCACGAGGGTGCGGTCACCGGTGCCGGGCGCCTTCGCGAACGCCTCCTTCAGACGCTCGGAGAGGATCCGGCGGCAGTTCTCCAGCTGCTCGGCCGTCAGGTTGCCGTAGGCGCCCTGCTCGGGGGTCTCCACCGCCAGGATGGTGACCATGCCGTAGTCGGCCAGGTTGAGCCGCGGCGAACGCCAGCTGTGGGTGAGGTCGTCCTCGGTCTTCATCTTGACGGTGGTCGGGATGAAGCCGGTCGACCGGACGGCCTTCTCGCACGCGGCGAGGGCGAGCAGTGCGACGGCGGCGGCAGGGAGGATCAGCGTGGCGCGGATGTTCATGTGTTTGTCTCCGTAGGACGCTCAAGAGTATCGCACGCCGCCCGAAAGCGCCGCAGCCGTCGCGCGGCGGCGACGGCTGCGGGGGTTTCGGTCAACGCGGGACGGGCTCAATTGCCCGACGGCGGCGCGGGGGGTGCCGGCGGCGGGGGCGGCGGGGTGCCGGGTCCGCCCTGTCCGGGGCCACCAGGGCCGGGCTTGCTGCCCTGACCCGGACCGCCCCGACCGGGACCGCGCGGGCGCGCCTCGCGCATCTCGTCCTCGGAGATCTTGCCGTCGCCGTTCTTGTCGGCATTCTTCAGGCGCTCCCATGCCTCGGCGGGCACCTCGTCCTGCGTGATGAAGCCGTCGCCGTTCTTGTCGAGGGTCTTGAAGTCGGGGCGACGGCGCTCGCCGCCCGGACCGCCCGGACCGCCGGGGCCGCCCCGGCCTCCGCCCTGTCCGCCCTTGCCGCCGCCTTGGCCACCCTGCTGCGGCGGCGTCTGCCCGCCGTCCTGCGGGAATGCGGCCAGCGCCGTCGAGGCGACGCCGAGTGCGAGGAGTGCAGTTCCGATGGTCGCGATCATTCGCATGGAGGTGTTCCTTTCGTTGGTCCTTGCCGCGCCACCCGAGACGGGCGCGCGGCCATGCATGGGCAGGACGCGGCCGCGCCGCGCGCGATTGCGAAAAACGCCCGAAGAATCGGGCGCCTCTCGCGGAAGAAAATCGTCGAATCCGTGCCGAAACACGGTCACCGGCCGAGGACCGCGAATCCCGTCATTCCCAGAGCGGCGTCCACTCGAGGATGGTGATCGGGAAGTTGACCTGCAGGCCGATCTGGTGGTTGATGTCCTGGCCTTCGGTGTCCTCGTACGCGTAGCCGAGCTGCACGAGCGACTGCGGGCCGAAGAAGTTGTAGCCGATGTTGGCCGTGACCAGTTCCGTGCGTCCGGGGTTGAGGCTGTTGGAGCCCACGCCCGCGGCGCCCGAGACGTTCTGGAAGCCCCACGTCACGTCCGCCTGCCAGTTGCCGTAGTTGGTGATGATTCCCACCGTGAAGTACTCGGTGGTCTGGTCGGCGGTGCCGCCGCTGTCCCAGAAGCGCACGTACTCGACGAGCGGGCCCACCGACCAGTAGCGCGCGTCGAGCGTGCTTTCGGTGCTGTTGTCGATCACGTACTGCCAGTAGGCGCCCGCGTTGAAGCCCTTCTGGTTCTCCTCGGCGCCACGGCCGTCGCCGAACTGGATGTACGAGATGTTCCACTGGAGGGTCGGGAAGATCAGCGGCACGTTCTCGGCCGCGTACCCGATCACCCAGCTGTCGACGCCGCCGCCCGTGCCCGGGCCATCCGCCTGCGGCGTGGCCACGAACACGTTGTTCGCCATGAACGTGGTGTCGACGCCGAAGAACCCCGCGTTCAGGGCATGGATGCCCAGTCCCTCGTCGCCCGTCGACAGCGTTCCGAGGCCGCCCATCAGCCCGCCGAAGCTGTAGTTGCTGACGAGCGTCGTGTCGAACACGCCCGGCAGGATCAGCGGCGCGAGCCCGAACGGCGCGGTGTACCGGCCGCCGATGATTCCGGTGCGCTGGTCGCTCCACTGGAGCCACACGTCGCCGGCCTGCGCGCCCATGCCGTAGGCGGCCCAGTCGTCGTTGGTCGGGCCCTGGTTCACCTGGTTGAGCGCGAGGTTCACGTTCATCGTGAGCTCGGGCGTGAACCACGTGTACGCCTGCCACGAGACCGTGGGCGAGAAGTTGTTCATCGGCACGCCGTCCGACTGCCACTGGTACTGCAGCTGCGGCTGCCAGGTCATGGTGACCCACGGCCCGTGCATGTCGCCGGCGGTGTCGAAGAGGTCGCGGAAGAGCGCGAACGGACGCGGGTCGGGCTGCTTGCCGCCGCCCTGCGCGTGCGCCGGGCGGGGTGCGGCCACGGCGAGCGCAATCGCGGCCAGGACGAGGAGGATGCGGCGGTTCACCGGTCACCCCCTTCCGCGCGCGCGACGGCCTTCGCGGGAACGCGCGGCGCGTACTCGCGCACGGCCGCGGCGATCACCTGCGGATCGGTGTTGAGCGCGAACCGGCGGAAGATGCGCCCGCCGGGTCCCACCAGGTAGATGTCGGTCGAGTGGCGCACCGAGTAGCTGCCGTCCTCGCGCCTGGGCTGCGGCTGGTAGGCCGCTCCGAACGTGGCGGCCGCCTTCGCCACCTCCTCGGGGGTGCCCGTCAGCGCCACCAGCGGCACGGCAGCCGCGGCCTGGTACTCGGCCAGCTTCTTGCCCTGGTCGCGCGCGGGGTCCACGCTCACGAACACGAACCGCAGCGGCGGCCGGCCGCCCGGGGTGCTGTCGAGCACGTCGTCCACCGAGGAGAACGTCGCCATCGTGCGCGGGCATGCGCCCGTGCATTCCGTGTAGCCGAAGGTCATCAGCGCGAGTCCGTCGTTCAGCGACGCGTCGGTGAACGGCTTGCCCTCCGCGTCCTTGAGCGCGAACGGCCCTCCCGCCGCGTTGGGGTTGGACGCCGCCACCGTCTGGTGGGAGGCGTCCTCCACCGGCCCGAAGCCGTCGCCCGGGCGGATGGGAGGCATGGGCAGCGACGGGTCGTAGCAGCGGACCTTCTGCATCATGCCGCCGTCCTCGTGGCAGAGGATGTGGCAGTGGAAGACGTAGTCGCCCACCTGGCACGGCATGTCGAAGGGGATGATCACCTCCACCTCGCCGCGCACGGGCAGGTTGATGTTGTCGCGATGCTCGTTGAAGGGCACCTCCTTGCCGTTCACCTTCACCACCTGGAAGTCGGTCTGGTGGAAGTGGAAGACGTGCAGCTCGTCCGTGGAGTTGCGGATGATCCACCTCTCCACCGTGCCCCACTTGATGAGCTGGTCGATGCGCGTGCCGTCGAAGTAGCGGTTGTCGATGCGGAAGTCGTTGTCCGTCTCGTTGAAGACGATGGTGCGGACGTTGTCAACCTTGACGCCGCGCAGGTCGCGCAGCGGCGACGGGCCCTCGGCCTTGAGCGGCAGCGCGATGGGCTTGGCCACCGGCTCGCCCTCGCACACCATGGTCAGGAGGTTCTCGGCGGAGTAGCCGTCGCCCGCGGGGCCGGTGCGGATCTCGCTGGTGTGCAGCTTGTAGCGGCCCGGCTTGTCGAACTTGACGAGCACGTCCGCGCGAGAGCCGGGCGGCAGCGCATAGCGGTCCACCTCGCGCATCTCGTTGACGGGGTTCCCGTCGGTGTTCACCACCCAGAACTTCTCGCCGCCGAAGTCGAGGTAGTAGTAGATGTTGGGTCCCTGCGCCGAGAGCCGCAGCAGCTGCGTCTCGCCCGGGCGGATCGCCACCTCGGGGAACTTCTGGTCGTTCACCAGGCGGTACGTGGGCCATGACACCTGGATGCCCTGGGCCACCTCGCCGTTGAAGCTCTTCTGGTAGTCGTGCAGGACGCAGTTGCGCTCGGTGATGCCCCTCAGCTCGGGCCAGCGGTCGAGCTCGCCTTCCACGATGAGCGTCGCCGCCATCCCCTGCATCACCTGCCGCTGCGTGGTGGCGTGCGGGTGCGCATGGAACCAGTACGTGCCCGGGTGGTGGTACTCGGGGATGCGGATGCGGTACGTGAACTCGTGCCCGATGGGCACGATCGTGAACACGCTGTCGCCGTAGTCGTCGGGCGAGACCTGCAGCCCGTGGAAGTGCAGGTTGGTGTTGTATTCGCCGTCATTGATGAGGCGCACCTCGAGGATGTCGCCCGGCCGCACGCGCACGATCGGCCCCGTGTACTTGCCGTTGAAGCAGGTGGTCACCAGCTTCTGGTCGCCGGCCTGCACCTCCTGCTTGCGCAGGTGCATCTCCACGCGGGCCACGCCGTTCTCGCTGCGGATGGTCAGCGACTCCTCGAACGCAGGCCGCGGCATCGGCGGGTCGCCGCCGAACCAGCTCAGCCCGTACATGGAGGAGCGGTCGCGGGTCTCCTTGGGGAACTCCGCGCCGTCGGGCACGAGGGCGGGGGCGAGCAGGGCGAGCGCGGTGATCGCGGCGTGGGTGAGCATGGGGCGGGGAGGGTACCCATTCCGGATCCAGGAACGGGAATCCAGGTTCCGGGCGGCGCTTCCTAGACTGCGCCGCATGCCAGAGCGCATCGGCAACCGCGGCGACGCTCCCGGAGGCACGCTTTCCCGGGGCACCGTGCTTGCGGTGCTCGTGGCGGCACTGGGCTACTTCGTCGACCTCTTCGACCTGGTGCTCTTCTCCATCCTGCGCATCCCCAGCCTCAAGGCGCTGGGCATCACCGACCCCGACCAGCTGACCGCGGTCGGCAAGCGGCTCCTGGACATCCAGCTCGTCGGCATGCTCCTCGGCGGCGTGGCGTTCGGCATGCTCGGCGACCGGATGGGCCGGCTCAAGACGCTGTTCGGGTCCATCCTGCTGTACTCGGTCGCGAACATCCTGAACGCATTCGTCACGGACGTCTGGCAGTACGAGGTGCTCCGCTTCGTCGCGGGGTTCGGGCTGGCGGGCGAGCTCGGCGCGGGCATCACGCTGGTGGCTGAGCTGCTGCCGACCGCCAAGCGCGGGATCGGCACCACGATCGTGGCCACGGTCGGGCTGTCCGGGGCGGTGGCGGCCGGCGTCGCGGGCAGCTACCTGCAGTGGAACCACTGCTACCTCATCGGCGGGTGCATGGGGCTGGCGCTGCTTGCGCTGCGCGTGGGCGTGTCGGAGAGCGGCCTCTTCCGCAGCACGAAGGAGCGTTCGCACGCGGTGCACCGCGGCAACCCGCTCCAGCTGCTGTGGCCGCCAAGGCGCTTCGCTCGCTTCGCGATGGTGGTGCTCTCGGGAATGCCCATCTGGTTCGTGGGCGGCGTGATGTTCGTGTTCGCGCCCGAGCTCGGGAAGGCCATGGGAATCGAGCAGCCGATCGAGCCGGCGAAGGTCATCTTCTGGGCGTACCTCGGCGTGGTGGTCGGCGACGTGGCCAGCGGGCTGGTCTCGCAGCTCGTGCGCAGCCGCACCCGCACGATCATGGGCTTCCTCGCCGGCCTCGCCGCGTGCATCGTGCTGTTCTTCGCGGTGGCGCCGAAGGGCCCCTCGCACTTCTACGGCATGATGTGCCTCGTCGGCGCCGCCACGGGCTACTGGGCGATCTTCGTCACCACCGCGAGCGAGCAGTTCGGCACCAACCTGCGCGCCACGGCCGCCACCAGCGCGCCGAACTTCGTGCGCGCGATGGCCGTGCCGATCACCAGCATCTGGCTCGCCGCCAAGCCGGGCCTCGGCACCGTGCCTGCCACCGTCACCATCGGCATCTGCTGCGTGGCGGTCGGCCTGCTCGCGGCGCTCGCGCTCGACGAGACGTTCCACCGCGACCTCGACTACCTGGAGCACTGAGTTCCCTGGCCGCGCCTCGGCATGGGCGGGCCTGGCGCTCCGGTTCCGATCCGCGTCGTGCCGCCGCCCGCGCGGGCTACGATTGGGCTCCATGGCCACGGAATTCGCCGACCGCCGCGAGATGCAGAACACGCTGTTCGCCGAGCTTTCCCGGATGTTCGGGAAGGAGGTGCCGCTCTACGACCGCTCGCTCGCCGTGAACGCCGAGACCAACAGGGCGGTGTGCGCGCTGGTGGAGCTCCTGCACCGCGGCTTCCGCATCTCGCCCGGGCAGCTCGAGCGCACCAGCGGCGAGCGCCACGGCGCCATCCGCATCGGCAGGCCGGACGAGTACCGCTGGATCGCGCGCTTCTTCGGCTGCTTCGCCATGGAGCCGCACAACTTCTACGACATGACCTGCGTCGGCGCGAAGAGCCAGCCGATCATCGCGACCGCGTTCCGCTCCGTGCTCCGCCCCGAGCACCGCGTGTTCACCTCGCTGCTGCAGGTCAACTGGTTCGACGGACCCACCCGCGCCCGCATCGAGCGCGTGCTTGCAGCGCGCGAGGTCTTCTCGCCGCGCGCCAGGGAGCTCGTCGAGCGCTGCGAGCGCGACGGCGGCCTCTGCCGCGCCGACTTCGACGCGCTGGTGCGCGAGGGCGTCGAGCGCATCTTCCGCTGGACCGGCAAGGCGCGCGACCACGGGCTTTACGAGGACCTCTCCGACGCGGGCTTCCGGATCGCCGCGGACATCGCCTGCTTCGGGAGCCACCACCTCAACCACCTGACGCCCAACACGCTGCTCATGGACCTGTACACCGCGGCCATGAAGCACTGCATGGGCGAGCTTGACGAGGCCGCCTTCCGCTCGCGCGCCACCGTCCTGCTGGCCCGGCTCGCCAAGTGCGCCGACCGCGACTGGCTGCGCCTCCACTTCAAGCACCTGAGCCACGCGGAGATCGATTCCTACCAGCCCGGCGAGGCCTCGTCCGCGGACATCGCGGCGCTGGTCGACGGCCTGGTGGCCGCGTTCCGCGGCAAGGCGTTCCGGCTGTCCGCGCTCCCGCATGCTGGCTTCAAGGACCTCACCGAGGGGCCCTCGCAGGACACGCCCGTGCTCCTGCGGCAGGACTCGTACAAGGCGCTCACCGAGCCCGTCGAGTTCACGGCCGACGACGGCACGGTCACCGCGGCGACGCACACCGCGCGCTTCGGCGAGATCGAGGAGCGCGGCTACGCATGCACGCCCGCGGGCCGTGCGCTCTACGACGAGTGCCTCGCGAGGGCCGATGCCGTGCGCGAGCGCGACCCGAAGCTGCCGGCGCGCGACTCGGCCGGCTACGAGGAGCTCTACTCGGTGCCGTTCGCGCGGTTTCCGAAGGCGCTGCCGGCGCTCCTCGAGGGCGGGTTCGTGTTCGGGAGGTATGCGCCGACGCCCAACGGCCTGGCAGCCGCGCGCGCCGGCACGCTCGGCTCCGCGGACATCCACGAGCTCGTCCGCAGGGGCCACGCGCAGCAGGAGGGGCTCCGGTACGAGGACTTCCTGCCCGTCAGCGCGGCGGGCATCTTCGCCTCCAACCTCAGCCAGTACGGCACCAGGTCCACCGCGGCGGTGCGTCCCACGTACTGCCAGAAGGACCTCGAGGACGTGATGGGCCGGCCCATCATCGACGCCACCGCGGTCTCCGCGGCGCTGGATGCCGCGTCGCGCCTCGACACGTTCTCGCAGCTGGGAATCCTCGGCCGCGTGCCCGCCGCCGAGCGCGCGCGCCTCGAGGCCGCGGTCGCGGCCTGCCCGGGTGGCGTGATCGCGGAGGCTCGGGCCTCGGTCGCCGTCGCCGTCTGACGCGCGCTGATCGCCCGCCGCTCAGTACATCAGCTGCAGCTGCGACACGAAGCTCGCGTTGTTGTCCGCGGCCGCGATGCCGAGTCCGCCGGAGATCTTGCGGATCCCGTTGACGTCGCCGCCCCCGAAGGGCACGATCACCTTCATCGTCAGCTTGATGTGCGTGCCAGCGAGGAACAGGTTCGCGCCCGCCTGCGCGATCCACTCCACCGGCACGTCGCCCATCCAGCCCGCCTGCACGAACGCCTCGACGCTCTCCGTCAGGTACGCGCTCGCCTGCAGGTTGATGCCGTGGTACCAGCCGAGCTCCGGTGCGCCCACCGGGTCGCGCATCCATGCGTACTGCGCGATCAGCGTGCTGCCGTGCATCGACGCGCGGACGTCCGCCGTCACGCCCTGCGCGGACGGCGTCGCGAGGCTCCCGGGCCCCTGCGGGTTCTGCGCGCGGCCGTTGCTCATGCAGCCGCCGAGGCCGAGCACCACCCCGGGCTCGTCGCGCGGCGTCCCGGACATCCACGAGAGCCGCTGCCAGTCGCCGCCGAACTTCAGCTCGCCGCGGCCGGCGACGGCGAACGAGAGGTACTCATCGGAGTCCCAGCCGCCGGCCGCGCGCACGTTGAGCTGGCTGAAGGTGCCCGCGGAGAAGCGCGCCGAGTCGCCCTGCCGGCGCAGCGTCACGCCCGGCTGCTTGCCGGCGCCGAAGCGGTAGTTGAACACCGAGTAGTCGCCGGTCGTCAGCCGCGACGAGCCGAAGAAGTCGCTCTCCAGGTCCCACGGCACGTTCTGCAGGCCGACCACCGCGCACCATCCCTCGCCGAGGTCCTTCGCCAGCTGCGCGTACATCGGTTGCAGCGTGTCGGGCACCTGCACGAACGGGTCGGCCTGCGACTGGTACGAGAGCAGCGCCAGGTAGGTCACCGACGGGTCGACCAGGTTGCCCTGCAGCGTGAGGTTGGTGCGGCGGTTCTCGAGCCCCCATCGCGTGTTCGACTCGCCGCTCCCGTCCGCTGGGCCGTACGCCGAGGAGCACACGAAGCGCACCTGCTCGAGCACCGTGAAGTTGGCGCTCATCGCGCCGTCGCCGGAGCGGAGCGTCGCTCCCGAGTCGTAGGAGACCGTCCATCCCGCATCGCCGAGCGACGTGCGCGTGGCGCTGTCCGCAAGCGTGTCCTGCACCACGGTACGCACCTGTCGCGCACGTTCCTCGTCCATCCAGCCGTCCTGCATCCTTGCCCGGATCGCGCGCAGGTCCGCGCGCATCGCCGCAAGCTCGCGCTGCATGTCGATCGGCGGCGGTTCCGGGACGGGAAGCACGGGCGTTCAGCGTACGGCTGCCCCGGGCACGGGTAGCGGCACCGCGGCAAACGCGATGCGCCGGCAGCCGTCGGCCTCATAGAGGACGCCGAGGCGTCCGTCCGCGAGCGCGACGGGCACGCTGTAGGCGAACTCGCCGGCATGGAACGGCACGCGCGCCGGCCAGCTTGCGCCGCCGTCGTCGGAGACCCATGCCGTGCCGTTGCGGCGTCGTGCGGTGTCATCGGGCCCGGTGACCACGAGCCGCCGCCCGCCCTCGGGCGCGGTCTCTCCCATGCGCCACGACTCGCCCGCATCGTCGGAGACCGCCATGAAGACGCGCCAGTCCCCGTAGGGCCCCTCGTTGAACGGCACCACGAGGCGCCCGGCATGCGGGCCCGACCGCAGCTCGATGCCCGCGCCCGGGCCGCTTGCGAGCGTGCTCACGGGCGGCGGCCGCTTCACCGCGCGCGTGATGTCCCTCGGCGCCGACCACCTCTCGCCCCCGTCGTCCGACGCGATGACGTGCGCATGGCATGTCTCGGGCCCGTCGATCCCGGCAGGGACCTCTCCCTCGTGCGCACCGGCCGGGTACGACTGGAACACGAGCACCGTGCGCCCCGCACGTGCGCCGCGCGTGACCTCGACGACGCACGGATTGTTCAGCGAGCGGCCATCGATGGCCGCCACCTCGCGCATGGCATCCCACGCATGTCCGCCGTCGCTGCTTCGCCGCATCACGATCGCGTTGCGCCCGATGTCCGCCTGCGACGCGCGCGCCTCGGCAAAGGCGAGCAGCCGCCCGTCGCGCAGCCGCGTGGCCGCCGGGATGCGGTACACCGCGTGCCCGCCCTCGCCGCCCACGAACACGTCGACCGGTGGCGTGCTCCCGGGATTCGACTTCGGGGCGACCGCGCATCCGGAGAGCGCCAGCGCGAGCACCGCATCGAACAACCTCACGGTGCACCCCTGCCGGCCGCGCAGTGCTCCTGCCATGCCTTGCGGATCGCGCCGTGGAAGCGCGCGGCATAGGCATCGGCATCGAGCAGCGCCGAGGCACGCAGGCGGTCGCGCAGCCCGAGGCGGTACTCCGCCAGCCTCGCACGGTCGGTCGCGAGCGTTCGCGCGATCCGCACGAACGAGTCCGCGTCCCCTGCCACGAGCTCCGGGCACCCTGCGGCCGCAAGCAGGCTCGCGCCGACGCGCGCCGCGTGCCGGTCGCCGCGCAGGCTCACCACGGGGACGCCCATCCAGAGCGCCTCGCAGGTGGTGGTCGTGCCGTTGTAGGGCGTGGTGTCGAGCGCAACATGCATGCGCGAGTAGAGCGCAAGGTGCTCGGCGGCCGTGGGCGTGAAGGCGATGGTCTCCACCCGCGCCGGATCGATCCCGCCGGCCTCGAGCCGCGCGAGGAGCCTCGTCCGCATGGCCGGGTCGCGCAGCGAGCGTGCCTTGATCAGCAGCCGCGCACCGGGCACCTCCGCGAGGACGCGCCCCCAGAGCTCGATGGTGTACTCGCGGATCTTCGACGTGAGGTTGAACGACCCGAAGGTGACGCGCGTCCCATCCTCGGGCAGCGTCGGCTCGGGCGCCGCCTCGCCGGGCCGGTAGCACAGGAAGCAGGGGTCGAGCCGCGCAAGCCGCTCCGTGCACAGCGAGTCGCTTCCCGGCGGATCGGTCACGGAGTCGACGAGCCGCCAGTCGACGGCCGGGTGTCCCGTCGTGTTCGGGTAGCCGATCGCGCTGACGATGACGGGAGCGGGCTTGCGGTCGAGCGTCTGCAGCCTGCTTCCGCTCGTGTGCCCGCCGAGTTCCACCAGGACATCGATGCGCCGCCGGCGGATCTCGGCGTCGAGCGCCTCGTTCGACAGCGTCGCGCATTCCACCCATTCGTCGGCAAGCGACTCGAACCTCGTCCGCATCGCGTCGCGCGTGCTGCCCGAGTGCAGCGAGAACACCGTGAGCGTCCATCCAGCGGGCATGTGCGCCAGCGGCGCATCCGCGAAGTAGCCGACCGAGTGCTCGCGCAGGTCGCCGGAGAGCACGCCGATGCGGAGCGGTCGCTCCGGGTCCCGGCCGGTCTCCGCCGGCTGCGGCGTGCCGCGGACCCCGAGCGCGACGCTGCGGTGCTCGCGGGCGATCTCCTCGGCGGGCAGCGGCAGGTAGTTGAGCGCAAGCAGGAACTGCCCGCGGAGCTCGGCGTCGTCGGGGCGGCGCTCGAGCACGCCGCGCATGGCGGCGGTCGCATCCTCGAGCCGGTCGGCCGCCGCGAGTGCCAGGCACCGGTTGAGGTGCATCTCCGTCCAGTCAGGCTGCAGGGCAAGTCCGCGATCCGCCGCCGCGAGGGCGGCATCGCTCTGCTCCAACGACGTCCGGCAGAATGCCAGGCCGAGCAGCGCCTGCGGATGGTCGGTCTCGAGCTGGAGCGCCCGCTCGTAGTGGCGCGCCGACTCCTCCAGTCGTCCCGACTGCAGGTAGGCGTTGGCCAGGTTGTTGTGCGCCATCGCCTGGCGCGGGTGCAGTGCAGCGCATCGCTCGAGGACGGGAACGGCCTGCGCGAGCTGTCCCGACTGCACGAGGATCGCACCGAGGGTGGACATGCCCTCGAGGTCATTTGGGCGCAGCTTCAGGTGCAGGCGCAGCGCGGCCACGGCCTCCGCCACGCGGCCCTGCGCCGCATCCGCAAGCGCGCGCTCGATGTGCTGCTTTCCGGCCACGCGTGGAGGGTAGCGGCGACCCCCGCGTCACCGCGACGCGCGCCTCGCCTCGTGCCGCGCCACCAGCGCGTCCCACTCGGGCCCGAACGCCCACTCGTAGTTCCGCCAGCGCCCGATGCTCGAGGAGTTGATGGGCTGCCGCACCTGCGCATGGCTGAGCGTGTGCACCGTCCGCCGGTTGTCCTGCGGGCGCAGCACCGCGTCCTCCATGGAGAGCCCCATGAGGCGCAGGCACCGGCCCGCGCCCTCGGCCGGATCCGCCACCAGGTCCTCGTAGACCACCGTCTCGTGCGGCAGTCCCAGCGTGGACAGCGCCTCGGGCAGGATGGACTCCCGCGCCTCCACCACGCGCCGGAGCATCTCGAGCGAGGCCGTCCATCCGTCGCGGTCGGGCCGGAAGAACGACAGGTGGATGCTGATGGCCATGTCGCGCGGGTCGCGCACCACGTGCAGGCAGCGCGTGCCCGGGAGCACCGCCGTCAGCGCCGGCAGCAGGCGCCATGCGCGAAGGGTCTTGTCGAGCATCCACCGCGCACCGCGCCTGCGCCGCCGCAGCGCGTCGTCGAGGTACGCCCGCTGCAGTCGGATGGCGTCAGGGCGCGAAAGCTGCGAGAGCGCGCGCCCGGTGCGGTCCATCGCCGCGAGCGATTCCCCCATCAGCCGCACGCCCTCGTACTCGCCGATCCCGCTGACGGCCGGATGCGCGTCGAGCATCTGCTCGAGGAGCGACGTTCCGCTGCGGGGCAGGGCGACCAGCATCGCCAGCCCCTCCACCGGTGCTGGCTGCGGCGTGAACCAGCGGCCGCCCTCCAGGAGCGCGCGCTGCATGCGGACCGGCGCGAGGAACGCCTCCACGTCGAAGGGCGGCCCGCCATCGCGGTGCAGCCGCCCGGCCAGGTCCAGCGCCTCGCGGAATCGACCGGCGCGGTCGAGGAGCTGCACGGCATCGAACCCGGCGACGCGGCGCAGGACCGGGTTCGGCGATGATTCCGCGATGCCGCGCAGCGCGGTGGCCGCGCCTTCCGGGTCGGTGGCCGAAGCCCCGCGCGCCACCCACATGGCGTGGCGCGGGTCGGCAGCCCACGGTCCGGAGCGCGCCAGTTCCTCGCGCAGCTCGTCGGTCCTGCCTCCGATCCAGAGCGAGTCCGCAAGCGCAAGCCACGCCTCCACCGCGTCCGCGCCGTCGCCGGCGGTGAGCGGCCGAAGGCGTGCCACCGACGAATCGGTGCGCCCGAGGTGCTGGTCCACCAGCCCGCGCAGGAACGCCACGCGCCGGTCCCTGGGCGCGATGCGCTCCGCGGCCTCCAGGCCGCGATCGGCAGCGTCCATTCGCCCGAGCTGCATGTCCGCGCTGGCGCGTGCAAGCCACGCGGCGACGCTCGTCCGCGCCCTGGCACACCATGCCTCGGCCACCTGCAGCGCCTCCGCGGCGCGTCCGGCGGCCAGCAGCCGCTCCGCCTCGGGCCCGAACTGTGCGTCCGCAGCGCTCATGCGCCGCAGGGTACGCCCTGCCCGGGCGCCGGTTATGCCGCCCCGGCGCCCACCCCGTCAAGGAAGTGCACGCGCCCCGTGGCCACGTCGTACATCGCGCCCACGATGGCCACCTCGCCGTTGAGCGCCATCGAGCGCAGCACCGGGCTGTGGTCCTCGATCCAGCGGATGGTGTTGCGGACGTGGATCTCGGCCACCTGGTCCACGAACTCGGGGTTGGTGGCGTCGCGCCGCTCCTTGGTGCGCGTCTCCATCCGCACGGCCTCGCTGATGGGCTCGGTGATCGAGCCCAGGTTGGTGAGCCCCGTGGCCTCCACCGGGTCGAGGCCCTTGGCCACCAGGTCGCACGTGGCCTTCACCGCGCCGCATCGCGTGTGCCCGAGCACCACGACCAGCTTGGCCCCGGCCACCTTGCAGGCGAACTCCATGCTGCCGAGGGCCTCCGGGCTGGCCACGTTCCCGGCGAGGCGCACGCTGAAGATGTCGCCGATGCCGAGGTCGAAGAGGAGCTCCGCCGGCGAGCGGCTGTCGATGCAGCTCAGGATGCACGCCATCGGGTGCTGTCCGGCGGCGGTGTCGCCCACCTGCTGCGCCAGGTCGCGTGTGAGGCGCTGGCCGCTCGTGAACCGGTCGTTGCCCTCGCGGAGGAGGCGCAGCACCCGGTCGGGGGTGAGCGATGCCTGGATCTCCTTGCTGGTCCAGTCCACGTACTGCTTGCGGTCCTGCAGCGGATAGCGGTCCTTGAAGCCGAGCAGGCTGACCTTCACGCCGCGGGCGGGCGCCGTCTCGTGCACGAACTCGCGGATCATCGAGACGATGTCGGGATCGATGAACTCGGTGGCGCGCGCGTCGATCGCCACCTGGTCGCCGGAGCGGAACTCGCCGAATATCGTCGCGAGCTGCGCGCGGTTGAGGAAGCTGGCCTGGGTGGCAAGCTCGATCCGGTGCACCATGCCGCCCACGTGGTTCTCGCGGATGACGCGGAACCCGCGCTTGACGTTGCCGACGAGGATGAACGCCACGCTCGCGCCGAGGCCCACGAGCACGCCCGTCAGGAGGTCGGTGGCCACGATCGCCACCACCGTGATGGCGAACGGCCCGAACTGCCGCAGCCCCTCCGACCACATCTGCCGGATGACCTTGGGGCTTGCGAGCTTGAAGCCCGTCACGATCAGCACCGCGGCGAGCGACGCCAGCGGGATGCGGTTCATGAGCTGCGCGCCGAACACGAACGCCACGAGGAGCAGCACGCCGTGGAACACGGCCGATGCGCGCGTGCGTCCGCCCGACTGGGCGTTGACCGAGCTGCGGACGATCACCGACGTCATCGGCAGGCCGCCGATGCAGCCTGCCAGCATGTTGCCCGCGCCCTGCGCCACCAGCTCGCGGTTGGGCGGCGACGTGCGGCGCAGCGGGTCGAGCTTGTCCGTGGCCTCGAGGTTGAGGAGCGTCTCGAGCGACGCAACCACCGCGAGCGTCACGCCCGCCATCAGCACCGCGGGGTCGTTCCACCGCGAGAAATCAGGCGTGCGGAGCACGTCGGCCCAGGCCATTCCCTCGCTGCCGACGATCGGCAGGCTGACGAGGTGGCTGTCCTCGATGGTCCACGAGCTTCCCTGCCGGCGCATCGCCTCGCTGATGGCCACTCCCACGAGCACGGCAATGAGCGACGCCGGCACCTTGAGGAGCCGCAGCGGGGTCTTGTCCCAGGCGAGCAGCACGGCGAGGCTCGCGAAGCCCACCGCCATGGCGCCGGGCACGAACGCCTTCAGCGCCTCGCCGAGGTCGGACACCGTGGTGCCGCCGCCGATGCGGCTGAAAGACATGTCGCCCTCGTAGTCGGCGTCGTAGCCAACGAGGTGCGGCACCTGCTTCAGCACCAGCAGCACGCCGATGGCCGCGAGCAGGCCCTTGATGACGTTGCTCGGGAAGTAGTTTGCGAGCGCACCGGCGCGGACCGCGCCCAGCACCAGCTGCAGGGCGCCGCCGATCATCACCGCCAGCAGGAACGCCTCGAACGTCCCGAGGTCGCGGATCTGCGCGAACACGATGGCGGCGAGGCCCGCCGCCGGACCCGAGACGCTGATGCTCGATCCGCTCATCAGGCCGACGACGATCCCGCCGACGATGCCGCTGACGAGGCCCGACACGATCGGCGCGCCGGAGGCGAGCGCTATCCCGAGGCAGAGCGGCACGGCCACGAGGAACACCACGACACCTGCAACGAGGTCTCGGCCGAGCGTGGCGGGAACCGAGTGGGCGTGGGAGATCGACGGTGAATCGGCGCTCATGGGCTGCGGATAGTATGGGGCGGGATTCGCAATAACATTTGGCGACGGCGTTCCGTGTTCGCGTTCCCTCCGAGCTTCGACGCTTACTTGCAAACAAGCGCAAAAAGAAGAACGGTTATCTGCAATGCCGCGCCATTTTTCTTGGCAGCACGCAGGATCGCGCGTATTCATTCGCACTCGTCCGCGCTCCCTTGCGGTGGTCGCGGTTCCGAACGTTCGGGACCGTGTCCGCTCGCGACCGATCCAGGAGATCCGCGTCATGTCGACCGTCCTTGCGTCCTTCAGCTCCGCGCTCACCGCCGCGTCGCTCGTCGCCTCGCTCGTGCTGGCTTCGCCGGCGTCGGCGCAGATCAACCAAGTCGACCCCGGTGTTGCCAATCTCTCACCCGCCAAGAAGCTGCTGATCTCCGATCCCTCGCTCGAGTTCGACCCGTACTCGGTGCTGGTGCGCTTCCGTGCCGGCACCACGCAGGTGGACATGGACCGCGCGCTGGCGTCGGTGGGCGGCTCGCTGCTCAAGACGTTCGACCTCGTCCCGGGCCTTGCGCAGTTCAGCATCACGGGGACGGTGGAGAACGCCATCGCCGCCCTCTCCCGCAACCCAGCGGTCGAGTACGTCGAGCCCGATTACGTGGTCCGCGAGCACGCGGTCATCCCGAACGACCCGAGCTTCGGCCAGCTCTGGGGCATGCGCAACACGGGCCAGACGGTGAACGCCGACCCCGGCATCGCGGGCGCCGACTGCCGCGCCACGAACGCCTGGAGCGTGCTCACGGGCAATGCGAACTTCGTGGTGGCCATCATCGACAGCGGCACGCTGACGACCCACCCGGACCTGGCCGCCAACATCTGGGTGAATCCCGGAGAGATCGGGGGCAACGGCATCGACGACGACGCCAACGGCTACATCGACGACACCAAGGGCTGGGACTTCTTCTCCATCGACAACAACCCCGATGACGGCGGCCACGGCACGCACACCGCGGGCACGGTCGGCGCCGTTGGGAACAACGGCGTGGGCGTCGCCGGCGTTGCCTGGAGCTGCAAGCTCATGGCCCTCCGCTTCATCGGGCCCACCGGCGGCTTCACGTCGGACGCGATCCTTGCCGTCCAGTACGCCGCACGCAAGAGCGTGAAGGTCTCCAACAACTCGTGGGGCGGCGGTGCGTTCTCGCAGGCGCTCTACGACGCCATCGGCGCCTCGCGCTCGGTCGGCCACGTGTTCGTGGCCTCGGCCGGCAACAACGGCGCCAATGGCGACACCAGCCCCTCCTACCCGGCGGCCTACAACCTCGACAACATCATCTCGGTGGCCGCCACCGACAACAACGATGCACGCGCCTCGTTCTCGAACTACGGCGCTACGTCCTGCGACATCGGCGCTCCGGGCGTCAACATCTATTCCACCTACGGCACCACCTACGGGTTCCTGAACGGGACATCGATGGCCGGTCCGCACGTGGCCGGTGCCGCGGCCTTGGTCTACATCCAGAACCCCGCGTGGACCTACACGCAGGTGAAGGCGAAGATCCTCGCCACGGCGCGTCCGATCGCGGGACTCGCCGGGCTGTGCGTCACCGGCGGCGTGCTCGACGTGAACGCCTGCCTCGGCGGTGCGGCCCCCAACACGGCACCGACAGTCACCATCACCTCGCCTGCCGCGGCAAGCTCCACGTTCACGCAGGGCGTGGCAGTCACCTTCGCCGGATCGGCCTCCGACCAGCAGGACGGCGCGCTCACGGCCGGCATGACCTGGACCTCCAGCCTGCAGGGCCAGATCGGCGTCGGCGGCTCGTTCACCACCTCCACGCTGGCGCTCGGCACCCACGTCATCACGGCCCGCGCCACGGATTCGGGCGGCCTGACCACGAGCGTGACCCGCAACGTGACCATCGCGGCGCCGGTGGCGCCGACGGCTCCGGACCGCCTGCGCCTCACCCGCTCGGGCACCACGGTGACCGTCACGTGGCGCGACCGCTCGACCAACGAGACCGGCTTCCAGGTTCGTCGTGAGCGCTCGGTCAACGGAGTGTTCACCGAGCAGGTGGTGGTGGGAACGGTCGGCGCCAACACCACGAGGCTCGTCAACTCCGGCCTCATCGCCGGCACCTATCGCTACTCCGTCCGCGCCGTCAACGGCTCCGCCGGCAGCGCGTGGACGGCGTGGCTCAATATCACCGTGCCCTGACATTCTCGGACTCCGGATCCACTTCCCGGGCCGTTCGCGTGATGCGAGCGGCCCGGGACTTTCGTTCCATGGAGCGCAGGTTGCGTGCGTCGCCTGACCGTCGGCCGTCCTTGGCCGCAGCAGGAGCGTCCGCACCGGTCGCGTGTGTTCTCCCGCACCCCTCGTGGGCTGCCCAGCTGCGACTCGCTGGTCGGCCCTCGGAAAGGACGAGTTTCGTGATGCGCTCCCTCAACATCGTCTCCGTCGCCGCCGCCATCGGCGCCCTTGCCATTTCAGGGGCCTCACTGGCCCAGGCCGTCCCCACGGCGGTGCTGCACAACGGCACCGTCGTGACCCAGAAGGTGCCCCTGCAGCCATACGCCGTGGAGGGGTCCATCTGGGACATCGACATCCCGAACCGATCGATCACCACGATGGGCCAGACGGTCCACGTGCCGTCCACGATCTGGGGTGCCACCTTCTTCCTTGAGAACCTCGAGTTCGTGAACTCCGCGGACCTCGTGGTCGGTCGCATCTCCGCCGCGAACTTCGACCGCATCAGCGATGCCAACGCCGTCGTGCGCGATGCCATCGCGGTGCCCGCGTGCCCGTCGTGTGGCCCGGTTCGCCTCGGCCCCGTTCGCGCCCTGGTCTCCACCACCGAGGCCCGCTCCAATCCCGTGGGCAGCCTCGACCGGTTCCCTGCCGCGCAGGCCACCATCGAGGACAACTACTTCCGCCTCGGGCTCAACCTCTTCCAGCGCTACCAAGGCGTGCTGCCGGTTGACTTCCTCGGGCGCATCGGCATCCGTACGTCCACCGGTGCCTACCCGGCCAACGCGTTCCAGCTGCCGCCGCGCACCCATTGGCGATATCCGCACACCAGCGCGGCGACCATTCGGTCGGAGGGCAGCGTCTACGTGGACGCTCAGGGCCGCGAGTACCTGATCCCCGATTCGCTCGACCCCGGCACGATCATGCACGTCGCACCCGCGGAACACGTCACCGTCGGCCCGTGCCGCGCCGTGCGCCGCGGCGACCTGGTGACGCCGGACTCGCTCTTGGTGGGTGACCTGCTCATCACCCCCAACCAGGACCCGCGGTATCCCACCATCTTCCGCGGCATCGGCGGCAACGAACTGCCCCGCGACGTGTTCTTCCGGGCGCTGCAGCCCGGACAGGAAGTCACGGTCCTGGGTGCCCTCACCGGTGACCACATCCTCTTCGGCAACGAGTTCGATGCGCCCACGCTCTACGACCCTGCGATGGGCATTGCAATCTCCGCCACCAACTTCGATGCCCGTGCATCCACCGGCATTCTCCGGTGGCGCGGCGAGGTGTTTCCGGTGGATGGCCTCTCCCTCTCAGCCCGCGTCGGCTTCGGTGCCGAGGTGCCTGTCACCGTCATCGTCGATCCGCTGACCGGCATCGGCGCCTACAGCGTGCAACGGACGGGCATCGAAATGCCCGAGAACCATACGGTGACCATGATTGCCCGCAATGCCAAGGGCGTCGCGCAGCGCGAAGCCACCTTCGACTTCTCGGCCTTCATTCGCTGACGGGGTTCTCGGACTTTGCTGCGCCGATTCACCCTGCAGTGGACCGGTGCAGCGGGTTCAGAACCTTGCAATCTCGTCACTAAGTGCGGAGAAATATCGTTCCCGGATTGACAGTCGAGCGAATAATGGCACCGTAATGAAGTTTACAGGCTCGCTCTCCCCCCCGGGGAGTGCGCCTCCCCTGAGGTGAGTTCTGCCCCCACGGACAGATACAAGCCCTTACTTAAGTTTTGGTGAGGTTTGAACAAATGAAGACCCGTAAAACGGAGGCCTCGCGGCTTCCACTTCTGTCCCGGCGCCGCTTCGTCGGGGGTTCCGCCCTTGCCACCGGCGCATTTGCCATCTGGACGCAGCGCTCGCACGCGGAGACCATCAACACCGGCGCAGGCGTGGACTTCGGCAGTCCCGCCAGCACGCCCTGGGTCTGGCCGCTGGCGTTCGCCAAGCACGCCGTTCCATTGCCGGCGTGGAAGTCGCTCTTTCCCGTGGTGAATCCCGCCGCGCACCAGCGGTACGAGGAGTTCGTCCCGCAGAAGTTCTACGACATTTGCACGAGCGAGCACCTGAGCCGGCCGCATCCGCAGTACGCCGCCAGCACGCTCTTTGCCTACCAGAACTCCGTGCCCGGCGTGACGTTCATGATGCGCTACGGTGAGCCGGTGCTCTGCCGCATCCGCAACGAACTGCCGGCCGCGGTGCAGGGCTTCGGCAACCCGGACGTCATCACCCACGTCCACAACGGTCATCACGCGTCCGAATCTGATGGCTACCCCGAAGACTTCTACAGCCCCGGCACCTACCTCGACTACCACTGGCCCAACATCTACGCGGGCGGTGACTGGCGCGAGAGCAAGGGCACGCTCTGGTACCACGACCACCGCGTGGATTACACGGCGCAGAACACGTACCGCGGCCTGGCGGGATTCTGGCTCCTCTTCGACCACCTCGACTCCGGCAACGAGAACGACCCGAACCCCGACGCCTTCCGCCTCCCGAGCGGCGTGCCCGACGGCGTGCGCGTGAAGGGGTGCTACGACATCCCGCTCATCTTCACGGACCGACGATACGACCCGATGGGTCGCCTGGTGATGGATGTCATGAACATGGACGGCCACCTCGGCGACAAGATGCTGGTCAACGGCCGCATCCAGCCGTACTTCGAGGTGGAACGCCGCAAGTACCGGTTCCGCCTGCTCGACGGCGGCCCGTCGCGCTTGTACCGCTTTGAACTCTCCAATGGCATGAGCTTCATGCACATCGCCAACGACGGCAACATGCTGGCCGCGCCCATCGAGGTGCAGTTCGTCGAGCTGGGCGTCGCCGAGCGCGCCGACATCGTGGTGGACTTCAGCCAGGTGCCGGAAGGCGTCAACGAGCTTTACCTCATCAACCGGATGCTGCAGCAGGACGGCAGGAAGCCCACCGGCGACATCCTGCCGGTGGCGGACAGCTCGCAGCTCCTCAAGTTCATCATCCGCCCCGAGACCAACGTTCCGGACAACAGCCGCGTGCCATCCTTGCTGCGCCCGATGCCCGAGCGCAGCGCGGCCGTGGTCCGTACGCGTGACATCCGGCTTGACCGCTCCAATGGCATGTGGACTGTCAACGGCCGAGTCTGGAACCGGGACCGCGTGGACGTGGCGTTCAAGCAGAACACCGCGGAGATCTGGCGGCTTTCCACGTCTGGCGGCTGGGCCCACCCCCTGCACATCCACATGGAGGAGATGCACGTCCTCCGCCTCAACGACGAGCCCGTGGACGGCACCATCCTGCACGCACGCAAGGACGTTTTCACTCTCTTTCCGGGCGACGAGATGGAGATCTATGTCCGCTTCCGCGACTGGCTGGGGAGATACCCCATGCACTGCCACAACACCGTCCACGAGGACCATGCCATGATGGCCAGAATCGAGGTGGCGCCATGAACGACCGACGCGCCGCCCTCCGTTCGCTCCTGATCCCAGCCGGCGCCGCGCTGCTCGGAGGCTGCGCGTCCGCGACCCGTCTCGCTGGTGCGCCGGCCTCGCCCGAGCACGACCCTGGCTACGGCGGCACCCGCGCCGAGCCGGACGGCACCCGCACGTTCAAGAACTTCGTCCTCCACGACCAGGACGGCAACCGAGTGCGCTTCCACGACGACCTGATCCGCGGGCAGGTGTTCGCGGCCACGTTCGGGTACGTGAAGTGCCGCGGCATCTGCGGGCGCATGGCATCGAACATGCAGCTCGCGTCCGAGATCCTGGCGCCGCTGATGGGCAACCCGGTCCGCTTCTACAACTTCTCGCTGGCCGAGGACAGCCCAGCCGACCTGAAGCAGTCGATGGAGTTCCGTGGCCTCTACGGGAAGCCCGGCTGGCACTACCTCACGGCGTCGGCCGAGGTCATCCGCGAGATCCGCTGGTCCTTCGGCTTCTTCGACGTGGGCGAGGAAGACACGCTGGGCCAGCCGGACACCCACACCGGCATGGTGCGCTTCGGCCACCACGCGTTCGACAAGTGGAGTTCGTGCCCGTCGCTGGGCAACCCGGAATCGATCGCCAGCAGCATCGTCTGGCTCTACCCGGCGGACGCTCGCCCATCGCTGCCTGGCCTGGAGTGCTCGGCGCCTCGCTCGGCCAACCCCATCCCTGGCTACGTTCCGCGCAAGCCGCTCATCGCACAGCTCTGACCGCGGATTCGTCCGCGCTCGACACGTTATGGAGACCCAGACATGACAACTCGGTCCAGAACCCCTGCGTACCTCGGGCGCGCTCTGGCGGCGCTCTGCGCCGCCTCTGCCTCCGCGGACGTCATCATCACCGTCACCGACTTCCGCGTGCTCGGCATGCACTTTGCGCAGGTCGTGGCGCCCGGCGCGCTCACGGGCACGCTCACGGGCGTGTCCGTCGATGCAGCCATCAGCGGGTCGGTCTCCAAGACCTACGCCCAGGACCTGACCATCTACCTCGATGTCCCGCCGCTCGACGGCGAGGGCCTTCTGCAGGTCGGTGGCTACACGGCAGTCAACGATTGGGCCATCAACCTGATGTGGCCGACTGGTGACCACTTCGTGGCAGGAACGCGCGCACTGGGCACGGTGAGCCTGCCCAATCCGGTATCGATGGACGCTTCGCCGCTCTCCGTGTACCTCGGCAACGGCTATGGGTCGCCGTGGGCCGCGGCCACGTGGAACGGCACCATCACCCTGCACGGCGTGACCCGTATCGACGCGCTCGATTCGGACGGCGACGGCGTGCCCAATACCGCCGACAACTGCCCGTCCACGCCCAACCTGCTCCAGTCCGACTGCGACCAGGACGGGATCGGCGATGCGTGCGACACCGACACCGACTGCAACGCCGACGGGATCGCTGACATCTGTCAGCTCACGCCGGCCATGGATTCCAACAGCGACGGCCGACTGGACCACTGCCAGTACGCGTTCGGCGACCTCGATCTCTCCGGCGTGGTCGATGGCGTCGACCTCGGGATCCTGCTCGTGAAGTGGGGCAGCCACAATCCTGGCATCCCTGACCCGAGCGGTGACGGCATCTTCGATGGCACGGACCTCGGTCTTCTCCTGTTGCACTGGGGATTCGAGTCCTAAGCGTCCGGTGATCGTCTTGCCCACAATGACGCCCGGAACTCCCTTCGCGGGGTTCCGGGCCATTTTGTTATCAGACGGCTTTGTTCTAGCGCGTGATGGAAGCGCGGCCCCGATTGCGTGTCTCTTGCTGAGCGACTTCTCCAGAGAACCTCAAGTTCTCCACAGATTTCGCCGGAGCGGGGACTCGCCGTGTGGTGAGTACCGCAAGGGAAAGGGTCGCCGGTCGGCGGATCCGACCGCGTGCGCTTGGCGTCTGTGGACGCCGGGCGCCGCTTGCACGGAGCTTCCAGATGCGCACCCGTCACACCCCCGTCCTTGCCCTGATCCCCGTTGCCCTCAGTGCCCTCGCATCCGATGCCAACGCCGACTTCGTGGGCTGGACCGCGAGCGCCCGCTCGGTGAGCGGCGGCTTCCTGGTGAACGTCTTCGCGGTGACCGACAGCGTCACCGACCGCCTCTTCAACGTCTACGGCTCAAACCCGAAGTCGCCGAACGCCGGCTACATCACCACGACGTCGGCCGGCGGCTTCCTGCAGGGAGCGGGCACGCGGTCCGTCTTCCTGTCCGAGGAGCTGCAGAGTTCCTCGACGCTGGACAGCTTCCTCACGGTGGGAGCAGCCTGGGATTCCGCGTCGTCTTCGTGGCTTGCGGACAACACCACCGTCGGCGACCCGGTGTGGAACGTCACCTACACCGCCGCCAACGGGACCCTGCGCACCGCCAACAGCTTCAGCGTGCGATCGGGCAGCCCCCTGCACGCGTCGTTCGTGAATCCCAACACGCACTCGGTGCCAGCCACTGCCGGCTGGTTCCTGTCCGGAGCCGCGGCCGACGCGTACGACCTGAGCGTGCTGCCCAATCGCGTGGCCAGCTCCAATGCCGCCGCTGCGGCCGGCACCCACGGCATGATGGTGGCGCAGCTCTACGTGGCGCAGCTCAACCTCAACTGGAAGATGGGTGCCACCATCGGGCGCGCGAACGGCTCCGCCAGCCAGGGCACCTACACGCTTCAGATCGTGCCCGCGCCCGGCGCGCTGGCGCTCCTCGGCGTGGTAGGCCTGGTGTCCGGCCCGCGCCGGCGCCGCTGAGCCGGGCCGAGGGGCCGTTGCCTTGTTCCATGCAACCGGAGTCCACGCCATGACTCGACCGTCCTTGAAACTTCCGCAGTTCGGCGTCGCTGTACTCGCAGCACTCGGCACCGCATTGCCCGCGGCAGGGAGGGAAGACCCCTATCCGCCGGCGCTCGCAGGGACGCAGATCCCCGAGCCGCCCAACCTGGTGGAGTTCGTGCAGAACCGACCGGCGGCCATCGCGCTCGGCAAGGCACTCTTCTGGGACACCGCGATCGGCAGCGACGGACAGACGGCCTGCGCCACGTGCCACGGCCACGCGGGCGTGGACCCCCGGCGCACCAACATGGTGCACCCCGGGCCCAACGGCACGTTTGACCTCGGCATCGGCCCCGGCGGAACCACGGGCCTCGGGCTCTTCCCCACGGTGCAGTTTGCCGATCCGCGGTCGCGCTTCAGCGCACGCACCCGCGATGCCGACGACATCGTCGGATCTCAGGGCGTCCTGCGGCGTGCATTCCGCCAGATCGACCTGGCGGCACACTCCGATGCGTGCGACGACGTGGCCGACCCCGTGTTCCACGCCGACGGAGCGAATGTCCGTCAGGTGACCTCGCGCAATCCGCCTTCGGTCATCAACGCGGTCTTCAATGTCCGCAACTTCTGGGATGGCCGCGCCAACGCCTGGTTCAACGGCGTGAACGGGCTGGGACCGCTCGACCCGGGCGCCCGCGTCTGGCGGAAGGTCTTCGGCAGCAGTGCCGTCGAGCCCGTGCATGTCATGCTGCAGAACGCTTCGCTTGCCTCGCAGGCGGTCGGGCCCGTCACCAGCGGCGTCGAGATGTCCTGCTCGGGCAGGACCTTCCCCAACCTGGCTGCACGGCTCCTTGATCGCCGTGCGCTGGCCGGGCAGCGCGTGGCATCCACGGATTCCGTGCTCGGGAGCAGGGCTGCACCAGACGGATTGGGGCTTGCGTCGACGTATCGCCAGCTCATCGCGCAGGCGTTCCGCGAGGACTGGCGCACGACCATCCCCACCCCCGACGGCACGCCGCAGGTGGAGGCGAACTTCCCGCTCCTCTTCGGCATCGCGCTGCAGATGTACCAGGCGACGCTGGTGTCGGACCAGACGCGGTACGACCAGTGGCGCGAGGCCGGCGGCCCGGAGTCGGCCGCTGCCAACGCCCTGCTCACGGTACAGGAGCGGCGTGGCCTCGACATCTTCGTCAATGACGGAACCCTCACCGGGGTGCCGGTGGGCAATTGCGTTGGGTGCCACGGGACGGCCCTCTTCTCGACGGCAACGTGGCCCGCGGTGGCGCCGCTCGGCAACGGCGGCGCAGGGCTGCCACCGGTGGAACTGATGGCGTCAGCTGCGGTGGCGCAGACCGGCGGCGCCACGTTCACCAATCATCCGCTGGCGGATGCTCCCGCCGCACTTCCGCTGAACTTCGTGGTGGACGGCGCGCTGGTCGAGCTCTACCGCGTGCTGCCGCCGCCAGAGCCTGGTGAGGTGCCCGGGCCCGACGATGTCCCGCTGCAGGCGTCCGTCCAGCTGCCGGACATGTCCGGGCTGGGATGCCCGACCGACGTGGCGCGCAGCGAAGCGCGCGAAGCCGACGGCGCCGAGGCACTGTTCTCGGTGATGGTGCGCAAGCGCGTGCTGGCCGGCGGCTCCTGCGGTACGTCGGTGGTCGTGCGCGTGCAGGGGTTCCTTGACGGCATCTACCAGATCCGCTTCAACGGCATTGTCCGCGCCACCACCATCGTGCACGCGACCGGCGCATATGACCTCGGCTTCTACAACATCGGCGTGAGGCCCACGGCCGATGACGTGGGGCAGGGCGGCCTGCAGGCTGGCAGCGTGCCCCTGTCGTTCGCGCGCCGTCGCCAGCAGGGACTTCCCGTGCCCGAGTCGCCGGCGCCGCTGCCCTTCGTCGACCCTGCCATCCACGTGCAGGCCGATGGCGTGTTCAAGACGCCCTCGCTTCGCAACGTGGAGCTGACGGGTCCGTACTTCCACAACGGCGGGCAGTCGTCGCTGCGGCAGGTCGTGGAGTTCTACAATCGCGGCGGCGACTTCCACGAGGCCAACATCCTCAATCTCTCGCCCGAGATGTTCGCGCTGCAGCTGTCGGATGCCGACCTCGACTCGCTGGCGGCATTCCTGAGGACGCTGACCGACCACCGCGTGCGCGACGAGCGCGCCCCGTTCGATCACCCGGAGCTGCCGATGCCCAACGGCGAGCACATCCCGGCGGTGGGTGCGCTCGGTCGTGCAGCCTCATGCATCGCGCCGCTCCTCCCGTTCGACGAGGCGATCGTCGTGGCGAACACGCCGCCCGACTGCGACGGCAACGGCCGCGTGGACAGCTGCGAGATCGCCTCGAACCCGGCCCTCGACCAGGACGGCAACGGCGTGCCCGATGCATGCCAGTGCGCGGGCGACATCGTGGCCGACGGCTACGTCGACGGCCAGGACCTTGGGGTACTTCTCATGCAGTGGGGGTCGACCGGCCCTGCGCTGGCCGCGGATCTCAGCCACGACGGCGTGGTGGACGGCGTCGACCTCGGGCTGCTCCTCGTTCGATGGGGGCCGTGCACCGCCCCGTGATGCACGCGTGTGGATCGGGGCTCGATGCAGGGTGACGCGCGGGCGCTGCGAAAGCACGCCCGCGCGTCGCTTTCGCTCTACGGCGGTTTTTCTCGGGTGTTGTTCCATATTCCGATAAAAAGAAAGCTTCGCCAAGCGTGATGGTTTCGCTAGCCAGATTTCGATTTCTCTAGGGAAGCACAGTTTCTGCAGAGAAACCCCCTGGCGGGGGCCACTTTGCAGACGCATGCGCCAGAAGTCTCACGTGTCACACACCATCGATAAGGAGTTCAAGATGCAGTTCAATTCGTTCATTTCTCGCCTCACCATCGCCGCCACCGCGGCCGCGCTCCCTGCGGGCGCTGCCGATGCTGGCCTGGTCTTCGACTCATTCAACGCGTCGGCACAGGTTGCCTTGGCGGGTGGCTCGAGCTTGCAGGCGGTCGAGTCCGCGCCGAGCACCTCGGGTTCGAATGCCGGCATCGCCCCCGTCGCGGGCAGCCGCAACACGCGCGTGGCCCGCGCGGGCTGGCAGAGCTTCGGCGACGCCTTCTACACCGCCCAGCAGAAGGCTGCCCGGTATGCCAACACCATCGTCAACACCACCATCGGCGCCGCGGTGTTCGGCTTCGGCGGAAGGGTCGATGTCGCCCGCAGCAGCCTCAGCTACGCCGCGCAGGTGGGGTCCTGGATGGACTTCGCGTCCAACGGCTACGGCATCGGGCTGGAGGGCGCCCTCACGGGTGCGACCGGCATCAGTAACCCCTACTTCCAGGGCATGACCATCGACATCGTGGTGACGGATCGCTTCGGTGTCTCCGCCAACCACATGTTCTTCAGCAACACCGCGCAGGAGACATTCACCGGCCTTGACGGTGCGCTGCTGGCGAACTTCGCCGACTTCGCGTTCTTCGTGCCAACGGACGATCCGTTCGCCACTTCGGCAACGGTGGACTTCTCGGCGATCGTGTCCATGTCAATCAACTTCGAGTACCTCAGCAACAGCCTGGGCGGCGCACCCGACGTGGTGGGCTCATACCAGCTGAACCAGATCACCATCGTCCCCGCGCCGGGCGCCATCGCGCTCCTCGCCGCGGCGGGCCTGGTGGGCTCGGCCCGCCGCCGGGCCTGAAGAGGTGCGCATCTCCGCCGGCGGGCTCCTCACGCCGGCGCCACACTCCTCCGTCCCCCGTCGCTCACGCGTCGGGGGATGGATGTCTTTGCGCTGCGCCCGTTGCGTGCGTATTCCCGGACCGGGTGTTGCTCTCGAATGAGGCAATTTCATGAAGGCAAACAGCGCGCGTGATGGGTTGCCCGGTCGGTTTCCGTTCATAAGGTCGACCGATCCAGGGATCTCGGCTTCTCACACGCACCTGGCTTCGCCGCGGACGAGTGGTTCGTCCATCGTCGCAAGCCCTTCACAGAGGTCACCTCCATGCGTTCTCTCCTCTTGTCGGTCGCCATCGGCATCGCCGGATTCCCGGTGCTTGCCCATGGCCAGTCCGCCGTCCTCGCAGACGGCACCGTGCTCCAGCAGAAGGTGCCCCTGGAGATCTGGGCCACCGAGGCCCCGCTCTGGGATATCGACATCGCGGGCAAGACCCTCACCGCCATCGGGCAGGTGGTGACCGTGCCCGCTTCGATCAACGGCGTCCCGTACGGCATCGATGGAACGGAGATCATCAGCGCCAACGGCGCACAGCTCGGGTTGATCGACACCGCTACGTTCGACCGCCTGAGCGACACGTTCGCCCTGTCGCGCGACGCGGTGTTCCTGTCGCCTTGCCCAACCTGCGGCCCGTGGCGCCTGGGTCCCGTCCGGTCGGTTTTCAGCACGTCCGAGGCGCGCTCGGCTGCCGTGGGCCTGCTCGACCGCGACCCGAATGCGCAGCGACTGATCGAGGACAACTTCTTCCGCATCGCGCTCAACTGCTTCCTTGCGCATCGACAGGTGCTGCCGGCCGACTTCCTCGGCCGCATCGGCATCCGCAACGCCCAGGGCCAGTACCCGACCAACCCGTTCCAGCTGCCGCCGCGCACCTACTGGCGCTACCCGTACAGTTCGGGCGGCACCCTGAAGTCCGCGGGCCACATCTACGTGGACCTCGCAGGAAACGAATACCGCATCCCTGATTTGGGCCTGGTGTTGGAACTCGCCGAGAACGTGACGATCGGCCGCATTCGGTCGTTCCAGGCGGGCTCGGCGACGCTGCCGCCTTCATTCGTGGTGAACGACGCACTGGTGGTCCTCAACCCGGACCCGCGCATCATGATGCATGCCATCGGCGTGGGCGGCGCCACCATCTCACCGGAAGTGCTGGTGGAGGCGCTTGGCAACGGCGTGGAAGTCAGCGTCGTCGGCTACATGGTGAGCGACCACGTCCTCTTCGGCATCGAGCTGGAGATCGCCGACTACTGGCACCCGTCGATGGGCATTGTGGTGT
This sequence comes from Planctomycetota bacterium, assembly GCA_016873255.1. Classification (GTDB taxonomy): domain Bacteria; phylum Planctomycetota; class Phycisphaerae; order Phycisphaerales; family SM1A02; genus UBA966. The sequence continues at coordinate 54,774 of VGXR01000002.1, forward strand.
CGGCCGACCGCTTCAGTGCCCGAGCCGACCGCGGCGACCTGCGTTGGCGCGGCATACTGGCACCGCCGGAGGGCAAGACGCTGTGGGCTGTGATTGGCAAGCAGGAGTTCGCCGTGCCCTTCGTCGTCGATCCGGTCACGGGCGTCGGCCGGTACGACATGCGCCTCGAGGACCTCAACCTCGTCGAGCACACCACGCTGGACATGGTGGTGCGCGATGCCGAGACCGACGATGAGTTGCATCGCGAGACCTTCGACTTCTCGGAGTTCATCCGGCCGGACGACGACGCCTGAGTGGGTCCTACGGTCCGTCGCCGCCGGCCCGGACCCCCCTCTGCCCTGTTCTCGGCCCCCGTCGGAAGCGCTGCTTCCGGGCGGGGGCCGATCTTTGCGCCGCTGCGTCTCATTTCTCGCCCGCCCGTTTCCCGAGATGAACCACGCCGATCGAACCATCGCAGGCCGCGACCATGCCGCCCGGCTGCTCTCCGAGCTGTCGTGGGTCTTGGCTGTCGAGCCGGACCCGTCGGCGGTGCGCAACGCCCTCGACGGGTGGGACCCCCGCGAGCCGCCTCGCTCCGTCGAGTCGGCGGCGGGCCATGCGGGCATGTCCGTGCTGCCGCGTCGCATGCGAGTGGCCGACATGGCGTGGCCTGCCGATGCCTCGATGCCGATCATCGCATGGAGCGAGTCGGCCGGCGAGTGGCTGCTCTGCGTATTCCGCTCGTGCGCGCGCGCGAGGTGCGGGACGACGGCAGCTTCATCGCCGGCAGCCGCGTGCGCCTGCAGTTCGAGGGCTGGCCGGCCATCCAGTTCGTCGGCTGGCCGAGCGTTGCCGTGGGCACCTTCGGCGGCGAGGTGATGACGGTCGATGCCACCGACGATGGGAAGGGCCAGTTCAGGATCATCGTGATGGCCGACCCCGGCGACGAGCCGTGGCCCGGTCCCCAGTACCTGCGCCAGGGCGTGCGCGCCAAGTCATGGGTGCTCCTGCGCACCGTCCCGGTGTGGCATGAGGCACGGTGGCAGTTCAACGGCTTCCCTCCGGCGGTGGCGGACAAGGAGCCCGCGAAGGCCGCCAAGAAGGACGACGACGCCGAATCGAAGTAGCGTCCGCGCTCCCCATGGAGCCGCAGATCCCGCTGATCCTCGATGTCGTGCTGCCTGCGCTCGGCGCCGGCGCGGTGGCGGTGCTGGCCACGGTCGCGGTGGAGCGGCTCGGCGGCGTGGCGGGCGGCATCCTCTCCAGCGTGCCGACGACCATCGTTCCCGCGGCCATCGGCATCCACGACGGCTCGGCGGACGACGCGGCCTTCGTGCACGCGATGTGCTTCGTGCCGCTGGGCATCCTCCTGAATGCGGCGTACCTCCTCCTCTGGCGCGTCGTGCCCGCGCGGCTCGGCATGCGGTCGCACCGCTGGCTGCTCGGAAAGACGGCGTGCGTTTCGCTCGGAGCATGGCTTGCGGCTGCCGCGGCGGTGGTGGCCGCGGAGCGCGCGCTGGCGCCGTCGCCCGCGGCATCGGCGGTGCTCGGGGCGTCGGCGTTCGCGGCGGGGCTGGTGGTCGCTGTGCTCGCCAACCGGGTGCCGCATCCGGCGCCGCGCGGCGGGCGCGGCGTTGGCGCGGCCACGCTCGTGCTGCGCGGCCTGGCGGCGGCGGTGGCCATCGGGCTGGCCATGGCGCTCGCGCGCTCCGGCATGCCCGTGGCCGGCGGCATCGCGTCGGTGTTTCCCGCGATCTTCACCACCATCATGGTGGCAACATGGATCTCGCAGGGCGCGCAGGTGCCGACCGGTGCCGTGGGCCCGCTGATGCTCGGCACCATGAGCGTCGGCGCATACGCGCTGCTGGCGGCCGTCCTCTTCCCGCGCATGCACGTCGCGGCGGCATCGGCCGCATGCTGGGTGATCGCGGTCTCGGCGATCAACGTTCCCGGCTACCTCTGGGTGCAACGCGTTCGCAGGCGGCATGCCGCGGCGGCGCGCATCAGCGAGTGACGACGAGCTCGCCGGCAAGGCCGGGGCCGAACGCGAGGCCCGCCCACGGACGCGGCACCCCTGCCTGCGCGAGGGCGCGCAGGATGAAGAGCAGCGTCGCGCTCGACATGTTGCCATGGTCGCGCAGCACGCCTCGGCTGTGCGCTGCCGCACGCTCGTCGAGGCCGAGCGCATCGCGGACCGCGTCGATCACGCGGGGCCCGCCGGGGTGGATGGCCCAGCCGCCGATGTCGCCGATCGCGAGGCCGTGATCCGCGAGCGACCCCTCGACCCATGCGCGGATGCGCCCGCCGAGGATGTCCGGGACGCGCGCGCCGAGCGACATCTCGAAGCCATGGTCGCCCACCGTCCAGGCCATCTCCGCGGCGCTGCCCGGGATGAGCGTCGAGTGCGTGCCGACAAGCAGCGGGTCGCCGGTGCGTCCCGCGGAGACGACCGCCGCGGCCGAGCCGTCGGCGAACAGCGTGTTGGCGACGATCCGGTCGAGGCGGCCGCTGCGCTGGAAGTGCGCCGAGGAGATCTCGGTGCACGCCACGAGGACTACCGCGTCCGGGTCCGCACGCACGGAGTCGCGCGCGCACGCCAGCGCGTTCACCGCGGCATGGCAGCCCATGAATCCCACGTTCGTGCGCCTGCACCCCGGCGCGATGCCGAGCGACTCGATCAGGTGCGCGTCGATCCCCGGCGACTCGAAGCCGGTGCAGGATGCGGTGATGACATGCGTGACATCGCATGGCGAGTGGCCGCTCGCGGACATCGCATCGCGCGCCGAGGAAAGCGACAGCTCGCGCGCCCAGCGCGACCAGGTGCGCATGCGCACCTCGGTGCCGGGCTCCGGTGCATCGGCGCCCGGGAAGAGGCCGCCCTCCGGGTCGATCGAGGTCACGCAGCGCCGCCGTTCGATGCCGCTTCGCTCGGCGAGGCGCCGCAGGACGCCGCGGTCGACATCGGCCGGCGTGATGCGGTCGGCGACGTGGAGCCACGATTCGACCGTCAGTTCGCCTGGCGGCACGGCGACGCCGATCGACCGGATGGCAGGCTGCGCACGGTCCGGCGTCATGCCCGGGCCCCTTCCGCGGCGGCCGGTCGGCCGATGCGGGAGGCGGCGCCCGCAAGCGCCGACGGCGCCAGGCGGCCGAGCGCGATGCACGCCTGCACAGCGGCTGGGCTGCGCAGGAGCAGGGCAATGGCCCTGCAGCGGGCCGCGGAGCGACGCGCGATGGCGGCGTGGATCGCGGGCCAGTCGCGTTCCGACGACTCACCTCGTGCGATGCCCGCGGCCAGGTGTCCCGCGGCGGCGCCGGTGGCGGCGGCCCAGCCGATTCCCTCGCCCGTGAAGGGCTCGACGTAGCCCGCGGCATCGCCCGCGAGGAGGAGCCCGGGGCCGGCGACGGTTCGTCGTCGGCGCGTGAGCGGCGGGGTGCCGCGCCAGCGCGCGGCGTGGAGCGCCGGCGGATCGACCACGGCACCGGCAAGGATCCGGAGTGCGATCTCCGCCGGGCCGCCGTGGGCGCGCACCGCCTCCGGCAGCACGGCGCCCGCGATGTCGATGGTTCCGTCAGGAAGCGCCACGGCGCCAACATAGCCGGAGCGGTCGACATGCATCCGTATCTCGCCCCCGGCGCAATCGACCGCGCCGGCCGGGACGGTCGCGCCGAAGCCGATGCGGCTTTCCGGCGCGACCTTCCACTCGGAAGTGCCGTCACCCGCGAGCGAGGAGCCCGCGATCCCGTCGGCAGCGACCACCACGGCCGCGCTGACGCGCTCCCGGGCATCGCCGAGCTCGATGACGCCCGGAGCCACGAGGCGCGCCGCGGTGCCGAGGCGCACGTCGGCGCCACGGTCGCGCGCGGCCGCCGCAAGCCGGCAGTCGAGCACGTCGCGCCCGATCGCCACGCCGGCGTCGCGCGCGAAGCGTGCCTCGCGTCCGCGGCTCGAGAGGCGGACCGTGCGCAGCGGCAGGGCATCGGCGAGCACGAAGCCCATGCCGAGCGCATCGATCGCGGCGATGGCCTGCGGCGAGAGGCAGCAGCCGCATGCCTTGGCACGCGGGAACTCCGCGCGGTCCACGAGCAGCACGCGGGCACCCGCGCGGCGCGCCGCGACCGCCGCGCACGAGCCTGCGGGCCCGGCGCCGATCACAGCGACGTCGAAGCGTGCCTCGGTCATGCATGGCCCCATTCGATGGTCCACCGGCACGGCCAGCGGCGCACGACGAAGGCGCCCGCCATGCCTGCCTCGTGCGCGAGCGTGCGCGCTTCGTCCGCGGTGTAGGCCGCGTGCACGCTCGCCGGCGCATCGAAGTGCACCACGGGCGACCGGCTGGCGATGCGCGACGCGGCCCATGCAAGCGCAAGTCCGGTGCGCGAGCGGTCGAGGTCGGCGACGGCCACCGCGTGCCGTGCGGCATCGCGCAGGTGGCCGAGCATGCGCACGGCGTCGGCGCGGTCGAGGTGGTGCACGAAGAGCGAGCAGGTGACGATGTCGGCACGCGCGGTTATGGGTGCGGCGACGGCATCGCAGCGCAGCGGCTCGGCATCGATGCCGGCGGCGCGTGCCCGCTCCGCGGCGATGGCCAGGGCATGCGCGCTTGCGTCGGCGAGCAACAGGCGCGTGCGCACGCCGTGGCGCGCAAGGTGCCGGGCGATGCGCACCGGGCCGTCCGCCGCGCCGGTCGCCACGTCGAGGATGGTCACCTTGCGCAGGCTTGCGCTGCGCACCGCGCGCAGCACCGCGGGCAGCAGCAGGCGGTGGCTCCGCGAGAGCGCATTCAGCCTGCACAGCCCGGCAAGGGCACGGTCGTGCTCCGCCGGGGCGAGCGCGGGGTCATCCATCAGCTCGTCGACTCGGCGCTGCCTCATCGACGGGCGCCCCGGTCAGCGGGCCCCTGCGAGCGACCTGCGCGTCTCGGCGCGCGAGGCCTTGATGATGCGGTCGGCGGCCTTCGGGTCGCGCGTGGCCTCGAGCAGCGCCTGGAGCATGAGCGGTGCCACGATGGTGGCATCGCTCTCCACCACGAACATCGGCGTCTTCTCGGTGAGCTTGTCCCAGGTGATCTTCTCGTTGGGCGTTGCGCCGGAGTAGCTGCCGTAGCTGGTGGTGCTGTCGGAGATCTGGCAGAAGTAGGCCCATGGCTTCACGGGCTTCTGCAGGTCGTACTTGATGCTCGGCACCACGCAGATCGGGAAGTCGCCGGCAATGCCGCCGCCGATCTGGAAGAAGCCGATGCCCTTGCCCTTCGAGAGTCGGCCGTAGTCGTCGTAGAACTGCGCCATGTACTCGATGCCGCTCTTGGCGATCGAGGCCGGGAAGTCGCCGTGCTTCACGTGCGACGCGAAGATGTTGCCGAAGGTCGAGTCCTCGTGGCCGGGCACCACCATCGGCAGGCGCGCCTTGGCGGCAGCGAGCAGCCAGCACTCGTCGGGGTTCCCCTCGAACTTCGAGCTCGGAAGCGACAGCACCAGGTCGTAGAAGTACTCGTGCCAGAAGCGGCGGGTGCCGTCCTTGCCCGCACGCTCCCACATCGGCACCAGCACCTTCTCGACGGCGCGGAAGGCCTCGTCCTCGGGGATGCTGGTGTCGGTCACGCGGCGCATGCGCTGCTTGAGGATGCGCGTGTCGTCCTGCTTGGTGAAATAGCGGTACTCGGGGAAGTCCTTGTAGCTGTCGTGCGCCACCAGGCGGAAGAGCGACTCCTCGAGGTTGGCGCCGGTCACCGAGAGTCCGTGCACCAGCCCTGCGCGGATGGCCGGCGCGAGCGAGATGCCCAGCTGCGCGCTGCTCATGGCGCCTGCCACGGCCCAGTACATGCGCCCGCCCGCCTGGATGTGGTCCCAGTACGCATAGAGCGCGTCGCGCGCAGCGCGCGAGTTGAAGTTCCGGTAGTTGTCGGCGACGAACTGCAGGATGGGCAGCTGGGGGCGCGGCATGGGCGGTGAAAGGTACATAAGCGGTGAGAACGGGGGCCTCCGTGTGTGAAGACCGTCAAAATCGGCGCGGTTTGTGTTTGCAGTTGCGCCCGACTGTGGCACATTCGCAATTCACCACGGTCACAGGGGTCGTGGAGGGAGAAGTTGTTATCGGTCCGGCCGCGTTGTGTTGGCTGGACTTGGTGGGAAAGGAACCCCCAAACATGCAGTGCTCAGTTCGCTTGACCGCGCTCGCGGTTGCATCGTTGGCTTCCGTGCACGCCTCTGACGCCGCGCTTGTCGTGTCCGCGGCCTCGCGCGAGACCAGCGTGCTCTCCGGTGGCGCCGTCGTTGACACCTACATCAACTCACTCGCAACGGGGTCATTCAACGGCGATGCCAACGATGTGGGTGCCGATTACTCCTCGATCGCCACGCAGGGCTCCAACCTGCTCAGTTCGCGCATGACGTTCGTCGGCGGCTGCACGGTGATTCAGTCGTCGGCCGGGGCACGCTCGGCTCGCAGCCTCGCGACCGTGACCTTCCAGGCGACCCTCGGGGAGGCGATTCGCTGGAGCGTGAACCTCAACAGTCTCGAGCTTGGTGAAAGCAACGTGGGCGCGGTGAGTGCCCGCCTCGTCGACACGGTCACGGGCACCGTGGTCTTCAACTACGCCCGAACGTTCGTCGCTCAGGGCACCGCGACGCTGCTTGCTGGCCGTAACTACCGCCTCGAGATCTCCTCGACCGCCACTACCCTCCCGGCGGGCGATGCTGAGTCAACCTACAACGTTGGCGTATTCGTGATTCCGGCCCCGGGTGCCATGGCGCTGCTCGGGCTCGCCGGCATCGCCGGCCGCCGTCGCCGCTGAGCCCGGCGCGACATCTCTATCGTGAATCTTCGCTGGCCCCGGACGTCGTCCGGGGCCAGCGTCATTCGCTTGTGCTTGCGCGGGCCACCCTCAGCCGCTCCAGCCGCCGTCGATCACGTGCACTGCGCCGCTGGTGTAGCCCGACTCGTCCGATGCCAGGTGCACCACCAGCGCCGCGATCTCCTCGGCATTGCCGAGGCGCCCGACGGGCTGCCGTGCCACGAATGCGGCCATCGCGGCCGCCGCGTCGCCGTGCGCGGCCACCCGCCCGCGGAGGCTCGGCGTGTCGACGGTACCCGGGCAGATCGCGTTGCAGCGCACGCCCCGCGGAAGGAAGTCCGCGCTCACGGCCTTCGTGAGCCCGACCACCGCCGCCTTCGCGGCACGAATGCCCGCGTGCTCGCGCGCAAGCGACGCGAGCCCGGAGTCATCGATGTCGGTGGCCCATACCCGAGCGCCCTCGCGCGCCATCGCGAGCGCGCTCGCACGCCCGATGCCCGCCGCTGCGGCCGTGACCAGGGCCGTGCGGCCCTCGAGGCGGCCGCTCACGTCGTGCCCTTGCGTGCGAGGCGCTCGGACCAGAGCGGTCCGTGGGACCAGCACGGCGACCTCCGCAAGGGTCACACGCAGAACGCGCGCGAGGTCGACAAGCCCATCGCGGCGCTCGTGCGCGACCTGAAGCAGCGAGGGATGCTCGAGGACACGCTGGTGGTGTGGGGCGGCGAGTTCGGCCGTACGCCCGCGTCGCAGGGCGGCGATGACGGCCGCGACCACAACCCGCACGGCTTCACGTGGTTCCTCGCGGGGGGCGGCGTGAAGCCCGGGTTCTCGTTCGGCGCCACCGACGACTACGGCTGGTTTGCCGCCGAGGACAAGGTGCACGTCCATGACATGCATGCGACGATCCTGGCGCTGCTCGGCGTCGATCATGAGCGCCTGACCTGCTGGAGCGCGGGACGCGAGCACCGGCTGACCGACGTGGCCGGCACCGTCGTCCGCCCGATCATGGCTTGACGGGCGGCGCGTAGCCTTCGCGCCGATGCATCGCGCGGACCAGCCGAGCACCGTGCTCGACCTCTTCGATGCCGCGTGCGCGCGGCACGGCGAGTGCGTGGCGCTGGAGGTGCCGCCCGCGGCGGGACGGCCGCGCGTTGCGTGGACCTATCGCGAGCTCGCGGCGATGGCCGAGGGCTTTCGCGCGGCCGTGGTGTCGCGCGCGTCACGCGACGCCGTGGTGGTGCTTGCCATGCCGCGCACCGATCCGCGCCTGTACGCGGCGATGCTCGGCGTGATGCGTGCGGGGTGCGCATACTGCGCGATCGACCCGAAGTTCCCCGAGCTGCAGGCGGCCGAGATCGTGCGCGATGCGTGCGCATGCGCGATCATCGGCCCGGAGGGCCGCATCCGCGCGATCGCCGCGGCCGGCGGCGACGCCCCGTGGATCGACCCGGACTCGGTGCGTGCGGTTGCGCCCGGAGGGGGGTGCACGCGGGCCGATGCCCTCGCGCCGGACTCGCTCGCCTACGTCATCTACACCTCCGGCACCACGGGAAAGCCCAAGGGCGTCGAGGTCGAGCATCGCTCGCTCCTCAACCTGGTGGCGGGCGACATGGCGGAGTTCGGGCTCGGTCCCCGCGACCGTGCGGCGCAGGGCTCGAGCGCAAGCTACGACTCGAGCATCGAGGAGTCGTGGCTCGCGTGGGCGACCGGGGCGACGCTGGTGGTGATGGACGACGCCGCCGCGCGCCTGGGACCGGACCTCGTCGACTGGCTCCGCCGCGAGCGCATCACGGTGCTGTGCCCGCCGCCCACGCTCCTGCGGACGCTCGGCGCGGAGGACCCTGCGCGCGCGCTTCCCGACCTTCGGTTCGTGTACGTCGGCGGCGAGGCGCTCCCGGAGGACGTGGCCGAGCGGTGGTCCCGCGGCATGCGTCTCGAGAATGGCTACGGGCCCACGGAATGCACGGTCACGTGCCTCCGATGCACGGTGCAGCCGCGTTCACCGGTCACCATCGGCCGGCCGATCCCCGGCACGCGGGCGTGGGTGGTGGATCCGGAGCAGGGCGCGCTTCCGGAGGTGGCCGGCGGCGTGCGCGGCGAACTGGTGGTCGGCGGTGCATCGCTCGCCCGCGGCTACCGCGGCCAACCCGAGGTGACCGCTGCGCGATTCGTGCAGCATCCCACGCTCGGCCGGGTCTACCGAACGGGCGACCTGGTGCATCGCGACGCGTCGGGCGACTTCCACTACCACGGCCGCATCGATGCGCAGGTGAAGCTGCGCGGGCACCGCATCGAGCTCGGCGCGGTCGAGGCGCGCCTTGCGGCACAGCCCGGAGTGCTGGAGGCCGCGTGCACCGTGGAGGGGCAGGGCATGCGCGAGCGGCTGGTGGCGCACGTGGTGCTCAACGCCGGTCATTCGCTCGACCCCGTCGCCATGCGTGCGGCGCTTGCGGATGAGCTTCCGCCCATGCTGGTGCCCGCGGCCATCGCGGCCATCGACGCGTTGCCGCGGACCACGGGAGGCAAGCTCGATCGCAGGCGGCTGCCCGCCGTCGCATCGGTGCTCGAGGCCGCCGTGCATGCGCCGCCGGCCACGGACACGGAGCGGCTGGTGGCGGGTGCAATCGCCGCGGTGCTCGGGCAGTCTGCGCTCCCGAGCGTGGAGGTGGACTTCTTCGACGACCTCGGCCTCGACTCGCTCACGGTGGCCATGGTGGTCTCGCGCCTTCGGTCCGATGCCGCCACGCGCGCCGCCACCGTCCGGCTGACCTACGAGCACCGCACCGTGCGGATGATGGCCACGGCGCTCGATGCCGCACCACGCGCGAACGCGCGTGGTGCCTCGCGTGTCCATACTGCCGCGGCCGATGGCGTCGCGCGTCCCGTTGCCGTCACTGCCCTGCAGGCCGGTGTGCTCGCCGGCTTCCTGGCGATCGGCGCGCAGGCCACGTGGATACCGGGGCTGGGCCAGCTGGCCACCGTCACCTCGGGTTCGGTTGCGGTCGATACGGCGATCCTGGCGCTGTCGGCGATTGTCGCCGTGCCGGCGTGGGCCCTCGTCACGCTCGCCCTCGCAGTTGCCGCCAAGTGGATCGTGATCGGCCGCTACCGCCCTGGGCGCTTCCGCGCGTGGTCCTGGTGGCACCTTCGACACTGGCTGGTGCTGCGTGCGGCAGGTCTGGTGCCTTGGGGCCTTCTCGAGACCGCAGACCTCGCGCCGATGGCGCTTCGGCTCCTTGGCGCGCGCATCGGCCACGGCGTGCACATCCATGCGGGCGTGCGGATCACCGACGGCGGATGGGACCTGCTGACCGTCGAGGACGCCGCCGCCATCGGGCAGGATGCCTCGCTGCGGATGGTCGACCTTCATGCAGGCTGCCTGGTGGTGGCACCGGTGACCGTGCGGCGCGGAGCGACGGTCGAGACACGCGCCGGCCTCTCGGGCGGCGCGGAACTCGGCGAAGGGAGCATCCTGCGCCCGCTCTCCAGCCTGCACGCAGGCGTGGCCCATGCGGACGCTGTCCTGGATGGCGTTCCGGCCGTTCGGATCGGTGACGCAGAGCCCCCGTGCGAGCCCCTGCCGCCGGCCGGGATCGTCGAGCGCCTTGCTGCCGCCGCAACCTTCGGCGCGCTTTCGATCCTTGCATCCGCAGTGCCCTGGGCGCTTGCGGTCCTGGTCACCGGCAACCGCTGGCGGTCGCCGGTGGTCGTGGTCGGTGCCGTGGCTGCCGCGGGAGTCGCCACGGTGGCCCTGAAGGCCCTCCTCGCACGGGCGCTCGGCGGCGCGCCCCATGGCTCGTATTCCCTCCACGGGCTGGCATCGCTGCGCGTGGCGGCGCAGGCGCGCCTGGTGGAGTCGGCGGGAAAGTGGCTGTCGGGAACCCTGATGTGGCCGCACTGGCTGCGTCTTGCCGGGGCGCGCATCGGCCCGGGCTGCGAGATCTCCACCGTGACCGACGTCTCGCCGGCCTCGGTCATCATCGGCCGCGACACCTTCTTTGCCGACGGCGTCTACCTCGGCGGTCCGCGCCTGCGCGCCGGGCAGGCGCGGATCGAGCCCGTCGAGCTGGGCGCCTCGTGCTTCGTCGGCAACCATGCGGTGCTGCCGGGCGGCACGCATCTTGCTCCCGGCACGCTCGTCGGCATCTCGACCAGCGCCGAAGGCCTGACGGTCGAACCCGGCTCGTCGTGGTTCGGGCATCCCCCGATGCGGCTTCCTCGGCGCGAGGTGGTCGATGCCCCGCGCTCGGTGACGCACGATCCATCGCTCGTCCGTCGCATCAACCGCTGGAGCTGGGAGCTCGCGCGTTTCGCGCTGCCCGCGGTCCCGGTGCTGGTGGCCGTGGAGTGGTTCGAGCTGGCAACGCTGGCCGAGGAACGGTTGCCACCCGCATGGTTCCGCCTCGTGGCGTTGCCGGCGCTGTCCTTCGCATCGATGGCGGCACTGGTGATCGGGTGCATCGCGCTGAAATGGGTGCTGCTCGGGCGCGTCCGGCCCGGCACGCATCCGCTCTGGAGCTGCTGGTGCAGCCGGTGGGACTTCCTGTACGTGGCGTGGGGCATGTGGGCCTCGGTACCGCTCGCCGCGCTCGAGGGAACGCTCCTGCTCCCCGCGGTGCTGCGCCTCCTTGGCTGCCGCATCGGTCGCCGGGCCCTGCTCGGACCGGGGTTCACGCACGTGGTCGACCCGGACATGCTGCACCTCGGCGACGGCGTCACCGTGCAGGCACTCTTCCAGGCGCACACCTTCGAGGACCGCGTCCTCAAGATCGACCACGTCCGCATCCGTGACGGCGCGACCGTCGGCGCGAACGCGGTGCTCCTCTACGGCGCGGACGTCGGCGCGGGTGCCGTCGTCGCCCCGCACTCGGTGGTCATGAAGCGCGAGCGACTCGAGCCTGCCACGGCGTACGAGGGCGTGCCCACGCAGCCTTCGCCCGCATGAGCGGTGCCGTGCGCGCGTCGCGAACCCGTACCCTTACCGCATGACCGTGCCGATGCGCGGAACGCTGACCCTTCTCTGCGGACCGATGTTCGCGGGCAAGTCCACGGAGCTGCTGCGCCGCCTCCGCGCGGCGCGCGCCTCCGCGACCGCGACCGCTCCCTCCGTTTCCCTTTCGCGCTCCACATACAAGGGAGTCTCAGGAAGGTGCGTTTCATTCTCTCCCTCCCTGTCGCCACGCTCGCGTTCGCCGTCTACAACAGCTTCAACGACCTGGTCAACCGCAACGTCGCCCAGACGATCAATTCGTCCAACTGGAGCGCTACCGACCTGTTCATCCTGGTACGCGCCCCGGGCGCGCTGGCGCTCATCGGCGTCGCCGGCGTCGTCGGCTCGCGCCGCTGACGGATCCGCTTGCTCACTGATTACCCTGCGCCCCGCAGCCCCGCTGCGGGGCGCTTTCCTTCGCTCGCATGCCTGACGGCCCAGGCAATCCCCCGCCCGCGCGCCACGGCACCCTCGAGGTGATCTGCGGCCCCATGTTCGCGGGGAAGACCACGGCGCTGCTCGCCCGCATCGCCGCGGTGCGCGCCGCCGGCCGCCGCGCGATCGCGGTGAAGCCCGCGCGCGACACCCGATACGACCCCGGCGCGCTCGCCACGCACGACGGCCGGCGCGAGCCCGCCGTGCCGGTGCGCGCGCTCGCGGAGGTGGTCGCCGGCCCCGGCGACGCCGTGTTCGTGGACGAGGTGCACTTCTTCGGGAGCGACGCGGTGCCGCCCATCGAGGCGCTCCTCGCCGCCGGCGCGGACGTCACCGTAGCCGGCTGCGACATCGACCACTTCGGCGGCGCGTTCGCGCCGTTCGACGCGCTCCTCCCGCGCGCGTCCGTCGTCACGCGGATCACCGGCACCTGCGCCCGTTGCGGGGCGCCCAGCACGCACAGCGAGCGGCTGCTCGCCACGCGCGAGCGCGTCGTGGTCGGTGGGATCGGCGACTTCGTGGCGACCTGCGCCGCGTGCTTCCGGCCGATGGCGCGCTGAGGGCTATGCTCCGGCGCGGAGGAACCGCGCATGGACACGCACGGCCGCGACACCGCCGATCTCTCGCACCTGCCGGCGGACGTCCGCTCGAGCCCGCTCCTGAACGCGGACCTCGCGCCGGTGCCGCCCGAGCGACGCACCTGGTCCACCTACACGTTCGCGGCGCTGTGGATCAGCATGGCGCACTGCCTGCCGACCTACATGCTGGCGGGCGGGCTGGTGGCGCTGGGGATGAACTGGTGGCAGGCGCTCGTCACCATCGGTCTGGGGAACCTCATCGTGCTGGTGCCGATCCTGCTGAATGCGCACCCGGGAACCAAGTACGGCATCCCGTTCCCGGTGCTCGCGCGCGCGAGCTTCGGCACGGCGGGCGCGAACGTGCCCGCGATCCTGCGCGCCGTGGTGGCGTGCGGGTGGTTCGGCATCCAGGCGTACATCGGCGGCGAGGCGGTGAGGACCTTCCTGGTGGCGGCATGGCCTGCGTTCGCGCAGGTGGGCGGTGACGCCACGGTGCTCGGGCTCGGCATCCCGTCGCTCATCACCTTCCTGGCTTTCTGGGCGCTCAACATCGCGGTCATCCTGTTCGGGATGGATGCGGTGCGGCACGTCGAGAACTGGAGCGCGCCGCTCGTGCTGGTGATGGCGGGCTGGCTGCTGTGGTGGATCGTCGGCCGCGCGGGCGGGCTGGGCCCGATGTTCGACCGGCCGAGCTCCTTCGCCACGAACGCCGACTTCTGGAAGGTGTTCGTGCCGAGCCTCACCGGCATGATCTGCTTCTGGGCGACCCTCAGCCTGAACATCCCCGACTTCACCCGCTATGGGCGCGGGCAGAAGGAGCAGCTTTGGGGACAGGTCCTCGGCTTGCCGACCACCATGATCGCCTTCAGCGCGATGGCGGTGGTGATCACGAGCGCGGCGGAGGAGATCCTGAGGGGGAGCGACCCCAAGTCGCTCTGGGACCCGGTGGTGGTGCTCGGGCACCTGACCAGCGCCGACGCGCCGCCCGGGCTGGACGCGCCGCTCCTCGCCGACGCGGGAACGCGCTGGCTGGTGGCCGTGCTCAGCCTCGTCGGCGTGGGCGTGGCGACGATCGCCACCAACATCGCGGCGAACGTCGTGAGCCCGGCGAACGACTTCGCCAACCTCGCCCCGCGGCGCATCGGCTTCAAGCTGGGCGGCGTGATCACGGGCGTGATCGGGCTGCTGATCATGCCGTGGAAGCTGCTCACGAGCGCGGACACCTACATCTTCAACTGGCTCGTGGGCTACGGCAGCCTGCTCGGGCCGATCGCCGGGATCATGGTGGTCGACTACTGGGTGGTGCGCGGCAAGGAACTCGACGTGGCGGACCTCTATCGCCCGCAGGGGCGCTACCGCGGGACCAACTGGGTGGCGATCGGCGCGCTCTGCGCGGGCGTGGCGCCGAACATCATCGGCTTCCTGCGCAGCGTGAAGGTGGTCGGCGGCGGCCCCGACCTGTGGGACCACATCTACCCCTACTCGTGGTTCATCGGGTTCGGCGTGGCCGCGGTCGTGTACCTGCAGGGCATGCGCGGGAGCCGGTTCGGCTGCCAGGGCCGTTGACCGCCGGCACGCGCGTGCGGGTCAACCCTCGAACACCTCGTCCACGAGGTCGAGCGCTCGGTCGATGATGCCGAACCCGTCCTCCATCTGCGCTTCGTTGATGCACAGGGGCGGGTTGCACATGACCGTGCTCCACTGCAGGACGGTGAACAAGCCGTTGTCCTTCAGGAACTTGGCCACCTTGGGCATGACCGGGTGCGTGCCCGCGTAGGGCACCAGCCGCTCGTTCCTGGCGTTCTTGCGCAGTTCGATCGTCCCGAACAGGCCGATGTTGCGGTGCTCGCGGATGCAGCGATGCTTCCTCGCGAGCCGTTCCATGTGGCCGCGCATGACCTCGCCCATGCGGGCTGCGTTCTCGACCATGCCCTCCTCGACCACGGCGTTGATGGCGGCGAGCGCGGTGGCAAGGCACATGGGGTGGGCGTTGTAGGTCAGGCCGCCCCAGAACACGTTCTCCCGGAAGTGGTTCGCGATGCGGTCGCTCACGGCCATCACCCCCAGCGGCAGGTAGCTGCTGGTGATGCCCTTGGCCATGGTGCAGATGTCGGGCACGATGCCGCCGTGCTCGAAGGCGAACAGCCTTCCCGTGCGGCCCCAGCCGGTCATGACCTCGTCGGTCACCAGCAGGATGCCGTGCCTCTCGAGCAGCGCCTTCAGCCCCTGCAGGTAGCCCTTCGGCGGGGGAAGGATGCCGTTGGTTCCGGTGACCGTCTCGATGAACATGGCGGCGATGTTCTTCGGGCCCTCGTACTGGATCACTTCCTCGAGGTAGGTCAGGTTGTTGCGCGTGATCTCCTCGTCGCTGCCGCCGAAGCTGTAGTCGTACGGCTTGGGGTCCATCACGCGCACCACGCCGGGCATCCCGGGCTCCGTGGGCCAGCGGCGCGGGTCGCCCGTCAGGCTGATCGCGCCGTGCGTTGCGCCGTGGTAGCTGCGGTAGCGGACCAGGATCTTGTGCCGCCCGGAGAACATCCTGGCGGCCTTGATGGCGTTCTCGTTCGCCTCCGCGCCGCCGAGGCAGTAGAAGAAGGTGTTCAGGTCGCCGGGCATCAGCTCGGCGAGCCGCAGCGAGAGCCGCGCGCGGATCTCGGTGGCCATGCCCGGGTAGGCGTAGGCGAGCTGGGCGGCCTGGTCCTGGATCGCCTTGATCACCTTGGGATGGCCGTGGCCGATGTTCACGCTCATCAACTGGCTGTTCCAGTCGATCCAGCGCTGCCCCTCGGGGCCGTAGAGGTAGATGCCCTCGGCACGCGTCACCGGGATCGGGTCCACCTTGCCGGTCGCGCTCCATGAGAACAGGCTGTGCTTCATGCACGCGTCGACCATGTCGCGCGAGGACATCGTGGGATGGCGGTGGGTGTGCATGGCGCGGCGGTCCAGGGCCCCTCCAAGGAAGGCCCGGTCAAGTGTAGCCACGCCGTCACCGCGGACTGCGCTCAGCGTCCCGCTTCGGGCTCGATCTCGGGCTTGTCGGCGGGGGCGTATGCATCCTCGTCGTCCCGTTCCCGCCACCGATGCGTTCCCGGATCGCCGGGCTCCGCCTCCGCGCGGACCGGGCCGTCGCCGACGCGGGTGACGGTCGAGCGCGAGCGGCCCCGGATGAGGTCACCGAGCATCGCCTGTGCGAGGTCGCTGGTCACGGTGTGCACCGACACCGGGTTCGAGACCGCTGACTCGGTGTATCCGGTCGAGTCACCGACCGACTGCCACACGATGCGGCCGCTCGGCGCGTGCCAGAGCTGGAGCACCATGTTCATCGTCGTCCAGTCACTGCGGATCATGGTGAGCCCAAGCGGGTTCAGGCGCACGGAATTCGCGGAGCCGTGCGCGGCGACGATGCCGAGGAAGAAGTAGTCGAGGCCAGTGGCCTTGCCCAGCGCTGCCAGGTCCTCGGCGGCGAGGATCCCGGAGTTGTTCGCGTCCTCGAGGAGCTTGGCGAGCTCCCGTGACTTGCCCGCGCGCGCCGCCAGCCCGACGGTCGCGGGGCCGGTCAGCACCGTTGCCTGCGGGCACTCCCGGTGCAGGCCCAC
This sequence comes from Planctomycetota bacterium, assembly GCA_016873255.1. Lineage (GTDB taxonomy): Bacteria > Planctomycetota > Phycisphaerae > Phycisphaerales > SM1A02 > UBA966. The sequence continues at coordinate 71,146 of VGXR01000002.1, forward strand.
GCGGACGGCGTCCGACGCGAATGCTCCCAGCCCGCGCAGCGGCGCCCCCGGCGACACGCCCTGCAGCGTGCCGACGCGCGGCGGGTTCGCGGTGAGGACGGCCATCACGCCCTTCTCCTGCTCGAGCAGGGAATCGGCGTACACGGCCGAACGGGTGTGCAGTCCCACCTGCAGCTTGATGTCGGCGCAGCCGCCGGCGAGCGCGCCGACGAGGAGGAGCAGGACGGCGCGTACGCGCATGCCGGTCAGTCCGGGCTGAACGGCAGGGCGGACTTGTGCACGCAGAGCCGCAGGTTGCCGTCCTTGCACTGCCGGAAGACGAAGGTCTTGTCGACCATCACTTCCTTGCCGTCGGGGCCCGTGATGTACACGTTGCCCATGGTGATGGCCAGGTCGCCGTGGATCTGGATGCCGTTCTCGCCCGCATTGTTGTCGTAGCGGGCCTTGGTCCAGCCCTTGAGCGCGAATCCGGTGTCCTCTGGGAACGCCTGGTTGCCGCCCACGAAGTACGCCAGCGCGCCCTCGCGCGTCGGGCGGAAGGTGCGAGGGCCGTACGCGAGCGTCGGCTTGAAGAAGACCTTGCCGTCGGCGTAGTCGTAGAGGTCGTCGATCATCTTCGCGGCCGCGGCCTTGGCGTCGCCGCCGCGCGCGTGGGTCTGCGCCACGTTCACGAGCCCGTCGCACCACGCCTGCTGCGCGGCATTCACCCGCTGCTCCGTGATCGGCGCGCGCGACCCGGCCGCGGGGGCCGCGATGGCGGCGTTCTTGCCGCTGTTGCTCGTATTGCCGATCGAGATGCAGGCGGTGAGCACCGGGAGGACGGCCGCACCGGCGAGGAGGAGTCGGGTGTTCATCGACCGGAAGGATACTCAAATCTCGAGTCGGCGCCCCCGGCCTCAGCTCATCCAGTTCTGGTCCCGCTGCAGCGCCCACTTGCTGGTGACCTTGCGCTGCCGGGTCCAGAAGCGGTAGCCGTCCCAGCCGGTGATGTTGCCGGCGCCGAAGCAGCTGTCGTTCCAGCCACCGAAGCCGAAGGGTTCGCGCGGCACCGGCACGCCGATGTTCACGCCGCACATGCCGGCCTCCACGCGGGCCATCACGCGGCGCGCGATGTCGCCGCTGGTGGTGTAGACGCTGCTCGCGTTGCCGTAGGGGTTGGCATTCTCGATCTCGAACGCCTTCTCGAGCGTGGGCACGCGCACCACGCTGAGCACCGGGCCGAAGATCTCCTCGCGGGCGGCGGGCATGTCGGGCGTGCAGCCGTCGATGATCGTCGGGCCCACCCAGTAGCCGCCCGCGTCGGCGCCGGCCCTGCGGCCGTCGAGCACGATCTTCGCGCCTGCCCGCTCGGCGGCATCGATGTAGCCCGTGATGCGGTCGCGCGCCTCCCGGGTGGTGACGGGGCCGATGTCCTTGCCGGGCACCATCCTCGCCGCGCGCTCGCGCACGGCGGCCAGGATGTGGTCGACGTCACCGACGGCGAGCAGCACGCTCGCTGCCATGCAGCGCTGTCCCGCACAGCCGGTGAAGCTCGCGACCACGTTCTCGGCGGTCACGGCCACATCCGCATCCGGCACCACGAAGAGGTGGTTCTTCGCGCCGCCGAGGCATAGCGCGCGCTTGCCGGCCATGCTGGCGCGCCCGTAGACGGCCCTGGCCACCTTTGTGCTGCCGACGAAGCCGAGCGCCTTCACCTGCGGATGGTCGCAGAGCGCCTCGACCACCTCGCGGCCGCCTTGCACGATGTTGAGCACGCCGTCCGGCAGGCCGGCTTCCTTCAGCATCTCGGCCAGCCGCATGGTGCTCAGCGGCACGCGCTCGCTCGGCTTGATCACGAAGGCATTGCCGCCGACGAGCGCCTGCGGAAGCATCCAGAGCGGCACCATCAGCGGGAAGTTGAAGGGCGTCACGCCGGCCACCACGCCGAGCGGCGCGTAGACCACCTCGCACGCGACGCCGCGGCTCACCTCGAGCTGGTTGCCGGCCGCGAGATTCGGGAGCGAGCAGCCGTACTCGACGCACTCGATCCCCTTCTCGACCTCGGCCTTGGCCTCGCCGAAGATCTTGCCGTTCTCGTGGCTCACCAGCCAGCTGAGCTCGTCGATGTCGCGCACCATCATCTCGCGGAGGCGGTAGAGGACGTGCGCGCGGTCGCGGATCGGCCACTCGGCCCACTCGCGCTGCGCCCGGGCGCCGGAGCGCACCGCGGCGTCCACGTCGTCGGCGCCGCCGAGGTGCACGCGGGCGACAGCCTTGCCGTGGCGCGGGTTGTGCACCTCGAGCGCGGCGCGGTGCGTGGCCGGGTCGCGCCAGGCGCCGCCGATCCAGTGGCGCGCGTCATGCCAGGGCGTGAAGGCGTCGGAGGAGGCCGGGAAGCGGCCGACGGAGGCGGGGGTGCCGGGGGTGCCGGCGGTGGCGGTGGTCATGGGACGAATTCCTGGCGCTCGACGGGTGCTGGGGCGAAGAAGGCGTTCCGCACGGTCTGGCTGCGCGCGTAATCGGTGAAGCAGGGCCGCTCGACGTACCGGCCGTGGCCCTCGCGGGGCTGCAGCCTGCCGTCCTTCCACAGCACGGTGCCGCGGCTCATGGTGACCGCGGCGGCACCGGTCACCTGCATGCCCTCGAAGATGCTGAAGTCGTTGCGCGAGTGGTGCGTGGCCGTGCCGAGCGTGCGGTGCGCGGCGGGGTCCCAGACCACGATGTCCGCGTCGCTTCCCGGCGCGATGGTGCCCTTGCGCGGGTGGACATTGAAGATGCGCGCCGCGTTCGCGCTGGTGGCGGCGACGAACTCGCTCGGCGTGATGCGCCCGGTGCGCACGCCGTGGTGCCAGAGCACGCTCATGCGCTCCTCGAGCCCGCCCGTGCCGTTCGGGATCTTCCGGAAGTCGTCCTTCCCCATCGCCTTCTGGTCGGTGCGGAATGTGCAGTGGTCGGTGCCGATCACCTCGATGGTGCCGCCCTGCAGGCCGCCCCACAGCGCCTGCTGGTGGTCCGCCGGGCGGAACGGCGGGCTCATCACGTGGTGCCCCGCGCGGCGCCAGTCGGTGTCGCGGTAGACGGAGTCGTCGATCACCAGGTGCTGCACCAGCGACTCGCCGAACACGCGGTGCCCCGCGAGCTTGGCGCGCGCGATCGCGTCCATCGCCTGCCGGCAGCTGGTGTGCACCACGTAGAGCGGCACGCCGACCATGGCCGCGATCTGGCAGGCGCGGTTGGCGGCCTCGCCCTCCACCTCGGGCGGGCGCGAGATCGGGTGCCCCTCCGGGCCGCGGATGCCGCGCTCGAAGGTGTCCTGCTGCATGCGGAAGACCAGGTCGCCGTTCTCGGCATGCACCAGGCAGATCGCGCCCAGGTCGCGCGCGCGCCCGAAGCTCGCGATCAGCGTCGCGTCGTCCACCATGATGGCGTTCTTGTACGCCATGAAGTGCTTGAAGCTGTTGATGCCGTGCTCGCGGCAGAGCGTGCCCATCTCCTCGAACACCTGCTGCCCCCACCAGGTGACCGCCATGTGGAACGAGTAGTCGGCGGTGGCCTTGCGGGCGCGGTCGCGCCAGGTGCGGTAGGCCTCAAGCAGCGACTGCTGCGGCGCGGGGATCACGAAGTCGATGATCATCGTGGTGCCGCCGGCCGCGGCGCACGCGGTGCCCGAGAGGAAGTCGTCGACGCTCACCGTGCCCATGAACGGGAGCTCCATGTGCACGTGCGGGTCGATGCCGCCCGGCATGACGCAGGCGCCGCCCGCGTCGATCACCTGCGCGCCGGCGGGCGCGTCGAGCCGCTCCCCGACGGCCGCCACCTGCTCGCCCGACACCAGCACGTCGGCGCGCCGCTCGCCCTCCGCCGTCACAACGTTTCCGCCCTTGATCAGCGTGTGCATCGCGTTTCGCTCCTTCATGCCGTCACTGCGCGGTGACCTCGCCGTACGCCTCGGGGCGACGGTCGCGGTAGAACTGCCAGGTCCCGCGCACCTGGTCGATCATGCCCATGTCGAGGTCGGCCACCAGCAGCTCGTCCTTGTCCTCGCTGGCCTGAGCGATGGTCTCGCCGCGCGGGTTCACGAAGTAGCTCGTGCCGTAGAACTTGCCGATGTTCCAGGGCGCCTCGGTGCCCACGCGGTTGATGCAGCCCATGTAGTAGCCGTTCGCCACCGCGTGCGCCGGCTGCTCGATCTTCCAGAGGTACTGGCTGAGGCCCGCGACCGTGGCGCTGGGGTTGAAGACGATCTCCGCGCCGTTCAGGCCCAGGCAGCGCGCGCCCTCGGGGAAGTGGCGGTCGTAGCAGATGTAGACGCCGACCTTGGCGTAGCGGGTCCTGAACACCGGGTAGCCGCCGTTGCCGGGCTTGAAGAAGAACTTCTCCCAGAAGCCCGGGTTCACCTGCGGGATGTGCTGCTTGCGGTACTTGCCCAGGTAGGTGCCGTCCGCGTCGTAGACCGCGGCGGTGTTGTAGAGGACGCCGCTCATCTCGCGCTCGTACACCGGCACGATGCATGCCATCTGGTGCTTGCGGCAGATGCCCGCCACGAGCTCGGTGGTCGGACCGGGCACGGCCTCGGCGGCCTCGTACCAGCGCGTGCTCTGGCTGGGGCAGAAGTACGGCCCGTTGAAGATCTCCTGCAGGCACAGGATCTGCACGCCGCGCTTGCCGGCCTCCTCGATCATGGGGACATGCTTGTCCACCATGGCCTTCTGGATCTCGGCCACCGGGCGCCCCTCGTCGTTCAGGGGGTTGCTGCACTGGATCAGGCCGCAACGGACGATCCGCTTCTTGTCGCTCATCGGTTCTCCTTGCGGGCCGCGCTCAGTGCGCGCCCTTCTTGGGGCGCAGCGCCGCGCCGTGGCTCACATGGTCGTTCCAGGTGGCCGGTCGATGCCCGTTGTCCACCCGCTCCATGGTGATGCAGCCCGGGGCCGGGCAGACGATCTGGCAAAGGTTGCAGCCGACGCACTCGGACTCGTCGACGCGGGGCACGCGCGTGCCCTCCTGCGGGTGGATGCACTGGTGCGCGCCGTCGTGGCAGGCCGCCACGCACAGCTGGCAGCCGATGCACCTGTCGGCGTCGATGCGGGCCACCGTCTCGTAGTTCATGTCGAGGTCGCCCCACTCGCTGAAGGCGGGTACGGCCTTGCCGACCATGTCCTGCACGCGCCCGAAGCCCTTGGAGCGCATGTACTCCTCGAGGCCGTCGCGCATGTCCTCGACCACCCGGTAGCCGCGCAGCATGACTTCCGTGCACACCTGCACCGTGCTGGAGCCGAGCAGCATGAACTCGACGGCGTCGCGCCAGTTGCGCACCCCGCCGATGCCGCTGATCGGCAGCCCGAAGCCCGGCTCGCGCGCCAGTGCCGCCACCATGTGCAGCGCGATCGGCTTGACCGCCGCGCCGCAGTAGCCGCCGTTGGTGCTCAGCGAGCCGACGCGCGGCTCGGGCACGAAGCGGTCGATGTCCACCGCGATGATGCTCTTGATGGTGTTGATCAGGCTGATGCCGTGCGCGCCGCCGCGCTTGGCCGCCATGCCGTGCGGCACGATGTCGGAGACGTTCGGCGTCAGCTTCACGAGCACGGGCACGGTGCTGAACTCGCACGCCCAGGAGGTGATCCGCTCGTTCACGGCGGGCTCCTGGCCCACCGCGCTCCCCATGCCGCGCTCGCACATGCCGTGCGGGCAGCCGAAGTTCAGTTCGAGGCCGTCGGCGCCTGCGTCGATCGAGCGCTTGATGATGTCCCGCCACTCCTCGCGCGTCTCGACCATGAGCGACACGATGATCGGGTTGTGCGGCCAGCGCTTCTTGGTCTCGGTGATCTCGCGCAGGTTGACCTCGAGCGGCCGGTCGGTGATGAGCTCGATGTTGTTGAAGCCTGCCCCGCGGACGCTGCCGATCGTGTGCCCGCCGAAGCGGCTCGATACGTTCTGGATCGGCGTGCCGAGCGTCTTCCACACGGCGCCGCCCCAGCCGGCGTCGAAGGCGCGCTGGATCTGCGCGCCGCTGTTGGCGGGCGGCGCGCTCGCCAGCCAGAACGGGTTCGGCGACCTGATGCCGCCGGTGTCGGTGGAGAGGTCAGGCATGCGTTGCTCCCCTGCGTCCGGTGCCGCCGCCGGCGGCCAGCTCGCGGTCGATGGCGCGCGCGGCTGCCATGCCCTCGGCGGCCGCATTGACCACTTCCTTGCCGCCGTTGGCGCAGTCGCCTCCTGCGTACCAGCCCGGGCGGCCGGTGAAGCCGTGCGCGTCCACGCGGACGATGCCGGACTCCACGGTGATCCCCGCCAGCCCGGCGAGCGCCGCGCCCAGCTTCGACTGCCCGATGGCAAGCAGCGCCAGGTCCGCGTCGAGCGCGAATTCCGACCCCTCGACCGGCGCGCGCGCGGCATCCACGCGCATGCACCGCAGACGCCGGAGGCGGCCGTTGCCCTCGAAGGCGCCGGCCACGGCGCGCCACTCCGCGCGTGCGCCCGCCTCCTTCGCGGCCTGCCATTCGTGCGCGTAGCCGCCCATCGTCTCCTCCGTGCCGCGGTAGAGCATCGTCACCTGCGGGACGCCCAGCGCCAGCAGCTCGCGCAATGCGTCCATCGCGGTGTTGCCCGCACCGACCACCACCGCGTGCCGCACGCCCGACAGCCCCGCGTCGCCGAGCTTCATGCGCTCGATCCATTCCACCGCGCCGAGCACGCCCGGCAGGTCCTCGCCCGGGGCCTTCGCGCGGCTGTCGGCGCCGAGGCCGATGCCCACGAACACCGCGTCGAACTCGCGCTCGAGGTCGGCGAGCGCGACATCACGGCCCACCTCCGCGCCGGTGCGCATCTCGACGCCACCGATCGCGAGCACCCATTCGGCCTCGTTCACGCTTCGGTCGGCCTTCATCTTGTGCGGCGCGATTCCGGTGGTGTTGAGCCCACCCAGGAACCCGCGCCGCTCGTACATCGTGCACGCGTGGCCCAGGCGCCGCAGCTCGTGCGCCGCCGCGAGGCTCGCCGGGCCGCCGCCCACCAGCGCGACGCGCCGGCCGGTGGGCGCACCCGCCTCGAAGAATCGCCAGCCCTCCTCGAACGCGCGGTCGGTTGCATGGCGCTGCAGCTTGCCGATCTGGATCGGCGGCTCGTCGAGGTCGTTGTAGACGCAGGCACCGACGCAGAGCACCTCGACCGGGCAGACCCGTGCGCAGCTCATGCCCAGGATGTTCGACTCGAAGATCGTCCTCGCCGCACCACGGTCGTTGCCGCCCGCGATCTTCCGGATGAACTGCGGGATGTCGATGTGCGTCGGGCACGCAGTGATGCAGGGCGCATCGTGGCAGAAGAGGCATCTTCCCGCCTCGACCGCTGCCTGCGCGGGCAAGAGCGGGAGCTTGTAGTCCGTGAACGCCGTTTCCGAGCGCTCGGCGGGGAACCTCGCGGGCATCGGGTCAGCGTACCCGGCCCCGCACAGCCGGCCGCGGCGATTTTCCCCATGGGCCGCTCAGGACGATCCCTCTCGCATCCGAGACACGGAGTCAGGGAACGGGTAGGTGCCGAAGACGCCCACCGACAGCGAGTCCCACATGGTTACCGCGGGATAGACATCGCCGTCGAAGCCTGCATCGTGCATGCGCTCGAGCACGTCCTCGAACGAGGGTTCGCGGTCATCCTTGCCGACCAGCCGATTCGACTTGGCGCCCAGGAAGGACACGCTTGCCGTCGGCCAGCGGTCCCAGCGGTTGGCAAGCATCCGCGAGATGGTCCGGAAGCCGCGCTCGAGGTCGTCGAGCGTGAAGTGGTCGCGGCCCGCCGGTCGCAGCACCGCAAGCACCAGCAGCCGGTCGAGGTCGAACTTGAGCACGTACGGCTCGCGGTCGTCCTTCCCGTGCAGCGACACCGCGGAGCGGAAGGTGCGGGCGTACGAGGTGGCGGAGGCGAGCGTCCACTGCGAGGTCGGCACGAGGCGCAGCACCTCGCCGAGGATGCCGCGCGAGTTGTCTGTGTCATTGACGCCGCAGACAAGCGTGCGGTAGCGGCCCCGCACGATGTCGTCGAGCAGCTGCTGGCCCCATTGGACGCGGATGCGGCGGTCGGCATTCGCCTTTCGGACATCGCCCTGCGGCATCACGGTGATCCCCCGCATTCCCCGGGAAACCTGCATCAAGCCATCGCCTTCGTCCTTGTAGATGCGCGTCATGGCCGGCAATTTAGCCGCAGGGGTGGCGATCGGCACCCCGGCCCCATGGCCCCGGGCCGGGGCGCTCACCTCGCGCCGGCATCCGGCGGCACCTTTCGCCCCGCCGCCTTGCACAACTCCGCCACCACCGGATCGATCGACCGCTTGCCCGGGAGGTCGAGGTACTCCTTGCCCTCGAACGGCTTGAGCACCGTGGCGGCCCAGAGTTCGCGCACCTTCCTGTCCTTGATGGTGCGGGCCCACGCCTTCACCTGCGTCGCCAGCTTCTCGCCCGCCTTGCGGCCCTTGGCGCGGTCGGGCGATGCCAGGTAGTCCTCGGCGGCCTTGACGCAGCGCTCGACGAAGCCCTCCTCGCCGCTCGTCTCGCGCCAGCAGCGCGCGAGGAGCTGCGCGTTGGTGCATCCTTGGCGCGTCAGGTCGGCAAGCAGCGCCGCCGACTTCTCCGGCGAGCCGGGCGAGGGCAGGGCAAGGACGCGTGCGTGCGCAAGGTCGCGCACGGTGTCGCGGTACAGCTTGCGGTCCGCGGGCACCTTGGCCTTGTCGAGCGCGGCGTTCAGCGAATCGACGAGCGCGACCGCCGATGCCGCGTCCGGTGCCGCGCCGACCGCCGCCTCCGCCACCGCCATCGCATAGGGGTTGCGCGAGAGGCCTGCCTCGAGGAACTCGCGGCACTCGCGCGGATCCGCCCGTTCCTCCGCAGGCAGCGCATCCCACGCCCGGCGCATGGCCAGCGTGTCCACGAGCGACCCGAGGCCGGCGTTCACGCCCCAGGCGATCGTCTGGTGGAACACCATCGGCCGCCGCCCGCCCGTGTCGTCGTAGTTCCATCCCGCGTGCACGATGGTCACCTCGTCGCCCCCGGTCGCGTACTGCTCGCCCTTGCAGCGGAACACGCCCGACTTGCGGTCGCAGTCCATCTGCACCATCGCGCAGTGGCCGGGCTGACCCGCGGTGGACGCCGGCACGCCGAGGATGCGCTCGGTGCGTGCGCCGATGTTCCCCATCGTGCCGCACACGCCGCCGTCCTTCCACATCATCTGGATGCTGCCGTAGCTGAACGCGAACGGGCTCAGCCGTCGGGCGCTCTGCATGTCGAACTGCTGCGCGATGTCGCCGATGTACTCGCCGTAGGTCCGTGCCTCGCCGGTCTCCGCGTACCGGCGCCAGATCTCCTCGCGCTCGCGCAGCGGCTGGTCGTCGGCCGCAAGCATCATCAGCACGGGCCACGGCGCGTTCAGCGGGAAGCGCGGCCAGTTCCACCTCGCCTGCGCACCCTCGGCTGCAGGCGGCCTCCACCTGTCGTTGCGCATGAACCACGCCATCGACTCCGCCGGCGTCGGCGCACGGTCGCGCTCGGCGGGCATGCGGCCCGTGGCGCGGTATGCATCGTGGAACAGCTCGTGCGCCGCGGCAATGCGCTTGCGCAGCTCGCCGTCGCCCACCGCGGCGGTGGAGTTCCAGGCCACGGCGCCGTTGCCGCAATTGACGCGGGTCCCGTCGCCGTGCGCCTGCATGTAGGCGTTGAACTCCGCCTGCAGCGCCGCGGACGCGATCACGTCCGCCGCCGCAAGCGGCCGCACCGCCTTGCGGGTCACCTTGACCGGCTCTCCGCGCGGCCTGGCCACGCCCTTGTCGTCGTACTCGAGGGGCGGCAGCTCCTCGGCCGTCACGTCGACTTCGACGGGCGCATGGTCCTCGAGGAAGTTCACGACGTGGTCGTTGCGGTCGAGCTTCCGCTTCGGGTCCTTGGTGTCGACGCGCACGCGCGGGTCGCCGGGCACCTCGAGCGCCAGCGGCTTGCGCGGTGCCACGTCGGGCAGCGTGTCCGCCGGCACCGCGCCGTCGGCATCGTTCCAGGTGCCGGCCTTCGGCACGCGCTTGGCGTAGGAGTCCTGCATGGCGAAGGCCAGCGCAAGCTGCGGATAGTCCTTGCGCACCGCCTGCTCGCCGAGGTCGATCTCGAGCGATCGCAGCCCAAGCAGCACCGGCAGCGGGTCGGCGCGGCAGCCGTAGACCGAGGTGCGCAGCACGGGATCGCGATCGATCCAGTCAAGGAAGTCCTTGGGCAGCCGGATGCCCCGCGACTCGCAGGCATCGAGCGTGCGCCGGCGCGCCGCGTCCACGAATCGACTGAGCCGCGCATCCCACGAGGGCGGCGCCGCGGCCGCCGCGAGCGCGAGCATCGCGAACGCCAGCGCGGCGAAGGGGCGCAGGCGGGCCATCACCGCGCGTCACCTCGCGTTGTCAGCTCCGTGACCAGCGCCCCGGCGTCGTACACGGTCCGCATGGCTTCCAGCATCCCGCGCACGTCCACGGACACGGCGCGGTTGCGGGTCATGTCGAAGACCACGTCGCCCGCGAGGCTGTCGAGGTTCCCGTCGAAGATCAGTCCCACCACGCGCCCCTGCGCATCGACCATCGGCGAGCCCGAGTTGCCGCCGATGATGTCGTTGGTGCTCACCAGGTTGAACGGAGTCGCCTGGGACAGCTTGGCCCTTGCGTCGATCCACGACTTCGGCAGCTCGAACGCCGGGTCCCCCGCGCGCGATTCGGCGCGCGTGAACGTGCCGCCGAGCGTGGTGAACGCGGGCACCTTCGTTCCGTCCTCGGTGGTCCAGCCCTTGACGGTGCCGTAGCTCATGCGGAGCGTGAACGTGGCATCGGGGTACACCGAGTCACCGAATGCCGCGAACCGCGCCGCGGCGATCTTCGCGTATCCGTCGCGCTGCGGCGACTGCACCTGGTCCTCCCAGGCCTTGCGCGCGGCACGCGCGTCTGCATCGATCGACGCCATGAACGCGATCATCGGGTCGTTCATGTCGGGCGCGCGCCGGGCGGCAACGTCGGCGAGCTTCGTGCCGCGCACCAGCTCGGTGGCGCGCGCGCGCGGGCCTTTCCCCGCGAGCAGCCGCTTCACCAGCGGGTCGTCGAGCCCGCGCTCCTCCGCCAGGCCCGAGAGCATCCACGTCATCCGCTCGATCTCGAGCTGCGGGTAGATCGGCGCCGGCGAGTACAGGCCCGACTCGAGCGACTCGCGGTTGGCGTCGCCGTACTCCGGCAGGCGGTCCGCGCTCGGCTTCGCGTCCTCTGCCTTCATGCGCAGCAGCGCGCGCGCGATGCCTGCGAGCTCCCCGCCCCGCATCCGGCGCTCGAGCGCGAAGTAGTCGGGAGCCAGCCGCTTCCAGGCCTCGAGCGATTCGGCCACCATGCGCCGGCCGTCCTCGAAGTCCTTGGCCTCGGGCTTTCCGGCAAGGCGCTTGAGGAGCGCCGCCTCCTCCGCGCGCTTCGATTCCACCAGCGCCGGGTCCTGCAGCGCGTCGAGCAGCCCCTGCGTCGCCTTGCGTCCATTCTGCGTGCCGAAGAAGTCCTCTCGAACGATGCGCGCCTCCTCGGCACCGCGACCCATGAAGGTCGTCTGCTTCACCTCGCTGCGCCACAGCCGCCGCAGGCCCATCGGCTCCTCGACGTCGCGCATGAACGCAACGTGGTCCGCCGTGTAGAGCCGGTTCGTGCTGCCGGGGTGGCCCCACGTGAAGACCAGCTCGCCTTCCTTGGCGCCGTCGGCATCCCACTCCAGGAAATGCCCGGGCCTGAGCGGCTTGCCGTCCTCGTAGATGCGGAAGAAGCAGCAGTCGAGGTCGTAGCGCGGGAACTCGAAGTTGTCCGCGTCGCCCCCGAAGAACGCGATCGCGGTCTCGGGCGCGAACACCAGCCGCACGTCGCGGTAGGTGCGGTAGCGGTACAGGTGGTAGCGGCTGCCCTGCCAGAGCGTGACCACCTCGCTCGTGAGGCCCGTGGCCTTCTCGCTCTCGTCCTCGATGGCCGTGATCGCCTTGCGCCGCGCGGCACCCGCAGCGGCCACGTCGGCGGCGCCCCTGGCGGCGGCGTTCACGCGGTCGGTGACGTCCTCGATCGACCACAGCACGTTGAGCTCCAGGTCGGGGCAGGGCAGCTCCTGCCCCCTGTCGCGCGCCAGGAATCCGGTTTTCAGGAGGTCGCGCTCCGGCGTCGACAGCTTCGCGAGCATGTCGCTCCCCACGTGGTGGTTTGTCATCACCAGCCCGTTCGCGCTGACGATCGACCCCGACCCGCCCGTCGAGAACCGCACCGCCGACTTCTGCAGGTGCTCGAGCAGCGCCGGCGTGGCCTCGAACCCGTGCTTCGCCTTCAGCTCCGCCGCCGGGATGGCGTTCGGAAGCCACATGCCTTCCTCCGCGACGGCGGGGGAGGTGAGCGAGGCCATCAGTGCGAGCGTCGCGGAAGCAGCCGTTGCATGAGGCGTGCGCATGCGCGCAGGGTAGTTCATGCCGCATCGATGCCCGTGGGCGTCATGGCTACCATCCGACCCCATGACCGCTTTGCGCCCGATCCTCGTGCTTGGCACTTCCGCGGTCCTCGTCTCGCTCCTCGCCCTCCCCGGCTGCGCCGGCCGCATGGCGGCCGGGCGGATCGCGCAGCGCGTGGCCAAGGGCAACCAGTCCGACCCCGCAGCCGCGGAGTACCGCACGCTGATGGACGCGCACAACGCCTTCTACGCCGCGATCAACCAGGTCTGCGCCGGCGATGCCGCGCCGATGGCGGCGGTGTGGTCGCACGAGAACGACGTCTCCGACTTCGGCCCCGACGGGCAGATGCACCTCGGCTGGAACGCCGTCGACGCGCAGTTCCGCAAGGAAGCCGCCATGAAGTTGGGCGGCACCGTGGCGTGCGAGGGCCTGCGGGTGGTCGAGGGGTCCGACTACGGCGTCACCACCTGCACCGAGGTCGGTCGCGGCATGATGATCGACGGGAAGCCCGCCGAGCTGCGCTTCCGATCCACCAACGTCTTCCGCAAGGAAGGCGACTGCTGGCGCATGGTGCACCACCACACCGATCGCTCGGCGCCGATGGAGGCGAAGCGCTGATGCCACGGAAGGCTCGCCCTCCCGCCGCCCCCGTCGTCGCGTCCGGCTTCGACCCCGATGCCGCCGCCACGGGCGACGGCCTCTTCGGGCTCGACACGCTGCCCGAGGCCGCGAAGGTCGTCGTCATCCCGGTGCCGTTCGACGCCACCACCAGCTACCGCCCGGGCACGGCGCGCGGCCCCGAGCACGTGCTTGAGGCAAGCAAGCAGGTCGATCTCGAGGACATCCAGTACGGGCCGATCTGGCAGGCAGGCATCGCCATGCTTCCCGTGCCGAAGGACATCGCCGCGCTCTCGAAGCGCGCGCGCGCGGCCGCGGAGCCCGTGATCATGGCGGGCGGTGCCGAGCCCGGCAACAAGGCCCACGCCAAGGCGGTTGCCGCCGTGGACGCGGCCAGCGAGCGCGTGCACGGCTACGTGGCGCTTGAGGCCGAGCGCATCCTCGACCGCGGCGCCATCCCCGCGGTCCTCGGCGGCGACCACTCGTCGCCGTTCGGGCTGATTGCCGAGCTGTCGATGCGCCATCCCGGCATGGGCATACTGCAGATCGATGCGCACGCGGACCTGCGCGACAGCTTCGAGGGCTTCGCATGGAGCCACGCGAGCATCTTCCACAACGTGATGACGCGCCTGCCCGGCGTCGGCAGGCTGGTGCAGGTCGGCATCCGCGACGTCGGCTCGCGCGAGGTGCAGTTCGGGCGTTCCTCCAAGGGCCGCGTCAAGACGTTCTACGACCAGCGCCTTCGCGACCGGCAGTTCGGCGGCGCGACCTGGACGAAGGTGTGCAAGGAGGTCATCGCCGCGCTGCCGAAGGACGTCTACGTGTCCTTCGATATCGACGGCCTGACCAGCGAGCACTGCCCGCACACGGGCACCCCGGTGCCGGGCGGCCTCACGTTCCCCGAGGTCTGCCACCTGCTGGAGCTCCTCTCGGCGAGCGGACGCCGCGTGATCGGCTTTGACCTTTGCGAGGTAGCGCCGGGTGCCCCCGGCGACGAGTGGAACGGCTGCGTCGGGGCGCGCGTCCTGTACAAGCTCATCGGCTGCGCGCTGCGGAGCCGGAAAATGAGGGATTGACGCCGGGCATCGAGGTGCGACGCCGGGCATCGAGGTGCGAGTTTCCGTCCCGCGCCCCTTGAGCGCCGAGACGACGAGCCGCTTCGCCGTGTCGATCGACGCCGACACCAGCAATCGTCCGCCGACGAGCAGCAGTGCGAGCCCCGCGAGGAACTGGAGCCAGTGGCCTGTCACGGGTGCGGCCGGCCGGTGGGCGCCCTCGGCGCAGCCGCAGGCGCCACGACCCGACGCGCGTCCACGAGGTTCGCCTCGGCCACGCGGCCTGCGGCGTGGTCCAGCGCATTGTGGACTGTGGTCGCGACACGATGTCCGACTCGCCCAGCAGCCTGCTGAGCGGCTCGTAGCGGACGCCCATCGCTTCGCAGCGCGGATTCGGCGCCGGCGACTCGCGGTGACTTACGATCGTCGCATGGCCCACATCGCCCTGCCTTCGGACGTTCCCGGGATCCGTGGTCCGCTGGCGTTCCGCCCGGACGCCGCGAAGCACCTGCTGGGCCTCGCCGAGACCATCCTGCGCCAGCCTGCCAGCCTCGAGCCCGGCGAACGCGAGACCATCGCCACGTGGACCTCGCACCTGAACGGCTGCCGCTTCTGTACCAAGTCGCACGCCGCCGCCGCCCGCGCGTGGCTCGGTGCCGAGCGATCAGCGGCGCTCGACCGGCTCCTGGCCTCGAACGACACCGGCGGCTTCACGCCCAAGATGCAGGCGCTGCTCGAGATCTCGCGGGCGCTCCAGGCCTGCGTCCTCGGCGTGCGACCGCAGCACGTCGAGGCTGCCCGCGCCGCGGGCGCGACCGACATGGACATCCACGACCCCGTCCTCATCTTCGCGGCCTTCTGCATGTACAACCGCTACGTCGAGGGCCTCGGGACGAGGGAGGCGGCCGAGGCGGAGTACGAGCCGGTGGGCCGTCGGCTGCGCGACCATGATCACGTACGGCCAGAGCGGGATGCCCAGGCATGAACGCCCCCGTCCCGAGGCTCGAGCGCAACGCCGGCATCGACTTCGCCCGGGGCATGGCGCTGCTGGGCATCATCCTGGTGAATGCGCGGTTCTTCTTCCTGCCGATAGGGTGCGAGGTGGGGCAAGGTCCGCTGCCGGAGGGGCTTGGACGATCGACCCTCGATTGGGCGGTGTATGACGCGGTCGATGCGCTCGCGACGTTCAAGTTCATCTCGATCTTCTCGCTGCTCTTCGGGTTCGGGCTCGCCCAGCAGGCGGCGCGGGCGGCCGCGAGCGGACGGTCTCGCTGGCCGAACGCGCTGCGCAGGTTGGCGCTCATGCTTGCAGTCGGCGCAGTGCACGGACTGGTCATCTGGTACGGCGACATCCTGACCCTCTACGCGCTGCTTGGCCTGCTGGTGGTCGCGTGCATCGGGCTTGACGACCGATGGCTCCGGCGCGTCACGATCGGCGTGCTTGCGGTGATCCTGCTGATCACGCTCGCCGGCATGGCGCTGCAATGGGCGTTCGCCGACGCAGTGGCGGCGGCCGTGCCGGCGGAACCGGCCGCCGACCCGGCCGCGGGGCCCGTGCGGGGCTTCGATGCCATGCTGGCGGCGGAGTTCAACCCGGCCAGCCCGGAGTGGATTGAGGCTGAGACGAGCGCGTTCCGCACCGGTCCGTGGCATGAGGCGCTGCTCTTCCGCGCGGCCGGCTACCTGTTCGGCACGCTGGCGGCGCCGTTCAGCTACGGATGGCAGTCCTTCATGATGATGCTGCTTGGCGTGTGGGCGCAGCGATCCGGGCTCTTCGCGGCGGACGCATCGGGGCGGAGGCGCCGACTCGCCACCCGGCTCATCCTGGCCGGGCTTCCGTTCGCCGCGCTCGCGGTGCTTCCGTGGTGGCTGCTCGGGCGCGAGAGCGGCGCCGCCATGGCGCTGACGGGGCTTGGGCTGTCCCTGAGCGCGATCCTCCTGCCGGTGGGCTACGCGTGCCTGGCGGTCGAGTTCGGCCCGCGGCTGCCGGCCATCCTGCGCGCACCCGTGCAGGCGGCGGGATCGATCGGCCTCACCGTCTACCTGGGCGAGTCGATCGTGTGCACCATGATCGCATCCTGGTGGGGGCTTGCGATGTTCGGCACGATGGGCGACGCGCGATTCACCACGGTCGCGGTGGGTGTGTGGGCCGCGCTTGCGGTTGCCGCGCTGGCATGGACCAGGTTCGTCGGCGATGGCCCCATGGAACGCCTGTGGCGCTGGGTGACGTACGGGCCGCGCTGAATCCCGGCCGCGCCTGCGCCGCGCCAGGTGGTGGTGCAAGATTGGGGTGATTCGGGGCCTTCTCGGGGTGCGTCACGGCAACCCGACCGGAAAATTCACGCCCTGCATCTCTGCATCAACGACAAACCCGCAGGCAATGCCTGCGGGTCTGCTTGAATGGGCGATACTGGATTCGAACCAGTGACCCCACGCGTGTGATGCGTGTGCTCTAGCCAGCTGAGCTAATCGCCCGGAGCGCCGGATTGTAGCGGAAGCCCTGCCGATCGTCCCTGCGCGCGCCCTGCAGTTATCAGCGGCAGCACGGGGTTTCGTGGACTCCGCCGCGCGGCGCCGCGCCCCTCAGTGCGCCTTCTGCTCGGCGTTGACGCGGCGCGTGGCCTCGTCGGTGGCGCGGTTCACCTGGTCCTGGGTGAGCTGCGGGCGCTGGCCGTCCTCGCGGGACAGTTCCTCGCCTGCATCCTTCATGCCCTTCTTGAACTCGGTGATGGACTTGCCGATGTTCCGGCCCACCATCGGCAGCCGGCTCCCGAAGAGGAGCAGGCCGATCACCCCGATCACGAGCAGCTCGGTGGTGCCGAGCCCGAAGATGGCGAGGACGGGGGCGGTGGAGGTCATGGCGCGAAGTCTATCGGCATTTCTGGACCGCTCCATGAGCATGGACCGATATCAAAGCCATGCACGGATGCATTTCAGACCGTTCCCCGTCCGCAGGCCGCCTGCGTCGCGCTCATACCGGGGTATTCCTGGCCGCAAGCCTTGCCCTCGCCGTTGCCACCACGGTGTTCCTCGGTGGCTGCGAGTCGCCGGCGAAGGTCACGCCGGAGGAGGACATCGACGTCCAGCTGCCGCCCGGCGAGCACGGCCTGCGCAAGCTGTCCCGCGAGGAGTACCCCGAGCTCGCCGCCGCGTTCGCCGCGCGCGACGACAAGTTCGCGCGCGCCATCGGCATGAGCCAGCAGTGGTTCACCACCGGCACCAGCAAGGCCAACTACTCCAGCGAGCAGATGGGCCCCATCTCGCAGGTGGTGTCCGGCCACGAGCAGGCCGCCGCCAGCGTGAACGCGTTCAGGCAGCTCATGGACTCGAGCACCGATGCCAAGGCGTTCCAGGATGCGGTGTACGAGCAGTTCGACATCTGGCAGACGCGCGGCCGCAACGGCAAGGGCAAGGCGGTCATCACCGGCTACTGCTCGCCGGAGTTCAAGGCCAGCGCCGTCCGCACCGAGACGTTCAAGTACCCGCTCTACCGCAGGCCGGTGGACCTGGTCACCGACACCGTCACCGGCGATCCGCTCGGCCGCCGCAATGCCGACGGCAGCCTGGGCCAGTGGGGGACCCGCAAGGAGATCCTCGAGTCCAACCAGCTGGCAGGCTACGAGCTCATGTGGCTCTCGAGCGCCTTCGACGTGTACATCTGCGAGGTGAACGGCAGCGCCAAGCTCATCCTGCCGGACAACACCGTGAAGTACGTCGGGTACGCCGGCAAGACGGGCCGCGAGTACGTGGGCCTGGGCACGTCGCTCGTCGATGCCGGCGTCATCACCAAGCGCGAGCGCAACCTGCCGGCCATCAAGGCGCTCTACGCGCGCGATCCCGCGCTGGTGCAGAAGTACATCGACCGCAACCAGAACATGGTGTTCTTCCAGATGTACGACGGCAAGAGCTGGCCAAGCGGCTCGCTCGGCGTGCCCGTGACCGACTTCGCCACCGTCGCCACCGACAAGAAGATCTTCCCGCGCGGCCTGGTGATGCTGATGGACACGCAGGTGGCCGACTACGCCGGCCGCATGAAGGACTTCGACCGCTTCATGATGGACCAGGACACCGGCGGCGCCATCCGCGCCGCGGGCCGCGCCGACATCTACATGGGAATCGGCGCCGCGGCGGAGATCCTCGCCGGCAACCAGTTCGCCGACGGGACCTTCTACTACTTCGTCCTGAAGCCCGAGCACGTGGGCAAGTACGCGCCGCCCGCCGCGGCCGCGCCGTCCCCGGTGGCCACGCGCCGCAAGCGTGACATCGGCGACGCCAAGCCCGTGAGTGCCGGCACGCAGCCGATTGCCCCGGCACCTGCGCCGGCACCTGCGCCGGCGCCGGCGAAGCCCGCCACGCCCTGAACGCAGGTCGCGTGCCCGAAGAACCCCGGCGCTCCGCCTGCGTCAGCCGGCGGGCGCCGGCTTCGGTTCGGGGCCACGGATGCACTGCAGGTTCAGGCTGATGGGCACGCCGCTGAACTGCAGGTTCGACGTGTCGTCGAAGAGCCTGAAGTCATCCATGCGCCGGAAGTCCCTGAAACCGTGCCGCATCAGGAGCGCGGTCAGGATGTTCTGCGAGAAGCCGACCTTGTGGAAGTCGAAGGGCTCCACCTGCCCGCCCATCATCATGCGCATCACCTTGAACTGCTCGTTGGCGTTCTGGCGCGCCATGGGGTGCATGAAGAGCTGGCATAGCACCTCCATGTCGGGCACGGAGATGCGCAGCCTTCCGCCGGGCATGAGGACGCGCCGCGCCTCCCTGAACGCCGTGGGCAGCTCGTCCTGGTAGCCGAGGTGCTCGTACACGTGCGACGCGTAGATCTCGACGGCGCTGCCGTCTGGGAACATCGAGAGGTCCGTGCAGCTGCTCCGCACGTCGACGCCGGGCCGGTCCTCCACGTTGACGATGGTCCACCCATCCATCACCTGCCAGCCCCCGAGGTGGAGCTGCAGGCGCTTGGCCGTGGCGTACTTGGCACGCAAGTCTTCCATGCCGGCCGAGTCTAGCGGCGCCCCCCTCGCGCGCAGCCCGCGCGTCAGCCCGGGATCTTCGGCGACTCGAAGGGCGGCGGGCCCGCGAAGCCGCGCCCCGCGGCCCAGCGCAGCTCGGTGAACGAGGCGGGCCACGCGCGTGCGCGCGCATGCTCCATCAACTCGGGGTCGCGCGCACGCATCGCACCCACCTCGCGCGCGAACGCGCGTTCGTCGGCAGCCGATGCGGCGAGCCCAGCCACGGTGCCGATGGCGCCGGCCGGCACCAGCACCCATGCCGCCCGTCGCAGCGAAGACCAGTCCGCAGCCCAGGGCGCGGGCCGCTCGAACGGCGTCCCGCACTCCGGGCACCGCCCGCCGCGCCCCTCGTGCGCGCAGGCGGGGCAGCGACCCGAGCGCCAGCGGCGGTGCGGAAGCCAGTGCCCCCAGAGCGCCTCGGGAACGTCGATGATGGCAGCCATGGGCAGCACGGCAAGCATCGCCGCCATGGTGCCGGCGCACGCGATCGCCGCGCCTGCCGCGCCGATGCCGAAGCCGCCCACCAGTCCGCGCACCGTCATGGCTGCCAGCGTTCCGTACGCCACGCTCGCGGCGAAGATCGCGATGCGCCACGACCACGAGAACGCCGCCGACGCATCCGGCCTCATCGCTCGGGCGTCCGCCGCGTCGGCACGGGGTTGCCCTCGAACCCGTACTCGCGCCAGCGCCGGTCGACGGTCGCGGCGGTCGCCGCGTCGGTGGCCACGAGCGGCGGATACTCGCGAACGGGAAGTCCGTCGCGCCCGGGGCCGGGCCGCTTGCACGTGGCATCCACGGCGATGCGGCGCCCGCGTCGGACGAGGTCGCGCGTGAGGTCCGCGTTCGACGCAAGCAGGAAGAACGCCGCGGCCCATGGCGCAAGGCTCGGGCCGAGGTCAGCGTCGGCATCGCGCACGATCACCAAGTCCGCGGCGCCGCGCTCCCCGGGCAGGGCATCGAGCGCCGCGGACGCAATGCCATGCGCGCGCGGCGCGGCGCCCGCGGGCAGCTCGACGATGGCCATGCGTCCATGGCCGACGGCCGGGAAGTGCACGCGTGCGCCGGTGCCGGCGATCCGCTCGATCGCGGCCTGCGCGGCCTCGATCTCGTCCGCGCCCGGCATCGCGAGGTCCCCCAGCGCAACGCCGTTCCACGCCTCGCCCTCGCGCTTGGCCGTGCAGTCGAACCCGAGCTTGGTGCCCGCGCCCACCCACGGTGCGCTGTGGTCGAGGATGTCGAGCGGTCCCTCGGCGGCGACCGTGTCGCGCAGGAAGTCGCAGGTGCGGAACGCGTGCGACATGGCCGCGGCCTCGTCATGGATCGGCGCGTCGCCGTCGAACACGAAGACCATCTTCGTCCACGCCATCTGCCCGGCGCCCCACACGCTCGACATCACGCGCCGTGCCTGCAGCGGGTACGCCTTGCGGATGCGCACGAACGCGGCGTTGTGGAAGCACCCGAACATCGGCAGGTGGTAGTCCTCGATGTCATGGACGATGGTGCGCAGGAGCGGCAGGAACACGCGCTCCGTGGCCTTGCCGAGGTAGTAGTCCTCCTGCGGCGGGAGTCCGACCACGGTGGTCGGGTAGATCGCGTCGCGCCGGTGCGTGAGCGCGGTCACCTCCACCACCGGGTAGCGGTCGGGCAGGCTGTAGAAGCCGGTGTGGTCGCCGAACGGGCCCTCGAACACCGCGCCCGGGCCGAGCGGTTCGCCGGACCCGGGGTGCCAGCCGATCGGCCCGCACTCCGTGCTCACCCACCCCTCGATCACGATCTCGCTGTTGGCCGGCACCCAGAGCGGCACGGTCTTCGCGCGCACGAGCGGAATGCCGCCGCCGTTGAGGAACCCGCACATCAGGAGCTCGCTGATCCCCGGCGGCAGCGGCGCGGTGGCGCCGTAGGGCATCACCGACTCGCCGCCGAGGCAGATGGCGATCGGCATCCGCCGGCCGAGCCGCTTCCAGCTGCGCCAGTGCGACGCGCCGTCGTGGTGCATGTGCCAGTGCATGGCGAGCGTGGTGGGCCCGAGCAGCTGGCTCCGGTACATCCCGATGTTGTGGCTCGCCGGGCGCGGGTCATCGCGGTCGTCGGCGTGGACGGTGTGCATCCCTGCAAGCGTGATGTAGCGCCCGCCGCCCGCTGCGGTGCCCGCGGCGGCCGCGTCCATCCCGAAGCCGACGGCGGCCGGGTTTCCGTCGAGCGGCCAGCACTTGACGATCGGCAGCCGGCGCAGGTCCACCTCGCCGCGCGCGGACAGCTTCACCACGTCCTGGCACGGGCCGCTGCGGCGGCGCCTGGGGCCGATCCGCAGGAGCGGCAGGAACTCGCGCGCCTTGGCGATCGCCTCCGCGAGCGAGCGCGGCGGCGCGGGCTTGGCCAGGCTTGCGATGCGCGCCGCGATGGCCTCCAGCCCGCGCGGGTCGTCGGCCACGCCGAGGGCGTGCTCCATGCGCCGGTAGCTGCCCCATGCGTTGATCGCGAGCGGGAAGTCGCACCCGCGCACGCGCTCGAAGAGGAGCGCCTTGCCGCCCATGGCGGCCATGGCAGGGTCGAACGCCGCCGCCGCGCGCGAGGGCTGCGCCGGTGCGCGCGCCATGCGGTCGGCGATCTCGGTGACCTCCAGCTCGGCGCTCACCTCCGCGCGCACGCGGTGCAGCTCGCCCGCCGCCTCCAGTGCCGAAAGGAACTCGCGCAATCCGCGGTGCATGCGTGGCGGAAATGGTAGGAGCATCTAGGATTGCGGGTTCGTGCTCGCGATCGACCTCCAGAACGTCACCAAGACCTACCGCGGCAAGGTGCAGGCCCTGCGCGGGGTGTCGCTGCGCGTGGCGGAAGGCGAGATCTTCGGCCTGCTCGGGCCCAACGGCGCGGGCAAGAGCACGCTCGTCAAGATCATCATGACCGTTGTGCGCCCGACCACCGCGGACGGCACCGTGCTCGGCGTGCCCATCGGCACGCAGGAGGCGCTCGCGCGCGTGGGCTACCTGCCCGAGCACCACCGCTTCCCGCAGTACCTCACCGGCCGCCAGGTGGTCGACTTCTTCGGTGCCCTCGGCAAGGTGCCGCGTGCGCAGCGGCGCGCGCGCGTGGAGGAGCTGCTGGAGGTGGTCGGGATGCGCGACTGGGGCAACCGCCGGGTCACCACCTACTCCAAGGGCATGCAGCAGCGGATCGGCATCGCCGCCGCGCTCGTCAACGACCCGCGCCTCGTGGTGCTCGACGAGCCGACCGACGGCGTCGACCCGGTCGGCCGCCGCGAGATCCGCGACATGCTGCTGCGCATCCGGCGCGAGGGGCGCACCGTGCTCGTCCACAGCCACCTGCTGCGCGAGGTGGAGATGGTGGCCGACCGCGTCGCGATCATCAACCAGGGCCAGACGCTCGCGCAGGGCACCGTCGAGGAACTCACGCGCGACAGCCATCGCTACGAGATCGGTGCCTCGGGCGGGCCGGCCTCGCTGCAGACCGTCGCCGGCCCCGTGGCGGGGGTGCCCGACCCGGAGCGGCCGGGCGTGCTCACGTACTCCGTGCCCACCGCGCAGCCCACGGACATCCAGCCCGCCATCGACGCCCTGCGCGCCATGGGCGCGGTGGTGGTGCGCGTCGGCCGCGCGCGCGAGTCGCTCGAGGACCTCTTCGTGCGCAGCGTGGTGGACGAGCGCGGCCGCGCCATGCCCGGCGCCGCGCGCAGCACGGGGGCGCCGCGGTGATCCAGACGCTCGCCATCTTCCTCGATGCCTACCGCGACCTCAACTCGCGCAAGCTGTTCTGGCTTGCGGTGGCGATCAGCGCGCTCGTCGTGGCCATCGTGGCCGCGCTCGGGATCGACGACACGGGCGTGTCGGTGGTGGGCATCCACTTCGACAGCAAGTTCGCCAACAGCGTCTTCTTCCCGCCGGCGATCTTCTACAAGCTGATCTTCCAGAGCCTCGGCATCAACATCTGGCTGACGTGGCTGGCGGCCATCCTCGCGCTCATCTCCACGGCGAGCGTCGTGCCCGAGCTCATCGCCGGCGGCTCCATCGACATGATGCTGTCGAAGCCCATCTCGCGCACGCGGCTCTTCCTGACGCGGTGGGTGACGGGCCTCTTCTTCGCGGGCATCCAGGCGCTGGTGTTCGTGACGGCCTCGTTCCTCGCCATCGGCCTCCGCGGCGGCGCATGGGAGCCCGGGCTCTTCATCGCGGTGCCCGCGGTGGTGGTGTTCTTCAGCTACCTCTACTGCTTCTGCGCGCTGATGGGCGTGGTGACCCGGAGCACCGTGGCCAGCCTGCTCCTGACGCTCGTGTTCTGGCTGGCGCTCTTCGGCGTGCAGAAGGCCGAGCAGTTCCTCAACTACGGCCGCATCGCCTCCGCCATGGAGGTGGATGCCACGGAGCGCCTGATCGCCTCGCGCCTCGAGAAGAGCGCCGACGCCGACGTCGACCGGCTGCGCGCGGACCTTGCCGCCGAGCGCATCTCCGTGGAACGGTGGAACACGGGCTACTGGCCTGCCTACGTGCTGGTGACCATGCTCCCCAAGACCAACGAGACCACCGACTGGCTGAACCGCACGCTCGTCGAGCGCGCGAGCTTCCGCCGGCCGCCAAGCGAGGAGGACGAGCTCCGCTTCTTCGGCTCCACGCGCGTGAAGCGCAAGGACTTCGAGGAGGCCGTGTACGAGGACGCCGAGCGCCGCAAGGGCGCGCTGTGGACCATCGGCACCAGCCTCGCCTTCGAGGCCGTGATGCTCGGCGGCTGCGTGTGGCTGTTCCGTCGGCGCGACTTCTGAGCGTGCGCGCGCCCGGTGCGCCGTGCGCGGCGGGCTGAGTCGCGCGGATGCGTCCCTGCACCGCCGCGCGCGCCGCGCGTTACGATCCTCGCGCGTGTTCGTATACCGCAAGGGCATCTTCTGCCTCGAGAACGAGTGGTTCGGCCTGCGCTCCCCCATCAGCGTGCGGCCGGCGCTGGAACTGCTCCGCGCGTCCGACTACCACGTGGCCTACATCCACCGCGACGTGGCCACGCGCGCCGAGCTCGAGCACTACATCCGCAAGTGGTTCCAGGAGCGCAACTCGGGCTTCGAGGTGCTGTGGCTCTCCATGCACTCGCGGCGCGGGCTGCTGCTCCCGGGCGACATGCGGCGTCCCGACGAGCGCATCCACATCGACCGCCTCGAGGAGATCCTGGCCGGCAAGTGCCGCGGCCGCTTCATCCACTTCGGCGGCTGCCGGACGCTCTCCATCCCCAAGGCGCGCATCACGCGCTTCCTGAGGTCCACGGGCGCCGTGGCGGTCTCCGGCTTCGGCGAGGAAGTGGACTGGACCGAGTCGACGCTGTTCGAGACCGCGCTGATGCTCGAGCTCCAGAAGCACCCGATGACCGCGGCCGGCATCCGCGCGGTGCGCTCGGCCATCCGCCGATCGCGCCCCCGCGACGTCGAGCAGTCCGGGTTCGCCATCCACGTCAGGAGCTGAGTTCCGCGCTGCGAGCGCGGGCGGCCTGCATGGCGGCCTCGACCGCCTGCGCGAAGGCGCGTTCCTCGAGGGCGCGCACCGCGGCGGCGGTGGTTCCGCCGACGCTCGTCACCGCCGCGCGCAGTTCCTGCGCCGTGCGCCCATCACGGTCGAGGAGCGTGGCCGACCCGAGCAGCGTGCCTGTCACCATGGCGCGCGCCTCGCGTTCGGGGATGCCCATGCGCACGGCCGCCGCGATCTCGGCCTCGGCGAGCAGGAACAGGTACGCCGGCCCGCTGCCGACGGTGGCCACCGCCGCGTCGATCATCCGCTCCTCGATCTCCACCGTCCGGCCCACGCCCTCGAAGAGGTGGCGCGCCTCGTCCATGTCGGCGGGCGTCGCGCCCTCGCCCCGCGCGAGCGCCGTGACGGCCATGCCCACCTGCGCGGGCGTGTTCGGCATGGCGCGCACCACGCGCACCGTGCCGCCGAGCGCCGCGCGGATGCCTGCGCTCGGGTGCCCGGCCATCACGCTGACGGCAAGCTTGTCGCCCGCCATCGCGCCGATCGCCCGGGCCGCGTCGCGGAACGACTGCGGCTTCACCGCAAGCACCACCGTCCGCGCGCCGCGCGCGTCGGCGGCTTCCGTGGAGGTGGCCGCACCGAGCTGCTCGGCCTCCTCGCGGCGCCGCGGGTCGAGTTCCACCACGAGCGTCTCGGCAGCCTGCAGCGCGCCGGATCTGAGCGCGCCGAAGAGGATGGCCATTCCCAGGTTGCCGCAGCCGACGAACGCGGTGCGGGGCGTGCGCGAGGAGGGTGCCATGCGCGGGAGGCTAGCGCCCGCCGCCTCGGCTACGATTTGCCCGATGTCCGCAGTCCAGATCCTCGACTTCGAGCAGCCCATCGCCGAGATCGAGCGCCAGATCTCGGTACTCGAGGGCCGTCCCGACGCGTCCGCCATCGCCGACGAGATCCGCACGCTGCACGAGACGCGCAGCAGCCTGCTGTCCAAGACCTACGGCAGCCTCACGCCGTGGCAGACCGTGCGCGTGGCGCGCCACCCGCAGCGCCCGCAGACCCTCGATTACGTGCAGATGATCTGCCGCGACTGGTGCGAGCTGCACGGCGACCGCCGCCACGGCGACGACCCGGCGATCGTGACCGGCTTCGGGCGCATCGGGAGCATCAAGTGCCTCGTCGTCGGCCACCAGAAGGGCCGTGACACCAAGGAACGCCTGGCGTGCCACTTCGGCTGCGCGCACCCCGAGGGCTACCGCAAGGCGCTCCTCAAGATGAAGCTCGCGGAGAAGTTCCGGCTGCCGATCGTGACGCTGATCGACACGCCCGGCGCGTATCCCGGCATCGGTGCCGAGCAGCGCGGGCAGGCCGAGAGCATCGCGGTGAACCTGCGCGAGATGAGCCGCCTGCGCGTGCCCGTCATCTGCATCGTGATCGGCGAGGGCGGCTCGGGCGGCGCGCTCGGGATCGGCGTCGGCGACCGAGTGGCCATGCTGCAGAACAGCTGGTACAGCGTGATCAGCCCCGAGGGCTGCGCGGCCATCCTGTGGAAGGAAGCCAACGAGAAGACCAACAACCTCGCGGCCAACGCGCTGTCGCTCACCGCCACCCACAACCTGAGGAACGGGCTGATCGACGACGTGATCCCGGAACCCGTCGGCGGCGCGCACCGCAACCCGAAGGCGATGGCCGAAGCGATCCAGCACTATGTGGTCGACCGCGTTCGCGAGCTTCAGCGCATCGACCCCGACACGCTTGTGCGCAAGCGATACGAGAAGTTCCGTGCGATCGCCAGCGTGAAGTGAGGCGCGTCGGCGGTGGACCGCGGACGCTTCCCGCGGCGCCATGGCATTGACGGAATGCTTGAAATCTGCTAGATTCCCGCGCTTCCAGCCGTACAGGGCGGCGGAAGCCACCCAAGTCCGGGCTATCCGAAGGGCGCGCATTCATGGCCAAGACCAATAAATCGGCTGCTGTGAAGAAGCCCGCCAAGCCGGCGGCCAAGGTTCCTGCTTCCAAGGCTCCGGCCACCAAGGCTTCGGCTTCCAAGGCTCCGGCTTCCAAGGCTCCGGCTCCTAAGGCTCCGGCTCCTAAGGCTCCGGCCACCAAGTCGAAGCCTGCGGCGAAGCCCGTCCCCAAGGTGGGGCCGAAGCCCGGTGCCAAGCCCCCGGTGAAGGGTGCCGCCAGGCCCGTGGCGGCGAAGCCGGCGCCCGCGGCCAAGGCCTCGCCTGCCGCCAAGCCCGCGCCGATCGTCCTCCCCAAGATCGTCAACTCGGGCCCCAAGGAAGTGATCCCCGCGGTCGCCCCCAAGGCTGTCTGGCGTGCCTCCAACGAGGCCCCGCCGCCGAAGAAGAAGCCCGGCAAGGGCGCGCCCCCGCCGTCCATCCGCGATCCGCGCAAGGAGGCCCTGGAAGCCCTGCGCGCGCAGCAGGCTGCCGCGGAGCGCGCCGCCAACAAGGGCAAGAAGATCGACTTCACCAGCGTGAAGAGCGTCGCCCACGTGGCGGCCAACATGAAGCCCGACGCCAACGGCTACGTGCTCGTGAACGGGCGCCGCGTGCGCGTGATCGCGGCCAAGGCCCCGGTCAGCAAGAAGAAGGCGGCGAGGGCCGTGGCCGAGAAGCCGCGCGACGAGGGTCCCACCGACGCGCAGATCGCCGCCATCAAGACGCGGCTCAATGCGAAGGAACTCACCGAGTACAAGAAGATCCTCCTCGAGGCCCGCGCCGAGCTCATCGCGCGCGTCACCGGGCTCGAGGACGAGGCGCTCCGCAGCTCGGGCGGCAACCTCTCCAACATGCCGCTCCACATGGCGGACATCGGCACGGACACCTTCGACCAGGACCTCGCCATCGGCATGGCCGAGACCGAGCGCGAGCTGCTCCGCGAGATCGACGAGGCCCTCGACCGCGTGGTGGCCAAGACCTATGGGGTCTGCCAGCTGACGGGCAAGCCCATCCCCAAGGCACGCCTGGACGCCAAGCCCTGGGCCAAGTACACGATCGAGGCCGCGCGCCAACTCGAGAGGCTCGGCCGCCGCTGATCGCGCGGCGCGCCGCGGGGCTCGTAGCATTCGCGCATGCCGTCGGCCCCGAGCGTCCAGGCCTGGAGATCACCCGCCGCGTGGGCGTTCCTGCTCGCCGTGGTGGCCTCGGCGCTGGCGCTCGACCTCTGGAGCAAGGAGTGGGCCTTCCGCACCGTCGCGGGCCAGCCGGTGGTGCTCGAGTACGAGCAGGTGTCCGGCAACACGGGCCACGCCGTGCCATGGCACCCGGGCCAGCAGGTCATCCCGCCCGACCTCCTCGACTTCCGGCTGGTGCTGAACCACGGTGCCGTGTTCGGCATCGGGCAGGGCAGGGGGCCGCTCTTCATCGCCTTCACCGTGCTCGCCGTGGGCACCGCGCTCTGGGTGTTCGGCAGGCACACGGGTTCGCGCAGCCGGCTCAGCCACGTGGGCCTCGGGCTGGTGCTCGCGGGCGGCCTCGGCAACATGGTCGACCGCGTGAGCGTGGGGGCGGTGCGCGACTTCATGCACCTCTTCCCGCGGCGCGAGCTGCCGTTCGGGCTGCACTGGCCGGGCGGCAGCAATGACTGGTTCCCGTGGGTCTTCAACGTGGCCGACCTGGAGCTGATCGCGGGCATGGTGCTCCTGATGCTCGCCATCCAGCTCAACGAGCGCCGCGCCGCGAGGGACGCCGCCGCCGCCGCGTCCCCCGCCGCGCAGGCCTCGCCCGAGCCGCCCGACCAGGGCGGAACCGGCGGGTCGGGTCTTGCAAATTAACATTTCAATGGTAATCTGCAAGGGTGATTCGCCGCCTTGCCGCCCGGAACCTCCGTGCCGCGCTGCGCCGCTACCCGGCGGTGACCATCGTCGGCCCGCGCCAGTGCGGCAAGACGACCCTCGCCCGCGCACTCGGCGGCGAGTACTTCGACCTTGAGCAGGAATCCGACCGGGTGCGGCTGGAGCTTGAGTGGGACCGGCTGTCCGCCGGCCGCTCGCGCGTGATCCTCGACGAGGCGCAGTCCTGGCCCGCGGTCTTCCCCAGGCTCCGGGGCGCCATCGATGCCGACCGTCGCCGCAACGGCCGCTTCCTGCTGCTTGGGTCCGTCTCTCTGGCGCTGATGCGCAGCGTGGGCGAGTCGCTCGCCGGTCGCATGGCCGTGGCGGAGCTGACGCCCTTCCTGCAACCAGAGCTCCGCGCCGCCGCCATGCGCGGCCGGCGGTGGCTGGTCGGCGGCTTCCCCGACGGCGGCATCCGGCGCGCTGGCGCGTTCCCCGGCTGGCAGTCCAACTACCTGCGCCTGCTTGCCGAGCGTGACCTCCCGGCCATCGGGATTCCCTGCTCGCCGCAGGTATCGATGCGCTTCCTGCGGATGCTCGCCGCGCTCAACGGCCAGCAGTGGAACGCATCCGAGCTCGGGCGCAGCATGGGCATCAACTACCAGACCGCGTCCGCCTACGCGGACTACGTGGAGGGCGCGTTCCTCATCCGCCGGCTGCCGCCATTGCATGCCAACATCGCGAAGCGGCTCGTGAAGGCGCCCAAGCTCCTCTTCCGCGACTCCGGCCTCCTGCATGCGCTCCTCGGCATCGGCTCGGAGGATGCGCTGCTCAGCCACCCCGCCGTGGGCGCAAGCTGGGAGTCGCACGTCGCCGAGCAGTGCCTCGGGCTCCTGGCGGCGCTGGGCGTCCCGCACGAGGCGTTCCACTTCCGAACGAGCGACGGGCACGAGCTCGACCTCGTGCTCGAGGTCGGCCGCGAGCGCTGGGCCGTCGAGGTGAAGCTGACGAGCGACCCGTCTCCGCACGACATGGCGCGGCTCGACAAGTGCGCATCGATGATCCGTGCGACGCGCGCTTTCCTCGTCTCGCGCACGCGCCGGGATGCGGGCGGCGGTGCACGCGTGTCCTGCGGGCTCGACCGCCTGCTTCGTGAGGTGGCCACGCTCGCTGGCTGAACGGCCCGTCAGCCGCCCGCGCCGGCGGCCCCATGCGCGTCAAGCCAATCCTGGGTGATCGACTCCGGCAGCGCGTCCAGCGCAACCGCGCGGTCGATGCCGAACGCGCCGACCATGGTGCGCCGGATCATGGTGCAGTGCCCGCCCGTTCCGAGCGCCTGCCCGAGCTCGCGCGCGATGCTGCGCACGTAGGTGCCCTTGCCGCAGTGGATGTCGAGCGAGAGCAGCGGCCACGCGAAGTCGGTCACCGCGATCGAGTGGATCTGCACCGGACGCGGCGCCAGTTCCGGCGCCTCCCCCTTGCGGGCAAGCGCGTACGCACGGCGGCCGCCCACCTTCATTGCGCTGAACGCCGGTGGCCGTTGCATGACGGTGCCCGTGAAGCGCTCGGCGAGCAGCGCCTCGACCTCGTCGCGCGCGGGTGCCGCGGCGCGGGCGCCGGGCGCACCGAGCGCCACCTCCGTCCGCTCGCCCTCCGTGTCGTCGGTCGCGGTGAAGGCCGTCAGGTCGATGGTGGTGAGGTACCGCTTCTCCGTGGCCATCAGCCGGTCGATCTCCTTCGTGCACTTGCCCAGCGCAAGCACCAGCACCCCCGTGGCCAGCGGGTCGAGCGTCCCCGCGTGCCCTGTCCGCGCCCCGCCCGCCCGCCGCCGCACGATGGCCACCGCCTTCATGCTGGAGAAGCCGAGCGGCTTGTCGAGGGCGAGGATGCCGTGGAGGTCGGCCATGGCGACCAAAGTTACGTGCGCCCGCCCCGCTACACTCCCCCCAACTCAGGACAGGTGTCCGAGCGGTTGAAGGAGCAGCATTGGAAATGCTGTATACGGGTAACCGTATCGTGGGTTCGAATCCCACCCTGTCCGCCTGAAGCGAACGGGAGACGGCCGGATCGGCCGTCTCCCGTCGTGTTTCGGGGTTGCGAGCGCTGCGCCCGGCGCGGGGCGCGTCTCCGGCGTGTGCAGCGTGGCCCAGCAGGCAAGCTTCCATCCGCTGCCCGACGGTTGCCAGATGCCCAGCCGGCAGCTCTTGGCGGCATCGAGCCGGCTGCGATCGATGCGGGGGTGCGTTGCATTGCCGGGGTGTGCCTGCTTCCGCGGGGATTGGTACGTTGCTCTCTCCATGAATCCCCTGGCGATGTCCTCCCTTCTCGTCTGC
>VGXR01000003.1 GCA_016873255.1 Planctomycetota bacterium
CGCGCAGCCGCTGCATGCGCTGCACGTCGACCTGGTGGGCGCGGAAGGCCGGCCGATCGCGCCCGCGGGCGCGCGGCAGCGCGAGGTGCGCCGCATCGGGCTGCGGACCTGCGAGCTCGACACGGATCCCGACGAGTTCGGCACGCGGTTTGCGTTCCGCGTGAACGGCGTGCACGTGCCCGTGACCGGCGCCAACTGGATCCCGGCGTCGCCCTTCCCGGTGGCGGGGCGCGACGATGCCGCGATCGATGCGCTGCTCGACCTCGCCACGGGCGCCAACCTCGGCATGCTGCGCGTGTGGGGCGGCGGCATCTACGAGCACCCGCGCTTCTACGAGCGCTGCGACGAGCTCGGGCTCCTCGTGTGGCAGGACTTCATGTTCGCGTGCGCCACCTATCCCGAGGATCACCCGATGCCAGCGCTCGTCGAGCGCGAGGCGCGCGAGCAGGTGGCGCGCCTCTGCGCGCACCCGAGCGTGGTGCTCTGGTGCGGCGGCAACGAGGACGTGCTCGCATGGCAGAGCTGGGGCTTCCGCGAGCGCCTTGCGCCCGGGCAGTCGTGGGGCATCCGCTACTGGCAGGAGATCCTGCCACGGGCGTGCGCGGAACTCGACCCCACGCGGCCGTACTGGACCGACAGCCCATGGAGCGGTTCGCTCGATCGCCACGCGAACGACCCCGACCACGGCGACCGCCACACGTGGGACCTGAAGCTCGATGCGTACCGGGAGATGGTGCCGCGCTTCACGAGCGAGTTCGGGCACCAGGCCCCGCCGACGCTGCGGACGCTGCGGGAGGCGCTCGGCGACGCGGCGCTCCGCATCGGCTCGCCGGAGCTTGCCCTGCGCCAGCGCGCGTGGGGCGGCGACGAGGCGCAGTACGCGCCGTACCTCGAGGCGGCGTTCCACCCGGCGCGGGACTTCGGCGAGTGGCTGTGGCAGGCGCAGCTCCTGCAGGCGCGTGCCATGGAGACGCAGGTCGCGTGGCTTCGCGCCAACCCCGCGCGCAGCGCAGGCAGCCTGTTCTGGCAGCTCAACGACGCGTGGAGCGGGCACAGCTGGAGCGTGGTCGATGCGCGTCTGCGCGCCAAGCCCTCGTACCACGCGGTCCGCCGAGCCGCGGCGCCTCGGCTCGTGACCATCCAGCCCCTCGGCGAGGCGGGCCCCGACGGCGCGCGCTCGCTGCGCGTGGCGCTGGTGAACGACACGCCATCGCGCTGGGCCGCGCGCGTGCACGTGCGCCGCGTCGATGCGGCGGGGCGGGTGCTCGCGGAGGCGGAGGCACCGGTGCGCGTGCCGGCGCGCGGCTTCGACGCATCGATCGACGTCGCCGCGCTCGTCGGTGCGCCGGTCGACCGCGTGTCCGAGGGGATCGTCGCCGACGTCGCGAGCCACGAGGATGACCTGCGCGGTGAGGTCCCGATGACCGACCGCGACCGCATGCGCGCCTGGTGGTGGTTCGCGCCGGATGTGGCACGGCCGCGGACCGAGCCGCGTTTCGAGCTCTCCGTTCGCCGGTTCGCCGCCGACTGGGTCGTGCAGGTGCATGCGCGCTCGCTGGTGCGCGACCTGTGGATCGAGCCCGACTGCGACTGGCTGGAGTGCAAGCCGAACCTGCTGTCGCTCCTGCCGGGCGAGCGTGTGCAGGTGGCCCTGCGGGTCCGGGGCGAGTCCTCCGTGGCGCCCGCGCTGCGCACCCACGCGACGTGAGTCGCTCGAAGCCCGCGGTTCGCCGCCGTGATCCTGCGCCGAGCGCCCCGTTCGGATTGAACTTTGGCCGATTTCCGCCGGCGGTTCCGCCGCCGTCCCTAGGTTGTCCGCTGCACGCAAACCACACCACAGGAGGTGCAGCATGTGCTTCGGGACAGGACGGCCGGACGACGGGACGCAGGGGCAGGGCACGGTTTCTCAGCCGGCGGAGCGGCCGCGGGTCGCGCGAAGGCGGGCGTTCCGCAGCCGCGTGCCGGAATCGCAGCTCGACGAGATGGCGGCCGACATGCGCCGCTTCCGCGACGAGCAGCACGCGGAGCGGGCCCGGCGCATCGATGAGCTGGTGGAGGAGGCCAGGCGCGGCGGGCTCGACACGGATCGCGTGCATTGGTCGATGCACTACGACATGGAGTGCTCTCCCGCGACGACGGGCCGCGCGATGCTCCTCGAGCACCGGATCGTCCCCGTGCCGCCGCAGGACCTGCCGAGGCCGGACGAACTGCACGACGAGCTCTGGACGGTGATCGAGGCCCTTGCCGCAAGCGGCGTCTTCCTGCTGCACACGGACCACCTCCCGGACCGGGACCTCTATGCGAGGCTCTACTACCGGATCCTCGACGAGCCCACGCGGCTCATGCCGCCGCAGTCAGAGGCCGCCGAGTACATCGACTGCCTGCATCCCATGGACCTCGGCCCCGGATCCGCGGGCGACCTGCTGCACCGCAGGCTCGCGAACACCGGCGAGTCCGCGCCCGCGCGCGGGCCCGGCATCCGCGGGCCGAGGTTCGATGCCGGGCTCGGAGAGCGTGATCGCTGGATGCCGAGGCCCTGGGCATGAGCTCTCCGCGCGCCCGGGAAGCGCCCTCGCGGTGCGGTTCCGGGCGCGCGGATCTGCGCTACCGTGTGGCGATGAGACGCCTCGCCTGGGCAATCGCGGCCATCGCCGCGTCGAGCATCGCCGCCTGTCGCTCCGCACCGAAGGTCGAGGAGCCCGATGCCGCCATCGTCGGCTCGTGGCGGTCGACCAATGGCGTGGCCACGTTCACGTTCTCGCGCGGCGGCCTGTATGAGCTGCGGCTCGCCGACAAGCCCCGGCCGGTGATGGGTGCATTCACCTACAGCCCCAAGGAAGGCACGCTGGTGCTGCAGACGAGGCGCGAGTCGTCGGTGTGCGGCGACGACGTGGGCACCTACAACGCGCGGCTCAGCGCACTGACCCTCGACCTGGAGCTGGTGCGCGACACCTGCGATGTCCGGGCCAATGCGCTCGCCAAGCCGCTCGCCCGCATCGGGCCCGGCACCGGGAGCCCGAGGTGAGCGGGTCGTTCCTCGTCCTGCGCGCTGCCTCGGTGGCCTGCCTGCTCACGCCTGGCGTGGCGGTGGCACCCCTTGCGCCCGTACATGCCGCGCCGCAGGACGCGGGCGTTCCCGCCAAGGGTCCGTGGCCGCAGACCGTCGGCGACGGAGGCCTTTCGTTCGTGGTGTACGCACCGCAGTACCTGTCGCTTGCGGGAGACGCGGTCACCTTCGTGCAGGCCGTGTCGAAGGTCCCGCCGCCCGGCATGGCCACTGCCGCGGTGATGGGCTCGATGACCGTCAGCGGACAGGTCACGCAGGGTGCCGATGACGGCGAACTCGAGCTCTCCGGCTTCGTCGTCGGCGACTTCACGATCGGCGGCGCCGCGGCCGAGGCCTCCGACCGCGATGCGATGCAGCGCGCCATCGGCGGAAAGGCCATCTCCATCACCCGTCGAGCGCTTGTCCACGACATGCAGCTGGAGAACCCGCGAGCGAGCGGCACTCCCGGCCTCGGCGACGACCTGCCGTCCTTCGTGGTGGCGAACCGCCGCAGCGTGCTGCTGCAGCTCGACGGCGACCCGAGGCTGGCGGACATCGGCGACACCGGGTGGCGACGCGTGATCAACACGCCCTTCATCCTCCTGCAGGCACCGGACGGCAGCTTCGTCACCCGGCTCGGAGCGGCCCGTTGGGTCGGGAGCACGGACCTCGCCAAGGGCTACGCGCCCGTCGCCGCCCCGCCTGCGCAGGTGGTCGCCGCGCTCGGCACCGTGCCCGTTCCGCCCGTCGCCGCCGCGGGCTCCGCAGGCACGGGCTTCGCCCCGCGGGCCGCGGACGCCGGGTCGACGCCGTCAGCACCGCTCCCCGACGTGCTGGTGGTCACCGAGCCCACCGTGCTCGTCGCCACCAACGGCGCGCCGACGCTCGCAGACGTCGCGCCGGGCGTGCAGTGGATCGACAACTGCCGGACCCCGCTCCTGCGGACGCGCTTGCCCGACGCGTGGTGGACGCTGGCCTCCGGCCGGTGGTTCACGGCTCCGGCCCTCGACGCAACCTGGTCCCGGGTTCCGCCCGGCGGGGTGCCGGCGTCGTTCGCCGCGCTCCCCGGCGGCCGCCTCTTCGACGCCGTGAAGGCGAGCGTGCCGGGAACCCCCGAGTCCGCCGCCGCGGTGGTGGCCGCGCAGGCCGGCCGCAGCGTGACCGTCTCGCGCGCAACCGTGCGATGCGGCGTCCGGTGGTTCGGCGAGCCCGCCTGGCGAGGCATCGACGGCACGCTGCTTCGCGGATCGGTCAATGCCTCGCAGCCGGTGATCTGGTGCGATCGCACGTTCTACTGCTGCGACGGCGCGGCCTGGTTCAGTGCACCGGCGGCCGACGGACCATGGACCCTCTGCGAGTCCATCCCCGACGCCATCGACACGATCTCCGCATCGAGCCCGCTGTTCCCGGTGACGGGCGTCGACATCGTCGCATCGGATGCATCGACCGTGACGTTCGCATGCCGGCCCGCGTACCTCGGCACGTGCGTCGATGCCGGCACCGTGGCGTACGGCACCGGCTGGTCGTGGCCGGGCGTCGCATCGCCCGACGGCAGCTGGTCCGCGCAGCCGCAGACCTACGGCATGCCGGTGGCGTTCGATGCCGACACCGGGACGTTCGCGCCGGATGTGGCGGATACGGACGCGGACACGCTCCCGGCCGTGATGCCCGAGGTGCTCTACGGCGGGTGGACCGGCTGGGGCTGGTGCCCGGGCTGGTCGAGCGCCTGGGCCTGGGGCCTGCGCGCCCCTGCCTCATGGGACGCCTGGGGCCCGTGGTGGCAGGCATGGCATCCGTACTGGAACCGCTGGGCGAACGCGCGCACCGAGGCGCAGCGCCGGCGCGACGATGCCGCGGCGCTGGAACTCGCCGAGCGCCAGCGCGACGCCGCCGAGGCCGACGCAGCGTCCGAGGCGAACCGGCTGCGCGAGGTCTCGCAGGAGGAGGCTGCCTGGCGCGAGCGGCAGCGCGCGTCCGCGGAGGCCGCCGCGGCCGCCGACCGCGAGGCCCGCTCGGAGGCCGCCCGCCTTCGCGATGCCCGCGATGCCGCGCAGCGCGAGCGCGACCAGGCCGAGCGCGAGGCCATGCGCCGCCGAGGCCCGATCGCGCCGCGCGGCTCGATCGAGTGGTGGTACCAGTACTACAACGACTATTCCGACGGCTACCTGAGCCGCGCCACCGGCTACCGCGACCCGCGCTACGCACCCGCAGCGCGCACCGGCGCCGCGGGCGCGCAGTAGGCGAGCAGCCGGAGGCTGTTCAGCACCACCGCCACGGTGGACCCCTCGTGCAGGATCACCGCAAGCCAGATGGGCACCGCGCCCGCGACGGCCAGCGGGATCAGCACGAACACCATGCCCATCGAGAGCGTCACGTTCTGGCGCACGATGCCGCGCGCCGCGCGCCCGATGCCCACCGCGAAGGGCAGGCGCATCAGGTCGTCGGACATCAGCGCCACGTCCGCGGCCTCGAGCGCCACGTCCGTCCCTGACTTGCCCATGGCGATTCCGACGGTCGCCGCCGCGAGCGCGGGCGCGTCGTTCACGCCGTCGCCGACCATGGCCACGCTTCCGTGGGCCGCGGCAAGCCCGCGCACCTCCTCGATCTTCCGCTCCGGCATGAGCGATGCGTGCACGTCGTCGACGCCCACCAGCCGGCCCACCGCCTGCGCCACCTGCGGGTTGTCGCCGGTGAGCATCACCACCGGCCGCACGCCGAGCGCATGGAGCGCCGCGATGGCCTCGGCCGCCTCCGGCCGCGGCCCGTCGATGAGGCCCAGCGCCCCGAGGAAGCGCCCGCCCCGGGCCACCAGCATGGCGGTGCATGCCTCGCGCTCGAGTGCATCCACCGCCGCGCGCGCCTCGGGCGTGGCCGCGGGAGGCGCATCGGCGGCACCGCCCGGCTCGAAGAGCCGCAGCGCGCCGAGGTGCACCGGCGTGCCGTCGACGCTTCCGGACATTCCCCTGCCGCGCACCGCCTGCGTGGAGGCCGCGGGCGTGAACGCGATGCCGCGCTCGCGCGCCGCCGCCAGCACCGCGTGCGCCAGCGGGTGCGTCGAGTGCTCCTCGAGCGCGGCCGCGCATCGCAGCACGTCATCGTCGCTCGAGCCCCCGAACGCCACCACGCGCCGCAGCGCCGGCCTGCCGACCGTGAGCGTCCCGGTCTTGTCCATCGCGAAGCAGCGCACCGAGCCCAGCGACTCGAGGTGCGCGCCGCCCTTGATGAGGACGCCGCTGCGCGCCGCGCGCGCCACCCCGGCGAGCACGGCCGCAGGCGTGCTGATGGCGAGCGCGCACGGCGACGCGCCCACGAGGAGCGTCATCGCGCGCAGGAATGCCTCGCTGCCGGGAAGCCAGCCCGCCCACCACGGCACCAGCGCCATGGCCACCGTGGCGGCGATCACCGACGGCACGTAGATGCGCGTGAAGCGCTCCGCGTATCGCTGCGTGGTGGACTTCTGGCCCTGCGCCTCCTCCACCAGGCGGATCATGCGGGCCACCGTGCTGTCGGCGGCAACGCGGGTCACGCGCACCTCGAGCAGGCCGTCGCCGTTGAGCGTCCCGGCGAAGACGCCGTTGCCCGGTGCCTTCTCCACCGGAACGCTCTCGCCCGTGATGGGGCTCTGGTCGATCGAGCTTGCGCCCGACGTCACCACGCCGTCCATCGGCACGCGCTCCGACGGCCGCACGCGCACCACGTCGCCCGCGGCGACGTCGCCCACGGGCACCTCGACAAACGTCCCGCCGCGGCGCACCCATCCCGAGGTGGGCGTCAGCCTGCCGAGCGCGCGGATCGCCTGCCGTGCCTGGCCCATGGCGTAGTGCTCGAGCCCGTGCCCCAGCGCGAACAGCACCAGGAGCATCGCGCCCTCCGCGAAATCGCCGATCACCGCGGCGCCGCCGGCCGCTGCCACCATCAGGAAGTCGATGTCGAGCCGTCCCCGCAGGAGCGCACGCAATCCCTCGAGCGTGGGCTCCCACCCCGCGGCGGCGAAGCTCAGCGCGTAGCACGCGCCCCAGGCCGCGCCAGGCGCGCCGCCGCGCTCGAGGAGCCAGCCGGCCAGCAGCGAAGCCGCCGCGACCGCCGCCTCCACGAGCTCGCGCTCCCTCCGCCACCAGGGAAGCTCGGCGGGGTTGTGCTTGCACGCGGCGCTCACTCGGCAGCGGAGGATATCGGTGCGCCCGGATACGATTGGGAATCATGGGCAACGGCGACTTCCGCTTCGATCCCCCGGCCCCGAGCGACCTCGGCGACCACGAGGTCCCCCGTGACGGCGACCTGCTCGACGGCGTCCGAGTGGCGCTGCTCGTCACCGGCGGCATCGCGGCGTTCAAGGCGCCGATGGTGGCGCGCGCGCTGCGCAGGCAGGGTGCCTCGGTGACGGCCTTCGCGACCACGGAGGCGCTCCGCTACGTCGCGCGCGAGGCGCTCGAGTGGGCGTGCGCACGGCCGGTGGTGGTGGAGCTGTCGGCCGACGCCGAGCACCTCTCCGATGCCGCGCCCTTCGACGTGTACCTGGTGGCACCGGCCACCTACAGCGTGATCGGGAAGGCCGCGCACGGCATTGCCGACACGCCCGTCACCGCGACGCTGGCGAGCGCGATCGGCCGCATGGAGCGCGGGCTTGCCGCCGTGCTCTTCGCGCCCACCATGCACGGCTCGATGCACAACTCGATCCTCGTGTCGAACCTCCGCGCCCTGCACGAGATCGGCTGCGGCATCGTGCCGCCGCGCGATGCCTACGGCAAGCACAACCTGCCCGACGAGCAGGCCCTCGTCGAAGCCTGCGCCGCCGCGCGCCGCGCCCCGCGGCCCGTCCCCCGCGGGCCCGTCCCCCGCGGGCCCGTCCCCGGCCAGAGCCACGCATGAACATGCCCCTGATCGCACCATTCGCCGTCGCTTTCCTTGCAGCCGCAGCGCAGCAGCCGGTTCCGGCCCCCTCCGCACCGCCGGCCGCCGATGCGGCGCCCACCGTCGACCTCGTCTCTGCTCCCGAAGGCACGTCGGCTGC
The DNA here is from genome assembly GCA_016873255.1 of Planctomycetota bacterium. GTDB lineage: Bacteria > Planctomycetota > Phycisphaerae > Phycisphaerales > SM1A02 > UBA966. The sequence continues at coordinate 8,058 of VGXR01000003.1, forward strand.
GGTGGCGCTTGCGCCCATCACCGAGTCGGCGCTCCTCTCATCGCCCGTGCCCACCGTGTCGCCCGCCTGGGGCTACCGCGCGACGCTCGTCGGCGGGGCAGTGGCCGTGACGGGCGGCGAACGCGCCGTCGCGCCGGGCGCGGCAGGGCAGCTGGCGCTGTTCCGCCGCGTCGGCACCGAGTGGACCTGCGACCCCAACCTCGCGCAGGTCGACCGCATTCCGTCGGGCGCGTTCTTCCTGAGCCGCATCGTCCGCGCCGGCGCCCGCATCCTGACGGCCGTCGATCGCCGCGACGTCGGCTCGTCCGTGCGCGTGATGGAGCCCCGGGACGGGCGCCTCGAGGAGACGGCCTCGCTGACGCTGCCGCCCGAGCACGACCTGCCCTCGTTCGCATCGGCCTACGCGGGCACCGGCGAGACGGCGTTCGTGGGCAGCGCGGACCTCCGCTTCAACCTCGGCGATGCAAGCGACAGGCGCGTCCGCGATCCGCGCGTCTTCGTCTACGCGCGCTCCGGCAACGTGTGGGCGGTGCAGGGCTTCGTGCGCTGCCCCAATCCGTCACCCGGCACTCCCGCCGACGCGATGTGGTTCGGCGCATCGCTGGCTGCCGACGGGGACGTGCTGGTGGCGGGGCAGCCGGCGACCATCCCGCCGCGGCCGTCGGAGGCGCTCCCGTACTCCGGCAGGGCCGCCGTCCACGTGTTCCGGCGCACCGGGGACCAATGGGTGCCCGAGGCGCGCCTCGATGGCGCGGCCGTCACGCCGTCGCCGTGCTTCGGACTGGACGTGGCGGTGCAGGGCGACCTGCTCGCCGTCCGCAGCGCCGACCTCTCCTCGGCCAACGCGCCCGGAAGCGTGTGGCTCTTCGAGCGGCGCAACGGCACGTGGGCGTTCGCGCAGGAACTGCTTCCGGCCGCCGGCATCGCCAAGGGACGCGGCTATGGCCTCGGGCTTGCCGTCTCGGGCGGCCGCGTCCTCGTGGGCGACGGCACCGCGCGCGGCGCCGACGAGACGGTCGCTGCGGGCCCCGGCATGGTGCTGGTGTTCGAGCGCAAGGACGGCGCGTGGGCCAACACCATGCGCCTGATGCCGAAGGCACCCTGCGGGTCGCGGTCGTTCGGAAACGACGTGACCGCGGAGTGGCCGCTGGTGGCGGTGGGGCGTCCCCGCAAGGAGCCGCTCGGGCTCGAGCCCGGCGGTGCGTACCTGTTCGACCTCTCGGGGAAGTGAGCGCGCCTCAGGCCGTCTCGCCGCGGCCCCAGTAGCGCACCACGAACGCGCCGGCGGTGGCGCCGCACAGCAGGCTCATCGCCGTGGCCCACTTGTCCCAGGGCAGCGGCTGGTGCCATGCCGTGAGCTTCACCCAGGGGTTCCAGCCGATGGCAAGCGCGGCGAAGATGGCGGCCCACAGCGCGTTGCTCGCCTTCACGCTCACCGCCGCGGCGATGACGAAGACGCCGAACAGCGCGGCCTGCGCCCACACCACGAAGTTGGAGTCGTTGACGATGCCCGCCCCGCGGAGGAGCAGGTAGATCGAGGCGGCCATCACGGCGATCAGGGCACCCTTGGGCATGACCCGTCTTTCGGCTCGGCGCGCCCGTCGACCGCAGTCTTCGCCGCCGCCGCCGCCGGAGGCCGTCGCTCCCGTCCAGATAATGCGCCCGAAACGGCGCCTCCGTACACTCGCGGCGCATGGACGCGGACCGCGCTCGGATCAGGGAACTCGCGGAGTCGGCGCGTCGGCTCCCCGTGGCCGAGCGCAGGGCGTTCCTCGATGGCTTCCGTCTCGACGCCGACCTGCGGCGCGAGGTGGAGTCCCTGCTCGCCGCGGACGTGACCCGAATGTGGAAGCCCGCCGACGGCCCGGCCGCGGCCGAGTCGCCGACCGAGGTGCCCGCTGCGGGCGATGCCGGCGAGCGCGACCGGCCGGTCCGGCCCGAGTCGCTCGACCCGCTCCTGGGGCGCGACTTCGGCGGCGTGCGCGTGGAGCGCATCCTCGGGTCCGGCGGCATGGGCCGCGTGTACCTCGGCACCGATGCCGCCACCGGCACGCGCGTGGCGCTGAAGGTGCTGCTGCGCACGCAGCGCGACGATGCCGTGCGCCGCCGCTTCGACCGCGAGTCGCGGCTCCTCGAGCGCCTCCGCCATCCCGGCATCGCCGCCGTGCTCCGCAGCGGCGTGGAGCAGGATGCCGACATCGACGTCCCCTACATCGTGATGGAGTACGTGGACGGCGTGCGCAACCTCTCCGACCACGTGTTCCGCGAGCGCCTGGGCGTGCGCGAGACGGTCGAGGCCTTCCTCCAGGCGTGCGACGCGCTGGCGCATGCCCACCGCCAGGGCTACATCCACCGCGACATCAAGCCGCAGAACGTGCTGGTGGACCGCCATGGGCGCGTGAAGGTGATCGACTTCGGCGTGGCGCGCGCCATCGCCGTGGACCCGGCGGCCGCCACCGTGCGCACCGAGACCGGGCAGATCGTGGGCACCATGCAGTACATGAGCCCCGAGCAGTTCCTGGCCGATCCGCGCGGGGTGGACGCGCGCACCGACGTGTACGCGCTGTGCGCCGTCCTCTACGAGCTGCTCACCGGCGTGCAGCCGCATGACCTTCGCGGGCTGCCCGTGCACGAGGCCGCGCGCACCGTCTGCGAGACCGACGCCGCCGACGTCCGCGAGTGCAATGCGCGCATCGACGACCGCCTCGCGGCCATCGTGATGGACGGGCTGTCGCGCGAGAAGTCCCGCCGCCCCGACGATGCCGCGGCCCTCGGGCTGCGGCTTCGGGGCTGGCTCTCCGACGGCGGCACCACCGCGATGCGCGTGGCCGACGACGTGGCCGCCGCGCCGCGCGGCGACCGGCCGCAGGTGCTCGCGGGCGCCGCCGGCGCCGTGCGCGTGGATGCACCGCGCCGCCCCGTGCCGAAGGCTGCCCGCGGCGGCCTCGGCTGGGGCCTCACCGCATTGCTCGTGGTGCTGGTGGCGGGCTCGCTCGCCGTGGCGTTCGGCTGGGTCGACCTGCGCGCCATCATGTCGCGCGTGCGCGGCGGCCCGGGCGGCGGCCCCGTCGAAGCGGGCGCGGCGGATGCCGGCGCGCCGGCGGCGGCCGCGAAGGTCATGGACTTCCGCGTGGTCGCCAGCGCGCCCGGTGCCTCCGTGCGCGTCGATGGCGCCGAACGGGGCCGGGCGCCAGCGGTGGTGCTCCTTCCCCAGGACGGCAGGCCGCACGAGGTCGAGGTGTCGGCGGAGGGGTTCGGCACCTGGCGCGGCGCGTGGCGGCAGGGCGATCCGCCGCTGGTCGCGGCCAACCTGGAGCCGACCGCCGATGTCGACTCGCTGGTGCGGCTCCTGGTGCTCGACGTGGGCGCGCTGCCGCGCGGCGCGATGCTGCGCCTTGCGTCGAGGCTCGCCTGCGAACCGCCGCCGGGCATCGGCGGCCTGCAGCCCGGGATCACCTGCGTGACGGTGCCGTTCACGCGAAGCGGCAAGGGCGCCCCGTGGCAGCCGGCCGACGCGCTCGTGCTGCAGGCGGTGCGCGCCGACGGCACGCCCGCGGAGATCGAGTTCGGCGCGATGCGCGCGATGGGCGAGGTGCGTCCCGCGCTCACGCCGCAGGATGCGTCGGCGCGGGTGCGCGTCCGCGTCCACTGAGGCCGCGCGCCGCGCCTCAGCCCGGGCGCATGTTCTTCGACATGTTGAAGATCGGGAGGAGCATGGCCGCGGCGATGCCTCCGACCACGCCGCCCATGCCCACGATCATGATCGGCTCCACCATGCTGGTGGCGCCCTTGACCGCGATGTCGAGGTCCTCCTCGGCCGCGCTCGCCGCGGCCTCGAGAACGTCGGGCAGGCGGCCCGACTTCTCGCCGCTTGCGATCATGGCCACCACGTTTCGCGGCACGAAGGGGAATTCGCGGAAGGTCGGCGCGATCTCCTGGCCCTTGCTGATGCGGTCCTCGAGCGTGGTCCAGAGCTGCGTGTAGTGGACGTTGCCGGTCACGTCGCGGCAGATGCGGACGATCTCCACAAGCGGCACGCCGGCCGCCAGCAGCGTGGCCATGGTGCTCGAGAAGCGCACCAGGTACAGGCAGCGGAACATCGGGCCCAGCACCGGCATGCGCAGCTTCATGGCGTCGATGGTGCGGCGGCCCACCTCGGTCCGCACCCACCACCAGGTGCCGCCGGCCGCGGCCAGGATCACGGGCACGTAGATGGCCCATCCGGTGCGCAGGAACGCGCTCAGCCACACGAGCGCCTTGGTCGGCGCCGGGAGCCGGTCGCCCTGCGCTCGGAACAGCGGGCCGAACTTCGGCAGGACGAACACCATGATCACGGACACGGCGAGCACCGCCACCGCGAGCATGATGGCCGGGTACATCATCGCGCCCTTGATCTGCTTGGCCGTCTTGCGCGCCTTGGCCAGGTCCTTCGCGACGCGGCCGAGCATCTCGTCGAGCTTTCCCGAAGCCTCGGCCGCCTGCATCAGCGACACCAGGATCGTGGGGAACGTGGCGGGGTACCTCGCCAGCACGGCGCTGAAGTCCTCGCCCTCGCAGACGTCGGCCTTGATGAGCCGGACGAACTCGCCGACATCCTTGCGCGAGGCCTGCTCGGCGAACGTCTCGAGCGCATCGGCCAGCGGCACGCCGGTGCGCAGCATCACCGACAGCTGCTGGCAGAACGCCACCACGTCGTCGCGGCGCATCGCGCGCGACAGGCGGCGCCGCAGCTTCATGGGGTCGGATTCCTCGCCCACGGAGGCCTGCAGGTCGCCGAGCTCGACGCTCAGGATCGCCAGGCCCTGCCGGCGGAGGTCGCGCACCGCGGAAGCGTGGTCGAGCGCCTCCACCACGCCGCGCACGAGCTCGCCGCCCTCGGTGCGGCGTGCGCGGTAGGTCCACTTGCGGACCGAGGCGCCCGCCGGGGGCGCGGCGGCGGGGCGTGCTTCAGCGGCGGCAGGCACCGTAGATCTCCTCGATGGTGGTCAGTCCGTCCAGCACCTTGCGGACGCCGTCGTCCCAGAGGCCCTCGAAGCCGCCCTTGCGGAGCGTCTCGCGGATCTTCGCAGGGTCGGGGTCGGTGCTGATCACGTCGACCAGCGCCTCGTCGGGCACCATCAGCTCGTAGACGCCCAGGCGCCCGGACAGGCCGGTCTCGTGGCACTTGCGGCAGCCCGTGCCCTTCCAGAGCCGGGTGACGCCGTTTCCGTGCTCGCCGAGCGAGCTCAGCTGCTGCGCGTCGGGCTCGAACTCCTGCTTGCACTGGCTGCAGATGCGGCGCACCAGGCGCTGCGCCAGCACGCCCTTCAGGCTGGCGGCCACCAGGAACGGCTCCACCCCCAGGTTCTGCAGGCGGGTGATGGCGCTCGGCGCGTCGTTGGTGTGCAGGGTGCTCAGCACCATGTGGCCGGTCAGGGCGGCCTGCACCGCGATCTGCGCGGTCTCGCCGTCGCGGATCTCGCCGACCATGATGATGTCCGGGTCCTGGCGGAGCAGGGCGCGCAGCGCGCCGGAGAACGTGAAGCCCGCCTTCGGGCTCACCTGCGCCTGGTGCACGCCCTCGAGGTTCGCCTCCACCGGGTCCTCCACCGTGGACACGTTGTATGACACGGTGTCGAAGGTGCCGAGGGCCGAGTACAGGGTGGTCGACTTGCCCGAGCCGGTCGGGCCGGTCACCAGCACGATGCCGTACGGCTCGTCGATCACCCTGCGGAAGCGCTCGAGCATCTGCGGGCGGAAGCCGAGGCGCTCGAGGCCAAGCTTGGCCGCGGAGACGTCGACGATTCGCATCACGATCTTCTCGCCGAACTTCCCGGGCAGGGTGCTCACGCGCAGGTCGATCGGCTTGCCCTTGACGCGCACGGAGATCTCGCCGTCCTGCGGGACGCGGCGCTCGGAGATGTCGAGGTGCGCCATGATCTTCACCCGGCTCGAGATGGCCGCGTGCATGCGGTAGGGCGGGCTGAGCTTGTGGAACAGCACGCCGTCGATTCGGTAGCGCACGCGCAGCTTGCCGTCGTCGGGCTCGATGTGGATGTCGCTGGCGCCCTCGGCGGCCGCGCTGCAGATGATGAAGTTCACGAGCTTCACCACCGGCCCGACGTCGTCGGTGGCGTCGAAGCCGACCATCTCCTCGACGGCCTTCTCCTGCAGCTGGTAGTCGTTCTCGTCGGCGCCGTCGAAGAGGTCCGCGACCAGCTCCTCTGCCTGCTTGTTGACGTTCTCCGCGGCCCGCGTCGGGTCGCTCAGCAGCGCGTCGATGCGTTCGTCGGGGCTGGCCACGAAGCGGACGCGGAAGCCGGTCTCGCGCGCGATCAGCTCCTCCACGAAGTAGTTCTGCGGGTCCGCGGTGGCGACGATCAGCTCGTTGCCCGCGAGGAACAGGGGGCACACGCGGTGCTCGCGGCGGATCGACTCCGGCACCAGCGCCATGGCGCCCTCCTCGAACATGGCCGCGGGATCGTCCACGAAGTCGGTGCCGCGGCTCTTGGCCACGGCCTGGAGGAGCACCGTCTTGTCGACGAGGCCCATCTGGATGAGCACCTCGCCGAGCAGCATCCGCTGGCCACCGCGCACCTGCGCGGCAAGCGCCTGCCGCAGCTGGTCCGCGGTGAGCGTCCCGTCCTCCACCAGGATCTGGCCGAGGGGCGGCAGCGTGGCCAGCTCCAGGTGTCCCGGCCTGGGGCCGGGCTCGTCGCACTTGCCCGCGGGGCCGCGATTCTGGTCGTCCCGGGGAGCGATCACTTGCGGGCTCCCTTCTGCGCGGCCTGGGGCCGGGGTGCCGCGTAGCCGAGCTCCGCGCGCCGGCTGCCCTCGCGGAGCACCACGCGCCGCTCGAGGATCTCCTCCACCACGAATCGCCGTCCGTCGCCGTCGATGACCTCGTCACCCACGCCGACGGTGTGCTCGCCGATGACGGCGTACTCGCCCGCGATGATGGCACGCAGCGGCAGTCCCGCGGGTGCCGTTGCGGACGGTCCGGGCGCACCGGCTCGGCCGATGTCGGCCGCGGACTGCGCGGGCGCGACGTCGGCGACCAGGAAGAACGGACGGAAGGGGTCGCGCGCGGGCCTGGCCTCGAGCACCAGCTCGACGGTGCGGGCGGGGCCCGCCGACGCCTGCGTCGCGGCCGACGGTTCCTCGGAGGCTGGCTGCGCGGGCATGGCAGCGGGCGCCGCGGCCTTCGCGCGGGACGGCTTGAGCGCGGTCTTCGCCGCAAGCGCCCCGACGGCCACCACGGTGACGGTGAGCAGCACGGCAAACTGCCGTGGCTTCACTCCCAGCCTGTCGCAGGCCGATTGCCAGCGCGCGGATGCGGAGGCGCTCATCGGTCGCCTTCCTTGGCCCCGGGCTTGGCGCGCTCGGACGCGGGCGCCTCGAACCACTCGTCGAAGACCATGGTGGCGCGAACCGCCGGGTTGCCCTCGGTTGCCTGCTCGATGGGGCCGGTCAGCACCACGATCTCCACGGTGCGCGGGGTCACCAGCTGGTCGATGCCCTCGGCCGCGTCCAGCACGCCGAAGATCGACTCGAACGACGCGGTCATCTCCACGGTCACGTCGCGCCGGCGGACCGGGCCGCCGATCGCGACGCCGTCCACGGGCACCATCTGGCCGGTGCGGATCGACTGCTCGCGCACGACGTTGCCGTCGGTCGGTCGGGTGATCGCGGCCAGGAGGCGGTCGTGCTCCGCGCCCTCGGCAAGCGGGCGGCAGCGGCGGGCGCAGGTCTCGCGCAGCGCGGCCACGTTCGCCTCGAGGAGCTTCAGGTTGTTGCGCTGCGAGATGTTCTCGCCGGCGATCGCCTCGAGGCGCTGGGCCTCGTCCTGCATGCTGAGTGCGCGGACGTAGTTCGGGACGACGAAGAGCGCGGTGACCAGCGCCGCTGTGACCGCGGGCACCACCGCCCATACCACGGTCTCGCGGTCGAGCATCCCGCGCACGGAGTCGACGGCCGCGTTGAGCTTCGCGTTCATCGGCGCACCTCCCCCGCGGATGCCACGGCGTCGGCCGCACGGCCGGGACGCACGTAGCGAACGTCGAGCGGGACGCGGCAGGTGATGGCGAACTCCTGGATCTTGGACCCGGGGACGTCGGTCGGGCGGTTCTCGCCGACGGTGACCGACTCGAAGGGCTGGGTGTTCGCGAGCTTGCGCTCGAGCTCGTAGAGCTCGCCGTTGCCGGCCGCGTAGCCGCGGATGGTCACCTCCATCCAGCGGGCGGGCTTCGCGGGGGCGGCCTTCGCCGAACCCTTGGCCGCACGCTTCGGGGCCGGCGCCTTCGCGGACGCGCCGCCGTCGGCAGCGTCGCCGACCTTCGTGGGCTGGTCCTCGCGGACCTCCAGTCGCACCATCGACAGGCTGGTCCGCTCCGGGAGCAGGTGGGTGATCGTGGCAAGCAGGTCGCTCTGCTCGACCGGCAGGGACAGTCGGTCGTAAATGCCGAGGTAGCGGCGCAGCTCCCGCTGCTCGCCGGCGAGTCGGTTCACCACGTCCCCGATGCCCGCGCCGTTGGTGGTCAGCGACAGCGACACCGCGCGGCGCGAGTCCGCCTCGCGGAACCTGTTCCAGGAATGGGCCGCCACCCCCACCACCGTGCAGCCGAGCAGCGCCAGGAGGAGCGCGCTCCGGCGGCGCGAGGCCGCCATCGCGCCCTTGCGCTGCAGGTCACGGGGCAGGAAGTCGACGACGAACTCGCTCACGCGCGTCCTCCGGCGACGGTCAGCGGCTTGGGCTCGGGCTGGAGCGCGATGGTGCCGGACCCGCCGGCGGCCCGCCCGCGGGTGCGCCCGCCCGCACGGGTTCCGGCCGACGTGCGGGGCAGTGCCGCCGCACCCTGCTCGGGTTCCTCGCGCCGCGGGTTGCGCGCGAGCGCCGGGAGGTCCGCGCACGCACCGCCGATGGCGGCGATCCACGCGTTGCCGTGCACGCACGCCTCGGGTGCATCGATCATCCGGATGGGCACGCACAGCGAGGTGCGCACGCCGCAGACGCTCTCGACCGTGGCCGCGGCCTCGGGGTCCACGGCCGCGGGGCCGGTGATCGCGACCTCCTGCGGCCACCAGCCGCCCGAGGCGCGCTCCACGTGCCGAAGGCAGCGGAGCGATTCCTCGGCAAGCGCGCACCAGCGCCAGGCGGTGCCATGGTCGCCGGTGTCGGATTCCAGCTCGATGGCGCCTTCGCCAAGGCCTGCCATGGTGCGGCCGGTGCGCGTGCGCCCGATCATGGTCATGCCTGCGGACGCCCACTCCCCGCGGATGGAGCGGAGGAAGCAGATGTTCCCCTCGCGCAGCACCAGCAGCGTGGCCACGCGGTCCTCCAGGTGCAGGAGCGCATAGTCGCGTGCGGCCGCGGGATCCTCGCACTCGCTGAGCCGCTGGCGCGTGGCCGCGCGAAGCGCCGCGAGCGAAGCGTGCTCGATCCGGACGGCCGCGGTGTCGCCGGTGTTGACCGCGCGCGTCGCGGTGGCCACCGCCTCCCGCGGGACCGCGAACATCAGCACCTCGTTGCCGCCGCCGGCGGTGCCTCCGAGGCGCAGGTGCCCGATCACCGCGGAATCCGCGTCCATCCCGAAGCGGTCGAGCGCCTCGAAGCGCACGCTCTCCGCCAGCTCCTTGTCATCCATGGCCGGGAGGCGCGCGATGTCGGTCTGGAACAGCTCGGCGGGCAGGGTGGCCGTGGCGCGCTGGCCGCTGAAGCCGAGCCCACGGACGGTCTCGCGGATCCGCGCGCTCATGGCGTCGGCGTCGAGGCGCGGTCCGTTTCCCTCGAGGAGCGAGCCCGGGATCTCGGCGGCGGCAAGGCAGCGGTACGCGGTGCCTCCGGCTGCGAGCTGGAGGAGTCGCACGCTCGAGCGGCCGAAGTCCACGGCGACGGGCGCCGAGTGGCGCCGGCGCGCGAACCATCCGCCCCGAGCGTTCCCTGCATTGCCGAATCCGAGCATCGTGAGCCTCCTCTTCCTGGTCGTCGATCGGAAAAGAGGCGCCGGCACTTCTGCCGACGCCTCTTGATTTCGGGAATCACCCGAGTTCGGCGCCGGCTCAGGGCTCGGGCGTGAACTTGCGGGTCGTGGCGCTCCACACCCAGCCCTTGGTGGAGTCGACCTGGTTGGTCAGGTCGTCCGCGGAGCAGTAGCCGTTGTCGACGAGCGCCTGCAGGTCGGCGGACGAGTAGACCGTGCCGTCCGTCAGGGTGACGCTGTCGCCGTTGGGCTGGAACTGGTTGAGGCGGGTCACCATGGTGGTGATCTGCCCGCCGCGGGCGGACGCGGCCTCGGTGTTGGCATCGTCGAGGGCACCGGTCACGGAGGGGACCACGAGCGCCGCGAGCACGCCCAGGATGACCACCACGATCAGGATCTCGATCAGCGTGAAGCCCTTGCGCGTCGTCTTCTTGGTGTTGTTCGTCGAGTTCGTCATGGTTCCAACTCCTTGTCGGTTGAGTCCCTGCGTCAGGCAGGCACAGCCTGGTTCGTCGCTCACGTGCGGGCTACTGCGCCCAATGCGCGGCAAGGGAACTGTCGGAAACAGGAGGGGGGACCTGCAACCAATCCGACCGGAATTTTGTCTTTCGGAATCACTGATTTCGGGACCCGCGTGGGCCGATCGCCTTGTGGCTGCCCGTCCTGTATTGGATGGTCAGGCGTCGAAGGAGGTGCCGCCATGCTGGGACCCGAGGGTTCCCCGGTCGAACCGAAGCCAGCCGTGCCGGGCCCGCGCCCCGCGCCCGCTCCAGCCCCCGCCCCCGATCCCGGCGGCGGGACGTGGCAGGTCTCCATGCGCACGGGCGGCGCGCCGCGACGACGTCGCGGGTTCACGCTCCTCGAGGCGCTGATCGCATCGGTGATCGTCGCGATGGTGGCGGCCACCGCGTCGATGTCCGTGGCCGTGGGCGCGGCCGTCGAGGAGCAGAACCGCCTGTCGGTGCTCGCGATGCAGGCCGCCGAGCTGCAGATGAGCTCGCTCCTCGAGCAGCCCTACGAGACCGTGGGCACGCTCGCCGGCACCGAGGCGGCGGGCTCGATGAAGGCGCCCGCGCGCCCGGGCGGCTCTGCGCGCCCCGACCTGCCGTCGTCGTTCGCGCGCCTCTCGCGCACCACCGCGGTGACCGCGGAGAACCGCACCTTCACGCAGCTCAACAACCACACCGTCGAGGGCAAGCGACTCGAGGTGACCGTGACCGGCCCCGACGGATCGACGCTGGCCCGCCTTGTGCGGTTCCGCGGGAAGGAGCCGGACACCTGATGCGACCGCGAGCGCACCGCCGTCGGAACGCGATCAGCGGCTTCACCCTGGTGGAGCTGCTCGTGTCCATCACCATCACCGCGCTGGTCGCGGCATCGGTGGCGGCCACGGTGTCGGCCGTCGGCGTCGGCATGCGCTCTCAGGACGAGGCCTCGCAGGAGGTCGCCCGGCTCGCTCGGGCGCAGGCCCGCATCGCCGACCACCTGTTCCGCGCCCGCATGATCCTTGCGCAGTCCGCCACCGAGGCCGCGCTCTGGGTGCCCGCCGAGCAGTTCGACGGCTCCTCGGCCAATGCCACGGAGTACGACACGATCCACGGGAACGAGCTCCGCTGGTACGTGTTCGACCGAAACGCGCGCTCCGTCTCGGTGCAGCGGCTGACGAGCACCGCCAACCGCGCCACGCACGCGCTGTCGACCGACTGGGCCTCGCTTCGGTCGTCGCTTGCCGCCTCCGGCTCGCTCACCACCGCCGTGGTGCTCGAGGGCGTGCTGGATGCGGCGTTCCGCTTCGACTCGTTCAGCCCGTGCGAGGACCGGCGGCTCGTCCTGGAGGTGCAGCTCGACGACGACCACGGCGGGGCGCACCTTGAGCTCGGCGGGATCGTTGATGCGCTGCAGAGGCACCCGAACTGCCAATGAACCCGCGGATCCGTCCATCCCCTGCGGCCTCCCGCGCCGGGCGCGGGCGCATGCGCCTCGAGCGGGGCGCCGCGCTCATGCTCGCGCTCTTCGCCACGATGGTGGTGGGGACCACCACGCTGACGTTCGTCGCCAGCCGTGACACCACCACGGCCATTGCCCGAAACGCGCAGGCCGCCGCGGACGCGCGCACGCTTGCGTCGTCCGGCATGGACCTCGCCAAGTGCATCCTGCGGTCGAGCGAGACCCTCTGGCGGCGCAACCACTCCAACGGGACGCTGCTCTCCGGCTATTCCCTCGACGGCGGCACTGTCACCGTGCGCCTCGTGGACATCGTCAAGCGCGATGCCGGCGCGGCGACGACCGTCCCCGACGACACCACCACCGAGGTGGAGGTCACCGTCACCAGCGAGCGCAACGGTGCCACGTGGACCAGCGTGTCCGACATGAGCATCCCCAGCGTGGTGAAGGGCGAGTACGCCATCTTCGCCAACAAGATCATGATCGTGGGCGGGTCGAGCAACTTCATCGGCCGCTGGCCGAACGCGCCCATGAGCGCGCAGAAGCTGCGCGTCAACATCGGCACGCAGGCGGACCTTGCCTTCCTGAGCAACCTGTTCCCCTGGTTCGGCAGCGGCGTCTGGCTGCAGGGCGGCTGCCGCTTCGAGACGGAGGTTGCCGGCGCCTTGCCCACGGACGCCGACTCGATGAAGTCGACGTGGATCTACTACCCCTACGCGGCGAGCGGGCTGATCGTGCAGGGCTCGGCGGCCGGGCAGGTCGCCGCCAAGCGCATGGATCCCGAGGACTCGATCCGCATGGTGACCCCGCCGGCGTCGCCCTCGGTGTCCGGGTCGTTCGCGAACTACACCAGCAACTACGTGCTGAGCGGCGGCAGCCACAGCGTCAGCTCGTTCCGGGTGCGCGCGCTCTTCCTGCCGCAGCTCTTCACGCGCAACTTCGAGGTGCGCAACGGCGCCACGGTCACGCTCAACTCGGGGACCTACGAGGTCTGGGGCTCGTGGGTCATGCGCGACTCCCGCGTCATCATCAACGGCGACGTGAAGTTCGTGGTCAACCCGAACCTGGCGCTGACGGGACTCGACTGGCGGAACTCGCGCGTGGAGCTGAACGCCAACAGCAACCTCGAGATCTACAACGGCTACTCGATGGACGTGCAGAGCTGCTGGGTGGGCCCGCGCGTCACGTACGTCTGCGAGGGCCAGCTCAGGGACGGCGACCCGCACGCCCGGAACTGGTTCGGCCAGTTCACCTCCGACGGCTGCTACGGCGTCGCGCCGTCCTCGCCGCAGTACATGGAGCCGTGGCGCGTGCGCTTCTACCCGATGCGCCAGTTCCTCTCGAACTTCTTCCTCTGGGACATCCGCGACACGTCCGTGGTGGGGTCGCTGTTCCTGCCGACCAACCCCATCCGGCTCTTCGGCCGGACGCAGGTCTACGGGCGCGTTGCCGCCAACCACCTGCTCATCTACGACACCGCGAGCTTCTTCTACGACCATGCGCTTGACCTGGTGACCGGGTTCACCGAGGGCAGGGCACCGGCGCGCGGCGGAGATCCGAACGACATGTTCCCCGTCCGCATGGTGCGGTACGGGTTCGACGCGGAGAACGCCCGGTGACGCGGCGCCGCGGATTCACCATCATCGAGCTCCTGATCGTCCTGCTGATCGCGGCGGTGATGGCGGGCCTTGCGGCGGACCTCTTCGGCGGCTCGCGCCACGAGCGAGTGGACGCGGGGATCGGTCTGCTCGAGGCCGACCTCGGCTACGCGCGCAGCCTCGCCATCGCATCGCCCGCGGACCCGGTGATGGTCCGCGTGGCGGCCGACGGCTCCGGGTACCACCTTGCCAAGGCGAGCGATCCGGACACCGTGCTTCAGGGCCCCAACGGCCCGATGCGGGTGCGCTTCGGGCAGGGGCGCGCGGACGTGGCCGCAGGGGTGACCATCGCAAGCGGCGGCACCCGCGACCTTCGCTTCGGCCCCTTCGGCGGGGTCATGGACCCGGTGCCCACCCTGACGCTGTCGCTTCCGGACGGCGCGGAGCGGGCCGTGATGGTTCTCGACCCCTTCACGGGGGATCCGACGGTCACTTATCAGTCACAGTGACGCCTGCCACAAGGACTTGTGCAGCCGTGGCCGATGAACGGGGAAGGTGCCGGAGTCCGGCGCCGTGTTGCCGCACCTTCAGGGAGCTGCCCGATGCGACCGAACGCAAAGACCACGACCCCACGTGCACGGCTTGCCGCAGGGCGCCGCGGGCAGATCGTCGCCGCGTCCGCCGCGCTCGTTGCGTCGACGTCGATTGCGCAGAGTCCGCCGCCGGTCGAGTTCCAGCCATCGCCGAACGCGCCCGCGAAGCAGGCCGCTCCCGCGCGCAGCGCTCCGCCGCCGCCGACCGCCACGGGAGGAGCGCCTTCGCAGTCGGCGCCTGCGCCCGCGCCGGGCGGGGCACCTTCGAACGCACCCGCACCGGGTGACGCGCCGCAGCCCGCGCCCGCGGCCGATGGTTCCGCTGCTCCCGAGGGCGGCGTGCCCTGGGGCGTGCCCGGCGCCAACGCCGCGCAGGGCGGCGTGTCCACGCCGCTCGCCGGTCCCGGCGGCGGTCCCCCGGATGCGGGAGCGCAGCGCTCCGCGGCACAGCGCCCCGAGCCCAAGGTCGACGTCAACGCCGAGGGCCGCATCACGCTCAGCGCGCAGGCGATCGACATCTCCAAGCTGCTCGAGCTCCTTTCCATCAAGGCACGCCACAACATCGTGGCCAGCGACAAGGTGAAGGGGCAGGTGACCGTCAACCTGTTCGAGGTTCCGCTCGAGGAGGCGCTCAACGCCATCCTCGAGGTGAACGGCCTGGCGTGGAAGCGCGAGGGCGACTTCATCTACGTGCGGACGCAGGCCGAGGTGGATGCCGCGCGCGAGCGCGTGGCGCGCATCTTCACCATGCAGTTCCTGTCGGCCGACGACACCATCGCCTTCGTGAAGCCCGTGCTCACCGAGGGCGGCTCCGCGGTGGCCCTCGGCAAGGTGGATGCCGCGTACAAGCCGACCGTGGAGAACGGCGGCGCCGACAGCTTCGCCTTCTCCGCCAAGGTGATGGTCAACGACTACCCGGAGGTGGTCGAGCGCATCGCCCGGATCGTGGAGGAGCTCGACACGCCTCCCAAGCAGGTGCGCGTCGAGGCCACCATCCTCACCGTCGAGCTGACCGACGACACCGCGTTCGGGCTCGACATCTCCGTCGTGGGGAACATCGACTTCGCGAGCCTCGCGGGCGGGCCGCTGGCCGCGTTCGACGAGGTGAAGGCCGGCGACATCGCGCCTGCCACGCCCTCGACGGCGAACCAGGCATCGCTGTACCCCTCGGCGACCGGCGCGCCGCCGCCGACGGCGAAGGTCGGCGTCATGACCAACGACGTGGCGGTCTTCCTGCAGATGCTCGACCAGGTGGTGGACAGCACCGTGGTGGCGCGCCCCACGGTCACCGTGCTCAACCGGCAGAAGGCGCAGGTGCTCATCGGCGAGCGCATCGCGTACCTGTCGACCACGCAGACGCAGACCAGCACCACGCAGGAGGTGAAGTACCTCGACGTGGGCGTGAAGCTGGTGTTCCGCCCGTTCGTGTCCCCGGACGGCATGGTGCGCCTCGAGCTCGCGCCCGAGGTGAGCACCGCGCGCATCAAGGACATCGACGCCGCCGGCGGCGGCAAGGCCACGGTGCCCGACGAGGTCACGCAGACCCTCCACACCAACGTGCGCGTGAAGACGGGCCAGACCATCGTCCTCGGCGGGCTCTTCCGCGAGCAGAGCACGGTCACCAACCGGCAGATCCCGGGGCTCGGCGACCTGCTCCCCGGCGCCTTCAGCGGCGCCTCCGGGCAGATGAAGAAGCAGGAGATCATCTTCCTCATCACCCCGACGGTGGTCGAGGACGCGCAGGACTACCGCGACGGCGAGCGCGCGCTCGCGGTGGCGGACGCCGCCAAGGTCGGCGGGCGCGCGGGGCTGCTGCCGTTCTCCGAGAGCCACCTCGCGGGCAACTACCAGCTGCAGGCGCTGGAGGCATGGAAGAAGGGCGACCGCTCCACGGCGCTCTACTACGCGGACCAGGCCCTGCGCACGCAGAAGGCCTCGCCCTCCATGCTGACGCTCCGCGAGGCGATCCGCACCGACAGCAAGGCCGGCTACCGCAGCGAGCTCGATGCCATCGACCTGCTCGAGCCACGGCAGCGCGAGCCGTTCAACGGCGTGCCGCTCAACGACACGTTCAAGTACTCCAACGGCTGGGTGACGCCGCCCTCGCCCCAGGACCTCGCCAAGGACGTCCCGCCTCCCGTGGACGACGACTACGCGCCGTGGAACCCGCTGCCCGTCCCCGACGGCGGCATGCCTGCGCCGCAGAAGGATCCCAAGCCATGAAGACCCCCGTCGTCATCCGTGCGGCCGCGTTCTCGCTGGCCGCCGCCGTCATGCTGGCCCAGGGCTGCGGCGAGAGCGCGCACTCGCAGCGAGTGCGCCGCGATGCCCGCGACCGCTACGACCGCGCCGGCGCGCAGATCGCCTACGACCAGGCGCGGCAGGCGTTCCAGTCGGGGCAGTTCGAGCAGGCGCTCGGGCACGTCGACCGGGCCGTCGCGCGCTTCCCCAAGGAGTCCTCCTACCACCTGCTGCGCGGCCGGATCCTGCACGAGATGACCCGCGTCGACGACGCCCACCAGGCTTTCGTGGCGTCCGCGGAGCTCGACCCCAAGAAGCCTGAGCCCCACTACTTCATGGGCATCCTGCACCAGCGCTGGCGGGAGAACGACCGCGCCGCCGAGAGCTACGCCAAGGCCGCGGAACTGGACCCCACCAAGCTCCACTTCGCCGCGGCGCGCATCGAGGTGCTGACGCTGTCCGGCCGTCTCGACGAGGCCGACGCCCAGCTCACCGCCATCGAGCGGCGCTTCGAGTTCAGCCCCATCATCGATCGCCTGCGCGCCGACGTGCACAAGATGCGCGGCGACGACGAGGCATGCACGCAGATGCTCGAGCGGGCCGCGGTGCGCGACACGTCGTCGCCCGAGCTCCTCGAGGAGCTCGCCTTCGCGCGCTATTCCAAGGGCGACTGGCACGGTGCGCTCGCCGTGCTCGACGACCCTGCGCTGGCCTCGCGCACCGGCCGCCCCGACCTGGCGCGGCTCCGTGCGCGCAACCTCATCCTGGCCGGGCGCGCCGCCGAGGCGCGCGACGTGCTCCTGGCCATCCGCGGCGACAACGACCCCGAGGGCCGCACCTCGCTGCTCCTGGGGCATGCATGCTGGCGCACGGGCGACTGGGGCCGCGTCCGCGAGTGCGGCGAGGAGCTCGTGAAGCGCCGCCCGGAGATGGCCGACGGCTACATGTTCCTCGGTGCCTCGGCCGGCGCGATGGGCCGCCTCGACGAGTCGCTCGCCATGCTGGAGCAGGCCGTGGCGCGCGAGCCCGAGCGCGAGTCGGTGCGGCGCATGCTCTCCACCGTCGTCGCGCGCAAGGCGGATGCCGCCTGGCGGCCGCCGCAGCGGGCCTCGGCCGGGTCGGTGCGCAGCGAGGCACCGTGACGCCGCGCCTATCGTTCTGACGTTGGTCCGCGTCCCGTCCATCCCGCGCTGGGTTCGCCGTGCGTCCATGGCGCTCGTGGCGGTGTCGGCGGCGCTTGCCGCCACGGCCGCGTGGGGCTGGTTCGTGCAGCCCTCGGTGATCGTCGTGCCGCTCCGCACCGTGCTCCGCTGGCAGCAGGGGATCGCCGCGCGCGAGGTCGACGTGGGCGGGCACCGGTGGCCGTACCTGGAGTCGGGGCCGCCCGACGGCGCGCCGATGGTGTTCCTCCACGGCTTCGGCACCAGCAAGGACGCGATGGCCTCGATGGCGCGCGAGTTCGGCGCGCGCGGCTGGCGCACGCTGTGCCCGGACCTGCCCGCGTTCGGCGAGCATGCGTTCCACGAGGGGGACACGCACGACGGCGCGTTCTACGCGCGCGAGGTCGGTCGCTTCATGGATGCCGTCGGCGCGCCGGCGGCGGTGGTGGTGGGCACGTCGATGGGCGGCGCGGTGGCCTGCGAGCTGGCGATCGAGCAGCCGGCGCGCGTGCGCGCGCTCCTCATGCTCTCTCCCGCGGGCGTGGTGCCCCCGGTCCGCAATGCCTTCATGCGCGAGGTCGATTCCGGCGGCAACCCGCTCGACATCGCCTGCCCCGAGGACTTCGACCGCGTGATGCGCACGGTGTTCGCGCGCCCGCCGTCGGTGCCGGCCCCGTTCCGTGCATGGTTCGTGGACGCGGCGCTGGCGCGGCGCGACCGCACGCTGCAGGTGGTCGACGCGGTCAAGCCGTTCCTCATGGCCGGGCTGCAGGGACGCCTGGGCTCGGTCAGGGCGCCCGCGTTCGTGCTCTACGGGACCGCGGATGCCGTGACCGATCCCTCGATGCTCTCGGTGTTCGCGCGCGAGATGCCCGCCGCGCGCACCGCGCTCATCCCGGGCGCGGGGCACGTGGCCTTCGGCGACGACTTCCCCGCGACCATCCGTGCGATGGCGGAGTTCCTCTCGGAATCGGGGAACGGGCCCGGTTAGCCGGGCTTGCTCTCGGCCGGCACCTGGCCCGCGACGGCTGGCTCGGGCGCGGCTTCCGCGCTGCGCGGCGCGGCCTCGGGGGCCGTGTTCGCGATCCGGTCGATGCGTGCCACCAGCGCGGACTGGCCCTTCGGCGCCTGCACCTTGCCATCGAGGATGTCCCACTCGGTGACGTCGTTGCCGTAGGCCGCGGCATTGGCGTCGCGGTCGATCTTGAAGCCGACGCCGCCGAGCGCCGCGGTGCCGTAGACGCCGCCTGCGATCGCGTAGACGTGCACCTGCTCGTCCCTCTGCGCGGGATCCCGGGTGCGGCCGTAGGCGTCGCCGAAGGTCCCCTGGGCCTGGGCCACGAAGTAGCTGCCGTCGGCCACGAACTGGTCGAGCGCCTCGTCGGTCGAGAAGACGATCACCACGCTGCGGCCCTCGCCGCCGAGGGTGAGTCCCACGCCGAAGCCCTCCACCTTGATGACGCAGGGCGCGGACCAGCCGGTGGCGTTGCGGCGCAGCAGCAGCCCGCGTCCGCCGGCGCCGCTGATCACGAGGCCCGCCTGGGTCTCGTCCACGATGGCAATGCCGCGGGCCTGCTTCAGCAGCACGGGGTCCACCTGCCATGACGTGGACTGCACCGCGGACAGGGTGCCGATCGATTCCGTGATGCGGGTCTGCATGTCCGGCGGCGTGCAGGCCGTCAGGACGGGGGCGAGTGCGGCCAGGGCGATGAGGCGCGTGTCCATGCGCATGGTTCGTTCTCCGGGAGGCAGGATGTGCGGAGTATCGGCAGGATGTGCCGATCGCCGTGAGCCGACGGGCTTTCCGTCACTTGGAACCGGGCTTGTTCCCGCCGACGGCGCCTTCGATGCCCTTCAGGAAGCCGCCCACGGCCTCGCCGACCGCCTTGCCGGCGCCCTTGGCCGCATCGCCGATGGCGCCGATGGCCTGCGTCCCGAGCAGGCCGCCCGCCTCCACCGCGCCGCTGACGGCCTTGCCCACCTCGGCCGGCAGCTTGCCGCCTGCGCCGGAGATGACGGCCACCACGCTTGCCTCGAACACCTGCCCGACGAGCTGCTCGGCGAGGTCCTTGCCCGCGGTGCGCGCGTTGATGTCCCGCACCTCGACCGTGTCGAGCCGCGCCACCACGGGCACGTCGCCGCCCGCCGAGGAGCGCTCGGCGTAGCGGACCTCGACGTCCGCCAGCGCCAGCCTCCGGATCAGGAGCTCCGTGCCCGGCCCGGCCGGCTCGGGCTTCGTGGCGTTTGCGTCATCCTGGGGGCCGGAGAGGTTGCGCACCAGCGCGCTGATGTTGTTGTCCAGGCCGTCGCGGATGAACCAGACCTTCATCGTGCGCAGCGTGATGTCGTCGACCACCAGCCGCTGCGTGCTGCTCTCGGAGCTGACGCGGATGCCGAGCTGCCCGATCTCGAGCGCCCGCGGTGCGCCCCATCCGGCGGGGTTGGCCACCCGCACGCCCTCCACCTCCACCGCCAGGCCGAAGGCGTCGAGCCGCACGGCGTCCACCTCCACCGGCACGCCGAGGAGCCGGGTGGCGACGCTGCGGGTCACCGCCGTCGCGATGATGTTGCGGGAGAACCAGCCGACGAGCACCAGGGCCACCACGGCCACTCCGCCCCAGACCAGTCCCCTCCGGATGGGTCGGTTCATTGCCATGCCGCGAGGCTAGCGCCCGGCCGTGGCGGCATCAACGGGAAGGTCGCTCAGCCTGCCGCCGCCTGCGGCGCCGGGCCGGCACGGTCGGGGCCATCGGCGTGCATCGCGCGCACCGACGTGCACACCGTGGCGCCGGGGGCGATCGCGTGGCGGACTGCCGAGATCAGCGCCCGCGGGTCAACCGGCTTGCAGAGGTACTCGTCGCAGCCGGCCTCGATGCACCGCTCGCGGTCGCCGGGCATGGCGTGCGCGGTCAGCGCGATGACCGGCATGCGCTCGCCGGTGGCCACCAGGCGGCGCACGGCCTCGTAGCCGTCCATCACCGGCATCTGCATGTCCATCAGGACCACGTCGAACCGGTCCAGTCGCGAGCACTCGCGGATGCGCTCGAGCGCCTTGGCCCCGTTCTCGGCCACGTCCACGCGCGCACCCGCGCGCTCGAGGTGGAAGCGGATCAGCCGCTGGTTGTCCACGCCGTCCTCGGCCAGCAGCACGCGGATCCCCGACAGCGGCTGGCGCACCGCCGACGGGAGCCGCAGCGCCCCCTCCGCAGGCTGCGACGCGGGGGCGCTCAGCCGGATGGGCTGCACCCCCGACACGTCGCCCGTCTCGACGGTGACCGCGAACGAGGTGCCCGTCCCGGGCACGCTCCGGACGGCGATGGTGCCGCCGAGGAGGTCCACGCACCGGCGCGTGATGGCCAGGCCCAGCCCGGTGCCGCCGTAGCGGCGCGTGGTGGAGCTGTCGGCCTGCGCGAACGGCTTGTAGAGCCTGGAGAGCTGTTCCGGGGTCATGCCGATGCCGGTGTCCTCGATCTCGAACGCCATGCGCGCGGTCAGCGGGTCGGGACGGCGCAGCGTGAGCGTGACCGAGCCCTGCTCCGTGAACTTCACCGCGTTCCCGAGGAGGTTGATGAGCACCTGGCGCAGGCGGGTGGGATCGCAGCTGATCGTGTCCGGCACCTCGCCCTCGATCGAGAGGCGAAGCGCGATCCCCTTCTGCCGCGCGCGGTCGTCCATCAGCCGCAGCGCGTCCTGCACCAGGTCCATGACGCGCACGCGCTGGCGGTCGACCGGCATCTGGCCCGCCTCGATCTTGGAGAGGTCGAGGATGTCGTTGATGAGGGCAAGCAGGTGCCGCGCGTTGCGGCGGATGGTGTCGACCGCCTCCTCCCGCGACGGCGCGCCGGGCTGGAGGTCGCCGTGGTCGGCGAGGAGGTCCACGTAGCCGAGGATGGCCGTCATCGGCGTGCGGATCTCGTGGCTCATGTTCGCCAGGAACTCGGTCTTGGAGCGGCTGGCCGCGTCGGCCTCGTTGCGCGCGGACACCAGCGCCACCTGTGCCCGCCGCTGCGAACGCGACTGCACGAGGAGGCCGACCGCGAGGAGACCGAGGGCGCCGATCGACGCCACGGTGGCCGCGCCCACCATCCGCGCGTGACCGAGCTGCGCGGAGAGCGCGCCGGCATCGGCGAAGCCCGCGATGAACGCCTGCGGCCGGCCGGCGACGCCGTTCCACGGCCCCGGGCGTGCGTGCGCGACGCCGCCGTCGGCATCAAGGCTCGCCGCGTGCGCGCCCGGGCGGCCGAGCACGGCCGCGAGCGCGTGCATGCGCGGGTCGCCCCCTCCGCGTCCGTCCGCGAGCATGAGCGCGACGCCGCGGGTCGCGTGCGTGCGCAGCGCGGCATCGATGCGTTCGATGTCGATGCACACCACCACCGCGCCGCAGGCCGTTCCGTCCGCCGCAGTCACCGGCTGCACGCAGGCCATCGCGCCGCCGCTCCCCGGCAGCACCGCGGCCCGCTCGGCATCCGTCAGCAGGGTCACGCCGGGCGCAGGCGTGCCGCGGAGCTCGATGTCGATCCGCGCATCCGGCGCACGCGCCGTCGCCGGCCCGAGGCTGGCGCCGACCCCGACGATCCGCCCCGCGCGATCGACGAGGACCACGGCATCCGCGCCCGGCACCGCGCCGCACTCGCGCTCGGCGAGGCGGCCGAGGGTCGATTGGTCGGCCCGCGCAAGCGCCGACGCGACCGCGGCGCGCGCCGCGATCCGGTTCGCATGGCGCAGTCCGGTCCGCGCGTGGCTCGCGGCCTCCGCGGCTGCGCGGTCCACCGCGTCGCAGAGTCCGGCGGTGGCTGCCGGGTCGTGCGGCGTCGCCACCGCTCCCGCGGCCGCGAGGCCGGGCTCGCGATCTTCGGTTCCGGACGGGCGGCGGAGGTCCGTGACGGCCCAGGCGATCGCGGCACCGACGCCGACGACGGCAGCCATCCCCACGAGGGCGCTCCGAATGCCGCGCGACCACGGTTGCCGCATCCCTTGCCCTCCTCCGCCCCTGCGGTGCACGATGATCGTCGTGCCGCTCACAGGCGCTCCCGGGACCATCGGGAGTTGCGGGGGATGGGTCAAGCCGATGCGCCGGGATCGGTCCAGAACGCGACGCGGGCCGCGGATTCCGTGGATTCCGCCGCACGATGCGTCCGGGAACGCCGCCCCTCGTCAGCCCTGCGGCGCGAACGCGGGCAGGGCGTCCATCGCGTCGCCCTCGGCCTTCGGCGCGTCCGGGGCACGAAGCCTCCGGAGGGTGTCCGCCTTCCAGGACGGGAGCTTGAACTCCCATCCCGCGAAGCGCGCATCGAGCGCGGCCCAGTCGGGCACGTGCGGGTCGCCCGGGTACTTCGGCGGTTGCGGCGCGGTGAAGCCCGGCCGGGCGAGCGCCGACAGGGTGAACCACACGCCGTCCGATTCCTCGCGTCCGCGCAGCGTGACGGTCGCGGTCTTCGCCTCGAAGGTCGCCGACCACTTCGCGTCGGCATCGCCCGCGCGCGCGCGGCGCACGCCGTCGAACTCGAGCCGCTCCAGGAACGAGGGCAGGGCGGTCTTCGCCTGGTCGATCTGCGCATCGCTCCACGCGGCCTTGGCGGCATCCGTGACCGTCGGCACCCACGCGGGGCGCGGGCCGGCGGGCGCGGCATCGGCCTGCGCGGGCGCGGTCACGGTGAGCCCGTCGAGGGTCGCGCCCGTGGTCTCGCCCACGGGCAGGCTGAGCATGCTGCGTTCCATCCACGCCATCGCGTCGGCCGGGACCTGCACGCGCCCGAGCGTGCGCCAGGTCTGGTCCTGCGACGGCAGCCGCGCGAAGACCGCGTCCGGCGAGAAGCGCTCCTCGCCCACCACCAGCTCGGCCACGGGCTCGGCATCGGGCTTGGACGAGAGGAAGCGCACCACGCGCGCCTTCCCCGACTCGTCCGGCCACGACAGGCCCAGCTCGCCGTGGCGCTCCTTCTTCGCGGTCATGCGGTCGTCCACGGTCAGCCCCGCCAGGCTCACCAGCATCGCGCGCACCAGCTCGCCGCGCGCGGGGTAGCTGTCGTTGGTGGCGATCGCCCACGATCCGTCGGGCTGCCGCTCGAGGCGCACCGTCGCGTTGCCCCGGAGCACCTCGACGGCGCCCACCTCGGCGGCGCGCGCCTCCAGCCCCGGGAGCATCGGCTGGCCGCGCTCGCGCTCGGGGCTGGCCGCGCGCCTGGAGGACAGGAACCACGCGGCACCCACCAGGACCAGCGCCGCCACCGCCACCTTCACCGCCAATTCGCGCTTCACGACGTCGCCTCCCGGCGGCTCGAGCGGCCGCGCACCACGTACCACGCCAGCGCCGCGGCGGCCACCGCCAGCGGCCAGACCACCGAGTTCACGACGAGGAGCCTCGTGCCGAGGCCCTCCACGCCCTTGCGCAGGTCATGCTGCACCTGGCGCAGCTCCTTGCGGGCCGCCGCCATGCGCTGCTGCAGCTCCTGGATGCGCTGCGCCTGCTCCGGCGTGAGCACGATCTGCTGCATGCCGTCCGCGGTGCGCTCGCGCTGCAGCTCGCCGATCTGCAGCTCCGTGCGCTGGATCTCGTCCTGCAGCTCCTTCTCGCGCGCGATGAACCGGGTCTCGGCATCCTTGCGCATGTCCTCCACCACCGTGAAGGGGCGCCGGAACTGGCCGCGTGCGCGGATCTCCGCGAGCGCGGGGTTGCCGGCGGCCAGCTCCACCGCGTTCAGCACCAGCGGGCCGTTGTCGGCGATGGCGCGCTTGCCGACGCTCATCCCGCCCACGCGGTCGTCGATCACCCAGGTGTCGTCGCTGACGAGGTCGGCGTCGGCGAAGAGCAGGATGTTGGCCTTGCCCGCGGCGGCCGTGCCGTCGGCGCCGGGGAACGCCGAGGCGATGTCGCCCGTGATGCGGGCGGCGACGAAGCGCCGGATGCCGTCGGCCTTGAAGTCCTTGAGGAGCTGCTCGGGGTCGCCGAAGAACCCGAGCTTCAGCGTCTGGATCAGCTGCGAGCGGTCGCTGGTGGTCACGAGCGGCTCGAGGACGCTCCGTGCGTCCTTGACCTTCTCGATGCTGCCGGCGCTCATGAAGTTCAGGGCCTGCAGGCCTCCCACGAGCGGGTCGCTCCTGGTGAACGCCTCGGGCGTCATCGAGAGCCACGCCGGGTAGTCGAGCTCGCGCACGCCGCCGTTGCGGGCCGGCGCGCGGATGCGCGTGGCGTGCGCGAGGTCGCCCACGACGTTGTCCTTCGGGATGTCCACGCCCCACGCCCCGAGCAGCGGCCCGAGGTCGTAGGTGGTGCCTCCGCGCTTGGCGCCCATCGCGCCGGCGTCGGGGCCCGTGTCCGTCTCCGCGTACGGATCCGCGAACACGATGAGCGGCTTGCCGGCGACTGCCCATGCGTCGATCGCGCGCAGCATGCCGTCGGAGAGCTTGCGCGGCTGCAGGAGCACCAGCGCCGCGATGCCCTCGGGGAGCGCGTCGGCGGTGGGCTCCACCGTCACCACGTCGGCCTGCTCGCGCAGCTGCTCGATCACGGTCGGCGCGCCGCGCATCGCCATCGGGTTGCGCGGGTCCATGCCTCCCTCGAGCGGCAGCGTGCTGAGGAGGCCGACCTTCGGCTTCGTCGGGCGGCCCACCGAGCTGATCGCCCGCAGCAGCTCGTACTCCAGGAGCGGCTCGTTGTCGGGGGACAGGTACGGGATGACCTCCTTGCGGTCGGTCGGCCCGCGGATCACCAGGCCCAGGGTCAGCGTGCGGCCGCTGCCGTCGACGGCAAGCGCCGGCAGGCCGGCGGCGCGCGCCTCGTCCTCGGCCTCGCTGAAGGGCTCGGGGTCGATGAAGCGCACCTCGAGGTTGCCGCCGGCGCGGCGCTCGAGCTCCTCGAGGTACTCGCGCACGCGCTGCCCGTGCGCGCGGATCAGCGGCTGGTCCTTCGACCCCTCCTGCGTCCAGAAGTAGTCGATGCGCACCGGCTCGTCGAGCGTGGCCAGCACGCGGTCGACGCCGCGGCTCGTGCTGTAGAGGCGGTCCTGCGTGAGGTCGGCGCGCAGCCAGGGCACCACCACGTCGATGACGGTGTTGAGGGCGACCACGCCCACCAGGACGGCGGCGATGGTCAGGATCGCGTTGCGTCGGGTCTCGGTTCGTGCTGCCATGGGTTCACTCCGCCTTCTTCCATTCGACGACCACCCCGTTGAGGAACAGGAAGGCCGCGGTGATCGAGCCGAAGTACAGGACGTCGCGGCCGTCGAGGACGCCGCGCATCATGCTCTCGAAGTGCGTCATCGCGCTCATCGCGCTGATCGCCTCGACCGCCGCGCGCGGCAGCCAGCCGCTCACGAAGTCGAGCACCACCGGGAAGCCGGTGACGAGGAGCAGGAAGCTGGCGACGCCGCACAGGACGAAGGCGATCACCTGGTTCTTGGTGAAGGCCGACAGGAACGCGCCCACCGCGAGGAAGCCCGCGGAGAGCAGCGCGCACGCCAGGTAGCCCACCAGGATGGCGCCGTGGTCGGGGCTGCCGAGCCAGCCGACCGTCACCCAGAGCGGCACGGTCAGCGCCAGCGCGACGCACGCGAACGCCCAGGCCGCGAGGAACTTGCCGAGCACCAGGTCCCACACCGAGTACGGCAGCGTGAGGAGGAGCTCGATGGTGCCCGTGCGCCGGTCCTCGGCCCAGAGGCGCATGCTGAGCGCCGGCACCAGGAACAGGTTGAGCCACGGCTGGCCCTGGAAGAACGGCCGCAGGTCGGCCTGGCCCCGCTCGTACAGCCCGCCGAGCTGGAACGTGAAGATGCCCGACATGAACAGGTAGATCACCAGGAAGATCCCGGCGAGCGGGCTGGAGAAGTACGCGGTGAACTCGCGCCGGAAGACGCTTGCGATGCGTTGCGTGGCGGTCATCGGGCTGCTCCTGCGCGGCGCGCGACGTCGCTGGTGGTGAGCATGCGGAACACGTGGTCGAGTCGGTTGCGGGTCACGTCCCGGGACGCCTTCGCGTCGAGCTGCCCGGGCGTGCCGTCGAAGACGATCCGTCCCTCGTTGATGATGACGGCGCGCGTGCACACGGCCTCCACCTCCTCGAGGATGTGCGTGCTCAGCACGATCGCGCGCTCGCCGCCGAGGCGGCGGATCAGCTCGCGCACCTCGTGCTTCTGGTTCGGGTCGAGCCCGTCGGTCGGCTCGTCGAGCACCAGGATCGGCGGGTCGTGGAGGATCGCCTGGGCCAGGCCCGTGCGGCGCTTGTAGCCCTTGGAGAGCGTCTCCACCAGCTGCTTGCGGTAGGGCCCCAGGTGGAGCCGGTCGATCGCGGCGTCGACGCGGCGGCGCGCCTCGGCGTCGTCGTAGCCGCGCGAGCGCGCGGCGAAGAGCAGGAACTCCTCGACGCGCATGTCCCCGTAGGCGGGCGCGCCCTCCGGCAGGTAGCCGAACGTGCGCTTCGCCGCGATCGGGTCGTCGGCGAGCGAGATGCCGCTGAGCGTCACGGTGCCCTCGGTCGGCTCGAGGAAGCCGGTCAGCATGCGCATGGTGGTGCTCTTGCCGGCGCCGTTGGGGCCGAGGAAGCCGAGCACCTGCCCCGCGGGGACCGTGAGGTCGACGCCGCGGACCGCCTCGAACGAGCCGAACGACTTCCGGAGTCCCTTTGCCACGATGAGGTCGTTCATGGGACGCGCAGTTTAGCCCCGCCCCGGGCCGCGGGGCTATCCTCGCCCCGTGCCCGACGCAGCGCCAGCCCCCGCCGCCGTACGCGCGATCGCCGCGTTCGCGCGCCGCTTCGGCGGCCGGCCCGCGGCGCTCGCCCGGGCCCCCGGCCGCGTCAACCTGGTTGGCGAGCACGTCGACTATGCAGATGGGTGCGTGCTGCCGATCGGCATCGACCTCGATTGCGTGGCCGCGGTGCGGGTGGCGTCCGACGGTCGCTGGCGGGCGTGGAGCGAGGACCTGGCATCGCTTGCCGAGCTGCCCGCGCCAGCCGACCCGCGGCCGCTCGCCGTCGGCGATGCGGCGTGGTCGAACCTCGCGCTCGGGGTGCTGGCCGGCTTCTCTCGCGAGGGAGTCAAGGTGCCGCCGCTCGAGATGGCCTTGGCGAGCGACGTCCCCATCGGCGCGGGCCTGAGCTCGAGCGCGGCGTTCGCGGTCTCGCTCGGCACGGCAGTGGCCGAGGCGCTCTCGGCGCCGCTCTTCGGCCTGCCGCTCGCGCGGCTCTGCCAGGAGGCCGAGGGCGCGTTCCGAGGCGTGCCTTGCGGCATGATGGACCCGGTGACATGCGCGCTCGCGCGCGAGGGCCATGCGCTCCTCATCGACTGCCGGACGCTCGATGTCCGCTTCGTGCCGTTCCCGCCCGAGTCGCGCGCGCAGCTCCTGGTGTTCGACAGCGGCGTGCACCGCTCGCTGGAGGACGGCCGGTACGCGCAGCGGCGCCGCGAGGTGGAGGAGGCCACGCGCGCCCTGCGCGCGACGTCGCTGCGGGACGTCGACGAGGTGGCGCTGCGGACGGCGCGCCTGCCGGAGCTCCTCGAGCGCCGCGCGCGCCACGTGGTGCGCGAGATGCAGCGCGTGCAGCTCGGCGCCAACGCGCTCCGCCGCGGCGACCTCGACGTCTTCGGGCTCTTCATGGCGCAGGGGCACCAGTCGCTGCGCGATGACTTCGCCGTGAGCACGCGCGAGCTCGACGCCATCGTCGACGAGGCGCGCGCCGTGGGCTCCGGAGGCGGCGTCTTCGGCGCGCGCATGACGGGCGCGGGCTTCGGCGGCAGCGTGATCGTGCTCGCCGATGCCGCGCAGCCGGGCGTCGGAGACCGCATCGCGGCGGGCGCGGCGCGCCGGCTCGGCCGCCGGCCGGCGTGGCGGCGCGTCCACGCGGCGGCGGGGGCGTCCGTGATCCCGGCCGCGCGCTGGCCCGGCGCGTAGGCTGCCTGCATGCGCATCACGATCCTCGGCGCCGCCGGCGAGGTGACCGGCAGCGGCTACCTGGTGGAGACCGCGAAGTCCCGCGTGCTCGTTGACTTCGGCCTGTTCCAGGGGCGCGGCTCGGGCAACGGCAAGAACCGCGAGCTTGGCCCCGTGGAGCCCCCGCGCCTCGACGCCGTGGTGCTGACGCACGCGCACATCGACCATGTCGGGCGGCTGCCGCTCCTCGACGGGCTGCGCTGCCCCGTCCACGCCACGCGCGCCACGTGCGAGCTGGCCGAGCTCCTGCTGCGCGACTCCGCGTCCATCCAGGCGGGCGACGCCGAGCGCGAGAACCGCTGGAAGGAACGCACCGGCCAGGAACCCGACGCGGTCCCCCTCTACGGCGTGAAGGAGGTGGAGCGCGTGTGCGAGCGGTTCAGGGGGCACGGCTACGGCGAGGCCGTGGAGGTGGCCGACGGCGTCTCGTTGCGCTTCCAGGACGCGGGCCACATCCTGGGCTCCGCGAGCGTCGAGATGCGGGTTACCGAGGGCGGCACCACGCGCACCGTGGTCTTCTCCGGCGACATCGGCCAGGGCCGCATGCCCATCCTGAAGGACCCGGTCCCGTGCCCGCAGGCGGACCTGGTGTTCCTGGAGTCCACCTACGGCGACCGCAACCACCGTCCCGCCGAGCAGACGCTCGCCGAGCTGCGCGGCATCCTCGAGCAGAGCGCGTGGCAGAAGAAGAAGGTGCTGGTGCCGAGCTTCGCGGTGGGCCGCGCCCAGCTCCTGCTGCACGTTCTGGCGGAGATCGCACGCGAGGGCACGGCGCCGCAGGTGCCCGTCTACCTCGACAGCCCCATGGCCATCCGCGCCACCGAGATCTACATGAAGTACCCGGAGGAGTTCGACGCGGAGTCGATCGGCCGCGCCCGAAGCGGCCAGACGCGGCGCGAGCTGGCGAGCGTCACCATGTGCGTCACGCCGCAGCAGAGCCGCGAGCTGAACGACCGCTGGGACCCGGCGGTGGTCATCGCCGGCGGCGGCATGTGCGAGGGCGGCCGCATCCTGCACCACCTGCGGCACAATCTCTGGAAGCGCGGCGTCCAGGTGCTGCTCACGAGCTTCATGGCGGAAGGTTCGCTCGGCCGAAGGCTCGTGGACGGCGCCAAGTCGGTCCGCATCTTCCGGGAGGACGTCGTGGTGCGGGCCGACGTCCGCACCGTCAACGGCCTGAGCGCCCATGCCGGGCAGGGCGGGCTGGAGTCATGGTTGGCGCCGGGCGGTTCGCCTGCCGCCCGGCGGGTGGTGCTCACGCACGGCGAGGATCGGCAGCGGGCGGCGCTGGCGGACCTGCTTGCGGCGCGCCACGGGTGCTCCGTGGAGCGCCCGGGCCGGTTTGCGACCGTCGAATTGCGCTAGCCGCCGGGCGCGCGATTTTGCGGCCTTTTCGCCGGTTTTCCGCGCGTGCCCCGGCGCCCGGCCATTTGCGAATCCGCTGCCGATGCCGGTGCGTATGGTCCCGGTCCGCAGGTGGCCTCCGGGATCGGTTATCCTTCACGGCCGTCCCCGAAACGCAGACAGGATTCCAGATGAAGCCGTCCCGCCTCGCCGTCCCGTTCGTCCTCGCCGTCCTCGCCCTGCAGGGGTGCTACACCCCGCAGCCGACCACGCTGTACCGGTCGGAGAAACTGCCGGAGACCCACTGGTACGAGCTCGAGGCCGGTGACTCGCGCATCAAGGTCCTGCCCGCGGCCCTCCAGAACGCCGTCACGCAGCAGCGCCAGGAAGTGGCAGCCGAGATGGCGGACAAGGGCGCCGTCTCGACGGACCTCTCCAAGAAGATCGCCGACCTCGACGAGACCTGCAACGGCGCGTACCTGGTGTCGTTCGACGCCATTGCCTCGAACCCCACCCCCGACCTCAACGGCCAGTTCGAGAGCTGGGACCGCCGCCGGCAGAACGACTCGATGGTCTACAACCAGAACCTCCGCTCCCTCGCCGACGAGTGGAGCCGCTTCTGGCTGATGGAACGCCCGGGTGGCACGCCGTACGACACGGTGAACACCACCGGCCGCTACTGATCGGTTCGCTACTGGTCAGTTCGCTACTGGTCAGTTCGCTACTGGTCGGTTCGCTACTGGTCGGTTCGCCACCGAGCGATTCACGCGGGCTCGTCCTGCTCCTGTGCTCCGTCCGTGCCCGGTGCCCTCGTCGCCCCGTTGCCCGCGAGGTAGGTCGCGGCCTTGGCCGCGTGGTGGGCCATGCGGTCCGCGTAGCGCATGGCGTCGAGCCCGCGGATGGCGCGCTCCGGGTCGAGCGCGCCGGTGGCGGTGCGGTTGAGCGCCGCGGTGCGCTCGGCCTTCCGCCGCGCGCCGAGCGCCGATGACGCGGCCTTGAGCGATGCGAGCGGCAGCGGCGACGACGGGTCCGCAAGCCATGACCGGAATGCCTCGAGCGCGGCAGCCGCCTCCGCGAGGTACTCGTCGACCTCCGGCACCGTTGCGGGCGCGTGCCCGATGCGCCGGAGGTTGCGAACATCGCCGACGAGGCGTGCGAGGTGGTCGAGCGCACCCACCGACCCGCGCTGCAGGTCCACCGTGCCCCGGTCGCCCTCCGGCACCGCGATCTCCCCGAGGAACTCGCGCGTGGCCTCGAGGCTGTGCGAGGCGTTGTCGATGCGGTCCTCGAGCGCGTCGTCGCGGCCCCGGAGCGCGGCAAGGCCGAGGTCGGTCACGGCTGCGGCGGCCTGCAGGAGCCCGCGACGCGCGGTGGCGGCCGCGACGCCGGGCACCTCGAGCGCGCTGCGGTCGTACTGCACCACGGGCGGGATGCCCGACGTGTCCGGCACGAAGAAGGCGATCGCGCGTGCCCACGCGCGGGGCGCGGCCACCAGCGGCACCAGGCCCAGGCCCGTGAACGCGGTGTGGAAGGCGGCGATCGCCACGGGGCCCTCCGGTGCGCCGAGCATGCTGCCCGCGGCGGCGCCGACCGCGTGCGCGAACCACGCGAGCGGCGCGAACGCAAGCATGGCGATCGCGGCCTGCACCGAGGCGCAGGTGGTCCACGCCGCGGCGATGCGCCGGGCGCTTGCGCGCGTGCCGAGCGTGGCCAGCAGGCCGGTGCTGGTGGTGCCGACGCTGGCGCCGACGGCAAGGTGCGCGGCCACGTCCCACGCGATCGCGCCGCCCTGCAGCCCGACGATCGCCAGCGCGATCGGCGCGGCGCTCGACTGCATCGCCACGCCGAGGAGGATGCCGATGGCAACGGTGCCGAGCCGCCCCGCGACCGACGTCGCCTCCTGCGACCCGAGGTCGAGCAGCGCCGCTATGTCGCCGACGCCTTCTCGCACCACGGCGATCGCGAAGAGCAGCACTGCCGCGCCGGCGATGGCGGTCCCCGCATGGCGCCACGGGCCGCGCCCGAGCGTGCGCAGCAGGGCGCCAACCGCCACCAGCGGCATCAGCACGCTCGATGCATCTCGGCTCAGGCCGACGGTCGCCACGATCCAGGTGGTGCTCGAGGTGCCGACCGTCGCGCCGGCGACCACGGGCACCGCCGAGGCCGTCGTCAGCATGCCCGCGGTCACGAAGCCGATGGTGGCGAGCACCGTGGCGCTCGAGGCCTGCGTGGCGACGGTCATCGCGACGCCCGCCCCGAAGCCCTGCGTGGGCCGCGCCGTGACGCGCTGCAGCGACCGGCGCAGGCCCGGGCCGGCCAGCGACTTCAGGCCCTCGGTGAGGAGCGTCATCCCGAGGAGGAACAGCCCGACGCCGCCGAGCAGCTGCGCGATGCCGTGCCAGTGGATCTGCGGGTCAGCCTGCAACGCGGGGCGCTTGCGTCAGGAAGCTCGAGCGTCGCCGCCGACGCGCCAGGACGGCATCCAGGAGAAGAGCCGGTCGAGCATCGGGCTGGTGGTCTTCTGGTGCCTGGCCAGCGCCTCGAACTCGCCCGCGTCGAAGTAGACGCCTCCGCAGGCGGTGCACTGGTCGACCATCACCGACCCCATTGCGTGCTCCTTCATCTGGCCGCCGCACTTCGGGCAGCGCATCCAGTGGGCCGCCTTCTCCGCCGCTCGCCGCGCCTCCGCGCGCCGCGCGTCAAGCTGCGTGCGCAGCGCTGCGAGGGCCTGCTGGTCCTTCTCGTGGAACTGGCGCTCCGCCTCGTTGTAGCCGGTGGTGTCTGGGGTGGACATCGTGGCGGTGAGGATACCCCCGCCGTGCGCCTCACGCGTCGCAGGCGCGCACGGCGGCGGCGAGCGCCTGCTCCGCGTCGCCTCGCGGCATGAACTCCTGCGCCACCCACCCCTTGAAGCCGGTGTCGGCGATCGCCGCGCAGATGCCGCGGTAGCTCAGCTCCTGCGTGTCGTCCAGGTTGGAGCGCCCGGGATTGCCCGCGGTGTGGTAGTGGGCGATCCACGCATGGTGGTCGCGGATGGTGCGGATCACGTCACCCTCCATCACCTGCATGTGGTAGATGTCGTAGAGCAGCCGGAACCGGTCGCTCCCCACCTGCTTGCAGAGCTCCACGCCCCAGGCCGTGCGGTCGCACATGTAGTCGCGGTGATCCACCTTGGAGTTGAGCAGCTCCATGATCACCGTCACGCCCGAGCGCTCGGCGAGCGGCATGATTCGGCGCAGGCCCGCCGCGCAGTTGCGCAGGCCCTCGGCGTCGGCCATGCCGTCGCGGTTGCCGCTGAAGACGATCATCTGCGGGATGCCGGCGGCACCCACCTCGGGGAGCAGCTCCTCGCTCCGCTTCACCAGCTGGTCGTGGTGCTCGGTGCGGTTCCAGCCCTTCGTGATGCCGCCCGGGCCGTTGGCCACGGCGCACTGCAGGCCCGCGGCCTTCACCGTGGCCCACTGCGGCTCGTCGAGGAGGTCCACGGCCCCGATGCCGCAGCGCCTGGCCATGGCGCAGAGGTCCTCGAGCTTCATGCCGCCGAAGCACCACGCGCACACGCTCTGGCGGATCCGCCCCTTGGGCTGCGCCGCCGCCGCGGTGACGTCGGCGGTGCCCGCGAGGGCTGCGGCCCCCGCGGAGGCCGCAATCCCGGCTCGGAGGAAGTCGCGTCGTTCCATGCGCGCAAGGTACCGGGTGCGTGCGCACCGTCCCTATCCTGCGTCCATGAGCGCCGGTGAAGCGATCACCTTCGTCGACAGCCACACGGAGGGCGAGCCGACGCGCACCGTGCTCTCCGGCGGGCCCGCGCTCGCGGGCCGGACCGTCGCGGAGATGGCCGCCGACCTCGGCGGCCGGCACGACTGGTTCCGCGCCGCATGCGTGAACGAGCCGCGCGGCCACGATGTGCTGGTGGGCGCGATGCTCGTGCCCTCGCCGGACCCGGACTGCGTCGTGGGCGTGATCTTCTTCAACAACGCGGGCGTCCTCGGGATGTGCGGCCACGGCACCATCGGCGTGGTGCGGACGCTCGCGCACCTGGGGCGCATCGAACGGTCGGCGCGGCGCACCGTGCGGCTCGACACGCCGGTCGGTACGGTGTCCGCGACGCTCGTGCCCGGGGACGACGGCACCGCCGCCGTGGAGGTGGAGAACGTGCCCGCGCGCGTCGCCGTGCGGGACCTGGCGCTCGACCTCGGCGGCGGCCGCCGCGTCACGGGCGACGTCGCGTGGGGCGGCAACGGCTTCTACCTCTGCGCCGACCACGGAGAGCGGCTCGACGTGGGCAACTGGCGCGCGCTCACCGACCTGTCGCTGCGCATCCGCGCCGCGCTCGATGCGCTCGGGCCCGGCGCCGCAGGCGGCGTGCGCGTGGACCACGTGGAGCTTGTCGGCCCGCCGCACGACCCGCGCAACAGCGCCCGCAACTTCGTCCTGTGCCCGGGCGGCGCATACGACCGCTCGCCCTGCGGCACGGGCACCAGCGCCAAGCTCGCGTGCCTCGCCGCGCGCGGTGCGCTCGCGCCGGGTGACGTGTGGCGGCAGGAATCCGTGGTCGGGAGCGTGTTCGAGTCGTGGTACCGGGCCGCGCCCGGCGGCGGGATCGTCCCCGTCATCCGCGGCCGCGCGTGGATCACCGCCGAGGGCTCGCTCGTGCTCGAGGCCTCCGACCCGTTCCGCCACGGCATCGTGCCGCACGCGTCCGTCCCCGACCGATGAACACCCCCATGCAGCACCAGCCCATGCAGCGCGCCGACTGGCACGGAGTCTTCCCCGCCATCACCACGCCGCTCCGCGCCGACGACACGATCGACCTCGAGCTCTTCGGCCGCCATGCCGCATGGATGGTGCAGCATGGGTGCTCCGCAGTCGTGACCCCCGGCTCGCTGGGCGAGGGTGGGCTCCTCTCGATGGACGAGAAGCGATCGCTCTGGCGTGCCGCCGTGCAGTCGGTCGGTGCTTCCGTTCCCGTGGTGGCCGCGGTCGGCGCCTGCTCGACGCGCGAGGCCGTGGACATCGCGCGGGCCGCGCAGGCCGAGGGCTGCCGCGGGCTGATGGTGCTCCCGCCCTACGCGTACCGGGGCCGCTGGCGCGAGACGCGCACGCACTTCGCGCGCATCCTCGAAAGCACGCCGCTCGGCTGCATGCTCTACAACAACCCGCCCGCCTACGGCACCGACGTGCTGCCGGAGCAGGCCGCGGAACTCGCGCGCGACCACGCGAACCTGCACGCCGTCAAGGAATCGAGCGGCGACATCCGCCGCATGACCGCCATCCGCGCCGTCGCCGGCGACCGCCTCTGCGTGTTCGTCGGGATCGACGACATGGTGCTCGAGGGCGTGGCCGCGGGAGCGGAGGGCTGGATCGCGGGCCTCGTGAACGGTTTCCCCGCCGAGACCGTGCGGCTCTTCGAGCTGGCCGTCGATGCGCGTTCCGACCCCGCCCGCATGGAGGATGCCGAGGAGCTCTACCGCTGGTTCCTGCCGCTCCTGCGGCTCGATGCCGTGCCGGAGTTCGTGCACCTGGTGAAGCTCGCGCAGGCGCGCGCCGGCTGGGGGAGCGAGCGCCTGCGCCTGCCGCGCCTGCCGCTCGAACCCGCCCTCCGCGATCGTGCCATGAGCGTGATCGACGTGGCCATGAAGGTGCGGCCCGCGATCGCCCGCTGACCGCATGCGGCCGCCGCGCCGCGCCCGGCGCGTTCAGCAGAGCACGCTGAGGGCCGCGGTGACGAGCGCCGCCATCGCCACGTTGAGGACGAACCCCACGCGCACCATGTCGCGGTAGCGGACCATTCCCGTGCCGAACACCAGGGCATTGGGCGGCGTGCCCACCGGCAGCATGAACGCGTAGCTCGCGCCCAGTGCCGTGGCGAACGCCACCTCCTGCGGGGTGAGCCCGAGCGCCGGCCCCGCCGCGGCCACCACCGGGATGGCCGTGGCCGCGAGCGCGGTGTTGCTTCCCACCTCGCTCGCGAACGCGAGGCAGGTGACGATGGTGCCGATGATGACGGGCCGCGGCAGGTCGCCGAGGCCCGCGAACGCGCTGCCGATGGCCTGCGAGACGCCGTTTCGCTCCATCGCCTCACCGATGGCCAGGCCGCCCCCGAACAGGATGAAGACATGCCACGGCATGCCCTTGGCCACGTCCCACGGCACGATCCGCTCGCCGCTGCCGTCGCGGGCGGGCAGCGCCAGGAGCACTGCCGCCGCCGCCGCCGCGATGGCGCCGTCGGGGAGGTCCTTGGGCTTCCAGCCCTCGGGCAGGCTCGGCAGCACCACCCAGCACGCGACGGTCGCCGCGAACACGGCGAGCGCGGCGCGCCCGGCGAACCCGAGCCGCGGGAACGCCTGCCTGCGCTCGTGCGACAGCCGGACGTGCCCGCAGGGCAGCATCCACGCGATCACCGCGATGCACACCGGCACCGCGAGCACCGCCACGGGAAGGCCCACCTTGAGCCACGAAAGGAACGTCACCTCCACGCCCTCGGCACGCAGGTAGTTGGCGGCCACGCCGTTCGGGGGGCTGCCGACGAGCGTCGCGCCTCCTCCCACGGTCGCGCCGTAGGCCACCGCAAGCAGCACCGCCGACGCGAAGTTGCGGCGCGACCGTTCCTGCAGGTGCGCCTCGCTTCCGGGAAGGGGTGCCGCGCGGGCCACCAATCCCATCGCAAGCGGAAGCACCAGCGCGGCGGTCGCGGTGTTGCTGACGAATGCGCTGACGCAGGCCGATGCCACGAACACCGCGCCCATCACGGCCACCGGCCGCGTCCCGGCGGCCGAGAGCAGCGCGTGCACGAACCGCGCCGTGAGCCCGTGGCGGTCGAGCGCCATGGCGAGGACCGATCCGCCGGCGAAGAGGAAGATCACGCTGTCGGAAAAGCACGCGGCCACCTGCCGGAACGAGGCAAGCCCCAGGAGCGGCAGCGCCACCAGCGGGATCAGCGCCGTCACGGCGAGTTCCACCGCCTGGGTGACCCACCACACCGACATCCAGGCGAGCATGCCCAGCGTCAGCGCGCCCTCGGCCGACAGCCCGCCGTGCGCGCCTGCCGACGGGTGCGTCCACGCGACCAGCGCCGCACCGAGGCCCGGCCCGGCCAGGAGGCCGATCCGTCCGCCGAGTCCGCCGCTGGGTTCGGCATCCGAGGCTGCGCCCATCGCGGCCGGATTCTATCGGTGCGTCACTCCGAGCCGATGGGCGTGGTCACCACGAGCGCCGTCGGGATGATCGGATACCGCAGCGCCAGGCGGAACACCCGGAAGGATGCGGGCCTCCGGTCGAGCCAGCGCATGCAGTCATGGACCACCTCCCAGTGCCTTGGTGCCACGGGGGTGACCCATGACTTCGGCTCGATGCCGATCTCCATGGGCTGCTCGCAGATCGGCATGCGCTGCCGTTCGCGGTCGGGCGTGTTCTCGCCGTTGCCGCCCGTGAGCAGCCCGAACAGCGCGGCCGAGGGCGTGCCCGCGAGCGGGATGTCGCGGTCCACGAAGATGTCCATGAGGACGTGCTCGGAGGGAATGTCAAGGCGCAGGAGCACCTCGGACCGCTCGATGCAGCCCGCGCGCGCCGCGGGGCCTGCGCTCGGCATGCGTTCGCCGAACATGCAGTCGACCGCGGCGGTGCCGCCGATCTCGCCCTCGGGAAGCTCGTACCAGAAGCCGTGCTCGGTGCTGATGGAGCGAAGGCTCTCGGCATTCACGCTGGAGTACTCGGACAGGAGCGGGGGCACATCCATCGGCACCGACGGATCGAGCGGCATGGCGATCCGCTCGCGGGTGCGTCCTTCGTGGCCGAGCACCCGTCGCCTCGCGAGCGGCCACGACAGGTCGCGCCGCATGCGACGGAGTCCGAGGAACCCGCTCACGAGCGTCACGTCCGTGCAGCGGTCGCCCGCGGTCAGGAATGCGCAGAGGAGGCGCGTGGTGGCCTCGATGCCCCACAGCGCGGAGTTGGCCTGGAATGCGGACCGGCGGAACTCGGTGCCGTGCACTTCGCCGGGCTGTTCGCTTGCGCAGTTGGTGAGGAGCGCGCGGAACGCGGCTCGACTCCCGGCGTGCTCCTTGACGACGGCATCGAGCGCATCGAGCGCCTCGGAGTACTCGGTGGCCACGGAGGCGGGCACCAGCCCCCCTCGGATGGCGCGCGCGAAGATGCGCAGGCCAGCGTCGCCGGGCAGGTGCTTGCTGCCGGCGAACACGTCGTCTTCCGCCGCGAACCGCACCAGGCGCCAGGAGAGGCTCTTGTCGATGGTCAGCTTTCGGCTCAGCGACAGCGAATTGAAGTCAGGGCCACCGGCCGCCACGAATGCCGTGCGGGCGGCGTCTCGGAGCCTCAGGAGGGCGCCCTGCGCGACCTTCTCGAAGGATGCGCCGGCGGCGTGCGTGGTGGTGTGCTTGGATGCCGTTGCCTGGATCGGGGGAGGTGCCATCGCTGTGCCCACGGAAGGGGAAACCGGTGGACCAGGCCCACTGAGGGAACGGGCATCAGTCGGACAGGCCTGGATCGAGCAGCCTCACCGTATCGGGTAACTCTGCGGAGTCACGCATTTCCCCAGAGAAATGACCCGCTTCCCACAGATTCGGTTCGAGAGGCGACTTACGTGCGTGGTGGTGTAGTCCGAATAATGCTTTCTACCGGCATTTCTCCGCGCGCCGCGCCCGGAAGCGCAAAGACCTCGCTGGGCATCCGCGCGTCGGTCATTCTTCTCCATGCCTCCGCCGTCTCCCGAGGGTGGTCCGCCGCCACGTCGTTTGCCTCGTTGGGGTCGGCGGCGAGGTCGAAGAGCTGCACCGGTGCCCACAGCCCGTCCGTGGCAAGCCGCAGGCGGATGGCCTTCCATCGGTGCGGTCCGTCGGTCCACGCCGCAGCCTGCTGGCCGCCGTAGCCGGGCGACTCCCAGTACCCCTCGAATGCTCGCGGGGGCTGGGGCGTGCGCCCGTCGAGCCACCCGGCGAGGTTCCGGCCGTCCGTGGGAGGGGCGCCCGCCGCGCACCATGCGTCGATGGTGGCCCGCAGGTCGACGGTCCACGCCTGGTCGTCGAGCACGCGGCCGGGCGCGATCCGCCCCGGCGCCCATGCCACGAACGGCACCCGCAGCCCGCCCTCGAAGTGGGTTCCCTTGCGGCCTCGGAGCCCTCCGGTCGACGCGAAGTACCCGGTGTCCACGCCCCCGACGTCGTGCGTCGCGCCGTTGTCGGCGGTGACCAGCACGATGGTCTCGCGCTCGATGCCGGCGGCGCGCACGGCATCGACGATGGCTCCCACGTCGCGATCGAAGCGCGAGATCATCGCCGCGTAGGCGGCGCGCGGCGTGGGGTGCGGCAGGTAGCCGCGCGACCCGTCGTAGGGCTGCTCCGGGAAGGCCCCCTCATACCCGCGCAGGTCCTCGTCGGGCACCTGCAGCGCCAGGTGCGGAAGCGGCGACGCGAGCACCAAGAGAAACGGCGCGCCCGCATGGTCCTCCACGAACCGCACGGCGGCGTCGCGGATGGCGTCGTTGGCGTAGGTTGTTCCGCCCAGCTCGACCTTCGTCCGGTCGCTCCAGAGTGATGGCGGATAGTGGTCGTGGGCCTTGCGCTGGCAGAGGTAGCCCGTGAAGCGGTCGAACCCGCAGTCAAGGGGCTCGCTTGCGCTGCCCGGGCCGCCGAGCCCCCACTTGCCGAAGAGCCCCGTCGCGTATCCGCGCCGGTCGAGGTCGTGCACCAGCGTGGGGGTGGATGCGCCGATCGGCTGCTGGCCCTCGGCGCCGATCTCGCGGTTGTCCCGGATGCCTGCGTGGCCGGCATGCAGCCCGGTCAGGAGCATCGCCCGGCTCGGCGCGCAGACCGCGGCGGCGGAATCGAACGCCGTCAGCCGCACGCCCTCGCGTGCCAGCGCGTCGATGCGCGGGGTGCGGATCCGTGCCTGCCCGTAGCAGCCAAGCTCCGCGGCGCTCAGGTCGTCGGCAATCACGAGGATCACGTTCGGCGGGCGCGCGGCGCGCGTGCCCGGGGCCGGCAGCGGGGCGGACGGCCCTGACGCGGCGCGCGGCCGCGACGCGCAGCCCGCGAGCATCGCGCCCGCGAGTGCGGCGACGGCAAGTGCCGTCAGGGCAGCGGCCCCGGGCCGTGTCCGGCGGCCTGCGGGTAGCGTGGTGCGGTCCGGCGGGAAGGAGCGATGCATGTACGGCATGGTGAACCAGGCGCTCGAGGCGATGATCAAGGAGACGGCGGGCCCCGAGGCCTGGGCCCGCATCACCGCGCAGGCCGGTGTCGACGAGCCCGCCTTCGTGGCCATGAAGCAGTATCCCGACTCCGTGACGTACGCGCTTGCAGGCGCTGCCGCGGAGGAACTCGGCATGCCCCTCCCGAAGGCGCTGCATGCCTTCGGCGTGTACTGGGTGTCCTACGCCGACCGCGGACCGTGGGGCAAGCTCATGCATGCCTCCGGGCGCAACACCTACGAGCTGCTGGCCGCTCTCGACGAGATGCATGCCCGCATCGCGCTCAGCTTCCCGGAGCTCCGACCGCCGTCGTTCGGCGTCGAGCGCGTGCAGGACGGCGTGCTGGTCGAGTACCGCAGCGATCGCCCCGGGCTTGCGCCGTTCGTCGTGGGGCTGATCGAGGGCCTCGGCAGGCTCTACCGCGAACGCGTGGAGGTGCGGCAGGTCGATTCGCGCGATGCCGGCGCCCCGCACGACCGGTTCCACGTCCGTGCGTTCCCGATGGAGGCGGAGGCCTGATGCTCGGCTTGGTCAACCAGGCACTGCAGGAGATGGTCACCGAACGCCTCGGCACCGAGGCGTGGGACCGGATCCGCCAGCAGGCCGGCGTGCAGGACCGCGTGTTCGTGGTCATGCGCCAGTACCCGGACCAGGTGACCTACGACCTCGCGGGCGCGGTGGCCGCGCAGCTCGGGGTGCCGCTGCCGGATGCCCTGCATGCCTTCGGCCACTACTGGATGGCGTTCGCCGAGCGGCAGCCCTGGGGCAAGGTGATGTACGGCATGGCATCGAGCGTGCGCGAGCTGCTCCCTGCGCTCAACGAGCTTCATACGCGCCTTGCGCTCTCGTTCCCCGGCGTCACCATGCCGCAGTTCCGGTGCGAGGATGCCGAGGGCGGGGCGCTGCTCGTCCACTACTTCTCGCCGCGGCCTGGGCTTGCGCCCTTCGTGCACGGCGTGCTCGAGGGGATCGGCGCCATGTACGGCGAGGCGATCGAGGTGCGGCAGGTGCAGTCGCGCGACGGCGGTGCCGCGCACGATGCGTTCCTGGTCACGTTCCCGGGCGGGGGGGCCTGACCGTGCCGCAGGACGGGCCGGCCGTCATCGACCGCCTCTTCCCGTTCCACGTGCGCATCGCCGCGGACGGGACGGTGACCGCCGTCGGTCGCTCGCTCGCCAAGGTGTTGCCCGACGCGCCGGGCGCGGCATTCCTCGATCGCTTCGAGCCGCAGCGGCCGCGCGCATCGTCGATGGACGAGGTGCGGTCGCTCGTCGACCGGCTTGCGGTCATCGGCATCCGCGGCACCTCGCTCCAGATGCGCGGGCAGTTCGCCGACCTCGGGAACGGCGAGCTGGCCTTCGTTGGTTCGCCGCGCATCGTCGACCAGAGCAGCATGTGGTCGTGGCCGGTGGGGATCCGCGACTTCGCGCCGCACGACGGCAGCGCCGACTACGCGATGGTGATCGAGGCCGCCAACATGCAGCTCGGCGACCTCGAGCGCCTGGTGGCCACCCTGCAGGAGAAGGAGCGCGAGGAGCGCCGGCTGCGCGAGGCCGCCGAGTCCGCCAGCGCGGCCAAGAGCAACTTCCTCGCCAACATCTCCCACGAGATCCGCACGCCGATGACCGCCATCCTCGGCTTCGCCGAGCTGCTCCGCGACGGCAACGCCGATCCTGCGGAGCGCGCCGACTGGGTCGAGACCATCCGCCGAAACGGTGACCACCTGCTGGCCATCATCAACGACCTGCTCGACCTCTCCAAGATCGAGGCCGGGCGGTTCGACCTCGAGCTGGGCGCCGTTTCCGTTCCCGACGTGGTGCGCGACGTGGCGCGCCTCCTCGCGGTGCGCGCCATGAGCAAGGGCATCCGGCTGGATCACTCCGTGCAGGATGAACTTGCCCGCGTGCCCGTGCGCAGCGACCCGGTCCGCATCCGGCAGATCCTCCTCAACCTCGTGGGCAATGCCGTGAAGTTCACCGAGCAGGGCGGGGTCGACATTGCCGTGTCCGCGGAGGCTGTGGGCACGCGCGACATCGATATCCGGGTGGCCGTGCGCGACACCGGCCGCGGGATCGATGCGGCGCTCCTTCCCGGGCTGTTCGAGCCCTTCACCCAGTCCGACACCTCTCACACTCGCGAGCACGGCGGCACGGGGCTCGGGCTCTCCATCAGCCACCGCCTGGCGACGCTCCTCGGCGGGTGCATCGAGGTGGCCAGCGAGCAGGGTCGCGGGAGCGTGTTCACGTTCGTGTTCCGGGCACCGCGCGCCGACGCGGCCGACCTGCCCGAACCGCTGCCGCTGCCGGCGCGGCCGGCATCTTCGGGGCCGCTGGTGGGCGTGCGCGTGCTCCTCGTCGAGGACAGCATCGACTCGCAGCGCATCCTGGCGGCGCTGATGCGGATCGCCGGCGCCACGGTGGACGTCGCGGCCGACGGCATCTCCGCGGTCTCCCGCTTCGACGGCAGCTACTCGCCGGACCTCGTGCTGATGGACATCCAGATGCCCGGGATGGACGGCATCGAGGCCACCGAACGCATCCGTGCCCGCGGCTACTCGGGGCGCGTGGTGGCCCTCACGGCCGCGGCCCTCAGCATCGACCGCGAGCGGGCGCGCCGCGCCGGGTGCGCGGGCGTGCACCTGAAGCCGGTGTCTCGCGACGACCTGATCGCCATCTGCCTCGGCGAGAAGTAGGGGCGGCCGCAAAAGGGCTTTGTTCCGCGGGGCGCCGCGCGCCGGCGATATCGTGGGCGTCGTGGCTCGTCCCAACGCCATCTCAATGCTTGCCGCCGCGGCGCTCGTCGCCGCGGCGCTGTCGTTGGCCGGCCACGCGGGAGCGGGGGACGACAAGGACAAGGACGACGGCCCGTCGGTGCCGAAGGCGCTGCCCGCGGGCGCGGCATTGCCAGAGCCGCCCAAGCTCGTGCCGGTGCGCCCCGACGTCTACGCCGGCCGCGTGACGGCGCTCAGCCGCATCGTCCAGTGCCCCAAGTGCTCTGGGGACGGCGTCAAGGTCTCGCGCGTGCGCGAGGCCACCGGGCACCTCCAGAAGCCCAAGGTCCGCGAGGTCCACGAGGAGTGCGCGGACTGCCGCGGCACCGGCTACAGCCTCGATCCCGACCGCGTGGCCCCGGTGCTCGACAGCTTCGTCTCGCTCCTCGGGGCGCTCCCCGCGGATGCGCCCGGCACCGCGAAGCAGCTCGAGAAGGCGCGCGGTGCGCTCCTGCGCCTCGGCGGCACGGGCGAATTGGCAGAGCGGATCACCACGCAGGACCGCAACGAGGTCACGGCCGAGCGTGCCGGGAAGCCTGGCACGCCCATCGCGGTGACCGGCATCGTCGGCAAGCCCATCCCCGTGGCGGGCGGCCGCGTGCTCCCCGTGCAGGTCGAGGCCAACTCCGCCGTCCTGCTGCGTGCGCCGGTCATCAACGCGGCGCCGGCCGAGGGCAAGGTGCTCGTGGGCGGCATCGCCGCGGGCGCGGTCGCCAACGTCGAGTGGCAATGGGGCAAGGTGGTGGTGCTCGACCACGGTTTCATCGTGCCGCTCACCGAGCCCGTGAACAAGGGGGCCGCCGACGCCGCCAAGTCCGCGGAGCAGGGCTCCGGCAGCCGCCCGTCCGGCTCCGGCCGCTGACTCCCGCCCGCTGCGTTCCGGGTACACCTCCGGCCCACTCCCAGAGGTGACGCATGCCCCGCAAC
The DNA here is from genome assembly GCA_016873255.1 of Planctomycetota bacterium. Lineage (GTDB taxonomy): Bacteria > Planctomycetota > Phycisphaerae > Phycisphaerales > SM1A02 > UBA966. Next base: position 51,721 of record VGXR01000003.1, read on the forward strand.
GCCGATGCACCACCGCCAGTCCAGCTCGTCCTCGACTTCGACAGCACCATCGTCGCCCTGGAGGGGCTCGATGAGCTCGCCCGGATCGCGCTGGCTGAGGACCCCGAGCGCGAGCGGACCGTCGAGGCCATCGAGGCCATCACGCGCGACGGCATGAGCGGCGCCATCGGGATCGACGAGAGCCTCCGCCGCAGGCTGGCCATGCTCACCATCCGCCGCAAGCACGTCGATGCGGTGGTCCGCCTGCTGCGCCGGCGCCTCAGCCCCAGCTTCCGCAAGCACATCGCCGCGGTGCGCCGCAACGCGGGACGCATCCACGTGGTGTCGAGCGGCTTCCGCGAGTACGTGGAGCCGGTGTGCGCGGACCTGGGCATCGCCGCGGGGCGGGTGCACTGCAACGCGCTCCGCTGGAAGGGCGACCGCGTGGTTGGTTTCGACGAGACCGGCCCGCTCGCGAAGCCCGGCGGCAAGGCGAAGGTGGTGCGGGGGCTGCGCCTCCCGGGGCGCGTGGTCGCCATCGGCGACGGCATCACCGACGCGGAGATCCGCGACGCCGGCGCCGCGCACGAGTTCGTGGCCTACTGCGAGAACATCGAGCGCGAGGCGGCGGTGGCGCGCGCCGACCGCGTGGCGCGGTCGGTCGACGAGCTGCTCTGGCTCTACCGCCTGCCCGGCTCGCCGAGCTTCCCGAAGAGCCGCATGGCCGCGCTCCTCTGCGAGAACGTGCACCCCGACGCGGCCAAGGCGCTGCGTGACGAGGGGTACCGGGTGGAGATGGTGTCCGACGCCTTGCCCGAGGACGAGCTCGCGCGCGCGGTGCGCGGCGTCAGCATCCTGGGCATCCGTTCAAAGTCGCGCATCACGCCGCGCGTGCTCGCGGAGGCGGACCGGCTGCTTGCGGTCGGCTGCTTCTGCATCGGCACCGAGCAGGTCGACCTCGCGGCGGCCGCGGGGCGCGGCGTGGCGGTGTTCAACGCGCCCTACAGCAACACGCGCAGCGTCGTCGAGCTCGCCATCGGCGAGATCGTCATGCTGCTGCGGCGCGTCCCGGACTCGGTGCGGCTCCTGCACGACGGCGGCTGGCGCAAGAGCGCCACGGGCTGCACCGAGGTGCGCGGCAAGGTGCTCGGGATCGTGGGGTACGGGCACATCGGCTCGCAGCTCTCGATCCTCGCCGAGTCGATGGGCATGCAGGTCATCTACCACGACCTCGAGGAGCGGCTCGCGCTCGGCAACGCGCGCAAGTGCCGCACGCTCGGCGAGCTGCTCGCGAAGTCGGATGCAGTCAGCCTGCACGTGGACGGCCGGCCGTCCAACCGCAACCTCATCGGCGAGCGCGAGCTTCGGCGCATGAAGCCCGGCGCGGTGCTCCTCAACCTCGCGCGCGGGCACGTCGTGGACCTCGACGCGGTGGCGGCGTCGATCCGCGCCGGCCACCTCGGCGGCGCGGGCGTCGACGTGTTCCCCGAGGAGCCGCTCTCCAACCGGGACCCGTTCGACTGCCCGCTGCGCGGCCTGCCGAACGTGATCCTCACGCCGCACGTCGGCGGCAGCACCGCCGAGGCGCAGCAGGCGATCGGCGAGTTCGTCGCCGCGCGGCTCGTCGACTTCGTGAACACGGGCGGCACGGGCGGATGCGTCAACCTGCCGCAGATCACGGCGCCGCCGGTACCGCGCGCGCACCGGTTCCTGCACCTGCACCGCAACCAGCCCGGCGTGCTGGCGGCGGTCAACGCGGTGCTCGCCAAGCGCCGGATCAACATCCTCGGCCAGGCGCTCCGCACCGACGACGCGATGGGCTACCTCGTCACCGACGTCGATCGCCGCTATGCGGCCGACGTCGTCGACGAGCTCAAGGCCATCCCCGGCACCGCGCGCCTCCGCGTCCTCTACTAAGTTCGCTCCTGGTGAGTCTGGCACCGATTTCCGCCTCTGGAGATCCAGCGTTTCTCCGGGGAATTTCATCGGTGCCAAACTAACCAGGGAAGGATTTGCCGCATTCCGGGCAGGTGCCGCCGCCGCGCAGCGGATAGCCGCACTCGAGGCACACGCCGCGCATCCATTGCATTCGGGTCCTGCGCGTGGCGATGAGCACGATCGCCGGTCCGCAGAGCAGGCCGAGCGACGTGATGCCCGCGACGATCGCCCACCAGCTGCCCCATGTGCAGTAGCAGTCGTCGCGCCGCGTGGCCACCACCAGGGTCGGTGCTGCGATGGCCAGTTCCACGCATGTGCCCGCGAAGACCCGGCGCACCATGCGGTCGAGCCCGTCGGGCCGTGCAGCGAGGCCCGCGCGGCGAATCAGGAGCGCCCAGATCGTGCCCGCCATCACCCACGCCGGCACCAGGAGCCACGGCACCATGACCAGCCCGCCGCCGCGAAGCAACTGCGTCGGCGCCGCGGGTGCCGGCGTCGCGGCAAGCCCCAGCACGTCCCATGCGGTCGCGATCACGCCCAGCACGCACGCGCCTCCCAGCACTGCCGCGCCCGCGACCGATGCCCGCAGCGACCGGCCGCGCGGGGTCGGCGGCGTGCTGCGGAGCGCGGGCGCGGCGATCATGGCCGGCCCGATCACCGCGACCGCCACCACGGCAAGCCCTGCCGCGGCCTCCGGGCTGTCGGGATACAGGCTCCTCGCGGTGATGACCACGGTGTCCGCGCAGTTGCGGACGATCTCGATCGCCGCATCCACGGCGCCGAGTTCCTCGCCGGTGTTTCCTCGCGGCAGCGTGACCGGAACGCCCCTTGCGAACGCCCCGATCAGCATCGCAATGATGGTTCCCACGGTCGCGGCGACCGTCCCGACGACGAGGTTCGCCGCCATCAGCGCCAGCAACGCAAGCCAGTTCGGGCCCCGCATGCGCCGGAGGCTATCGCCCGCGAAGCCTGACGCGCGTGGCCCCCGAGGCGGGCATCACCGGCACGGGCCCCAGTTGCCGAGCAGCAACCCCAGGTCCGACCCCGCGGTGAACCCGTTGCCGTCGAGGTCGCCCGACTGCCCGGGCTGGCCCCACTGGCCGAGCAGGATGCCGAGGTCAAACCCGGACACGCTGCCGTCCCCGTCGAGGTCGCCGAGGCAGGGCGGGGGCGGCGGGGTGGACCCGAGCTCGATCACCGCGATGTGCGGGAATCCCCCGCCCGAGTCCGGCATGTCGTTCCACGCGCCCTGCGTCCCGAGCATCTCCGCCACGTCCTCGCCGGGCGCGGAGTTGTTCGGCTCGCCGCCGTTCCAGTTCGAATACCCCGCGGGCGTCCCGTCGGTCCATGCGAACGAGCCTTCCACCGCGACGTCGTTGAAGCCGATCCAGAGGCGGCGGCTGGTGCCCCCGAGCGTGCCGAAGCTCTGCTGCACGAACGCATTCTCGCCCGCATCCTCGATCGACACCAGGTGCCCGCCGAGCTGCTGCGCGAACGCCTCCGCCGAAGACCAGGTGGTGGCGTTGACCGCGATGTAGCGGTGCCCGTTCACCGGGTTGGTCACGTCCGCCAGCGGCGGCACCGCCGCGAAGAGCACCTCGCCGGCGCCCGAGCCGCTGCTGCTGTACGCGCCGACGCGCACCATGTACGTCTGCCCGGCCTGCGCGACCCACTGCACCCGGCTTGCGTAGTTGCCCGTGCAGCCCGACAGGCACGCGCACGAGTCGTCGTTGCACGCGAGCGCGCTGCCTGCCGCCGGGCACCCGCATCCGTCGTACACGGCCATCACCGTGTCGAACGTGGCGGTGCCGCAGAGCCCGGCCTGCACGACGCCCGTCTCGGGTGCCGTCCAGCAGAACCACACGTCGTTGTACGCCTGGCCAAGCCCGCACGCCGGCTGCGTGATGCCGTCGCTCGTGGCGCCGACGGTGGTGAAGGGCACCGCCCCGTACCCCGCCGCCGGGGCAGGGCTAGAGCAGGAATCGTTCTGCGCCATCGCCGCACCGGCCGAGGCAAGGGTCAGGACGCACGAGGCAGCGGCCCGGTTCAGCATGGTCCCGGAAGTGTGTCACGGAAATCCACGCTCCACGATTGAAATCGGCCACGGTTTCCGCGCGTTCGGCTGCCGATGCAGGGCCGCGGTGCCCGGCAGGCCGCACGGTAGGCTTTGGCCCGCTCACGGTCTCTCCAATGAACAACCTGACCCGCTTCGCCTGGCGTCCGGTCCTCCTCGCCTTCCTCGGCGCGTCGCTCGGTGCCGCGTCGCCTGCGCCGCAGTCGCCCCCGGGCGGCGCCGACCGCCCACGCGTGGCCGTCCGCGCCATCGCGGCCACGCCGTCGGTCTCCAAGCAGGCGAAGGACGAGGGCTCGGCCGATGCGCTCCTGCAGATCGAGCAGGGCGCCGACCCGCAGCTCATGGACGCGCTCGCCGGCACCGGCCGCTTCGACATCGTGGCGCGCGCGGACCTGCCCAGCGTGCTCAAGGAGCAGGACCTCGCGCAGAGCGGCAACGTCAGCGTCATCGACCCGCAGGCCGCGCGCGCGTACCAGCTCGCCGGCGCGCGGTACGTGGCCACCGTCACCATCGGCAACTTCCAGGACATCACCGAGCGCACCGAGCTCCTGAACCAGTTCGGCACCTCCAAGGCCGAGCGCCGCACCATCAGCCTGCAGGCCACGGTGCGCCTCTTCGACACCACCTCCGGCACGCTCTTCCGATCCACGAACGTCGAGTTCGACGAGAGTGCCACCAACGAGATCCTGCCCGGCGTCGACCAGAAGGGCCGCAAGACGAACGTCGTGCTGGGCAAGGCCACGCGCCGCCTGGCGTCCGAGGCCGCCGCGGCCATCGCCGCGTCGATGGGCCCCGCGCCCGTGCCCGCGGGCGGCGGAATGCAGGAGGACTCCGCGGCCGGGGAGCCCGTCGCTGCACCGCCCGGCGCCGGGACCCTCGGCGGCGGGGCCGCCACGCCGCAGCGCCCCGTGCGCATGGCCATCTTCGTGAAGCAGCGCCCGGGCACCGTGCCCGACGACAAGGTCGCCACCTTCGAGGACCTCGTCTCCGCCGCAAGCACCGGCCCCGGCGCCGAGATCATCCGCCGCGAGGACGTGATGAATGCCGTCAACCGCCTCGCTCCCTCCGGCGCCAACGCGGGCACCGCGGGCCCGGACGCCGAGCGCGTCGACCGCCTGCTCTCCGACCGCACGTCGGCGGTGCAGCTTGCCGGGCAGCTGCGTGCGGACATGCTGCTCACCGCGTCCGTCAGCCAGCTCATCAAGGCCCGGCGCAGGCTCGACGACGCATCCACCGGCGTGGCCACCGACGTCGAGCAGTGGACGCTCGTCACCACCTACGGCGTCATCGACGGCACCACCGGCGCGAGCCTCGCCGCCGGCACCGTGCAGAGCGACTTCGCGCGCCGCGACACCAAGGAACTGAAGGTCGAGGTGGACGCGATCGACGCGCTCCTTCGCGACGCCGCCTCGCGCATCGGGCCGAGCGTCCGCTCCACCGTCGACGCCGCGCGCGCGCGCGCCGCCACGGCCGCCTCCGAGGTGCGCGTGCGCCTCGACGCCGTGCTCGCGGACCTGAGCGTGCCCGATGTCCGCAAGGACGCGTCCGGCGAGTACGTGGTCGGCGCCAACCGCTACGACCTGCAGCCGATGGCCGTGCAGGTGACCATCGACGGGCTCGCCGCCGGCAACTGCCCCGGCGAGATCCCGATGCGCCCGGGCGTGCACAAGGCGCGCTTCGAGCGCCCCGGGCTCGAGCCCGTGGAACTCACCATCAACGCGCGCGAGGGCCTGGCCATCACCGTGCCGATGCAGCTGTCGCCGGAAGGCCGCGCCAACTGGCAGCGGGACGCGAAGTTCTTCAACGACCTGAAGAACGGCGCCGTGCTCCGCGACGCCGACCTCATCCGGGTGCGTGCCGTCGCCGACTTCCTGCGAAACAGCAACATCCGTCTCGACACGACCAACGTTCAGAACCTGAACCTCGGGGGCGAGTCTCTGTGGTGGCAGATCCTGCGCTGAGACCCGGGCCCGCGGCCCTCGCCCCCGTTGCGCTCGCGTGCGCCGCCGCGCTCGCCGGGTGCCAGCGCGACCTGCGCTCCAGCGTCGCGCAGATCGACGCCGCGTTCGCGTCTGGCGACTACCCGCGCGCCGCGAGCCTTGCCGAGCGCGCCGCCGCGCGCAACGGCGACGACCGCCAGGACCGGCTGGTCTGGTGGCTCGAGGCCGGCCGTGCGCAGCAGGCGGCGGGCGACCTCGCGAAGTCCGCGGGGTGGTACGACATGGCCTACGAGGACGTGCGCCCGTACCTCGACTCCAAGGCCGAGGCCACCATCACCGAGGCGCTTGCCACCACCGCGGTCAACCAGACCATCCGCATCTACCGCGCCACGCCGCCCGAGCGCATCATGCTGTGCTCGCTGCAGGCGGCGAACTTCCTCGGGCGCGGCGACCTGCCGCGCGCGCGCGTGGAGCTCAACCGTGCCATGGACTTCCAGCAGGACGCCGTGGCGCGCTTCGCCGACGAGGTGAACAAGGCGCAGGAAGCGACCAACAGGGCGTGGTCGGGGAAGGGCTGGGACAGCGGGCTCTCCGTCTCCGCCCTCGACAAGGTGCGGCGCGAGCAGTCGCGCGACCAGGCGACCCTCGGCAAGGCATCGTTCGCCAACCCGTTCGCCAGCTACCTCCGCGCGGCATTCCTCATCGCCACCAGCGCCGACCCCGGCGACCGCCAGAACGCGCGCGCGGACCTGCGCTCCGTGCAGGAGATGGTGCCCGGGCTGCACGCGGCCGCGGAGGACATCGCGCTCATCGACCGCGCCGAGGACCCGTGCGCGACGCCCGTCACGTGGGTGTTCTTCCTCACGGGCCTCGCGCCCGACTACCGCGAGTTCCGGCTCGACATCCCCATCCCGGTGGGCAACGTCAACTACGTGTCCGCCGCGTTCCCCATCCTGCGCCGGCGCGCGGACTTCGTGCCCGCCTTCGGCGCCGAGCACGACGCGGGCGCCGCGAGCGAGACCATCGCCGACCTCGACGCGATGGTCGAGGCCGAGTTCGACGCGCGCCTGCCGCTCATCGTGACGCAGGAGATCATCAGCTCCGCCGGCAAGGCCGCCGCCACCTGGGCCGCCAGCCAGGCCGCGTACCAGCAGGGCAACACCGCCGGAATCCTGGTGCAGATCGCGGGCATCGCCTACCAGGCCGCGTCCACCGCGGCCGACCTGCGCTGCTGGTCCACAATGCCCAAGCGCGTGCTGCTCCTGCGCGTGCCCACTCCCGCGGACGGGCACCTGCACCTGGTCTCGGAGTCGGGTTCGCACCTCTTCTCGCTCGACCTCGAGCCCGGTGCGCCCAACATCGCCGTCGTCACGCTGCCGAACGCCCTGAGCAGGGCGCCCGGCGTCATCCTGTACCGTGGAGGCCACCGATGAAGCCCGCACGAATCGCCCTGACCGCACTCCTCGCCGCGGCCCTTGCCGCCTGCGGCACCGTCAACACCACCAGCACCCGCAACCGTCCCGCGGACACCGCCGTCGATGCCAAGACGCGCGTGAACGACCTGCTGCAGCAGATCTTCCTCACCGCCAAGGAGGTGCGCATGAGCCGCACCAAGGGCGGCCCGTACGAGGTGCAGGTGGACGTGGAGAACAACGGCTTCGAGTACCGCTCGTTCGCCTACCGCTTCGACTGGGTCGACGCCGCGGGCAACGTGCTCGCATCGCAGACGAGCGTGTGGAAGTCGACCAACGTCCCCGCGGGCGGCGCGACGGTCATCCGCGCGGTGGCGCCCACCGACGATGCCGCCGACTTCCGCCTGCAGATCCGCCGCGCCGACACCTGAGCACCGCGCCCGCACGCAACCACGGAACACACCCATGCGCATCACCGCCACCATCGCGTCCTTCGCCGTCCTCGCACTCGCCTCCGCCGGCTGCGAGCGCGCCCGCTACGTCGAGACCGGAAGCCCCGAGGGCATCATCAGCGTCGGCGACGTCGACTTCCAGGACATCCTCAAGGCCTCGAGCGGGATGCTCGAGTCGCTCGCCGAGACCGGCGTCCTCAAGACCGCGAAGCAGAAGCCCGCGCAGCTCATCATCGGCGAGATCGTCAACGACACCAGCTCGCGCTTCGACGTGGGCGAGCTGACCTACCGCATGCGCGAGCAGCTGGTGAACTCGGGCCAGGCCGCGGTGGTCACCACCTTCGGCACCAGCCCCGAGGACAAGCAGGCGCAGGAGGTGCTGCGCCGCGAGAAGTTCCTGAAGGGCGAGACCTCCGAGCCGCTGCCGGACCCGGACTTCTCGCTCACGGGCAAGATCACGCAGGTGAAGCGCACCGCGGGCAACACCAAGCAGGCCACCTACACCTTCCGCCTGACGCTCACCAACCTCCGCTCGGGCCTCGAGGCCTGGACCAAGACGGTCGACATGACCAAGCTCGGCAACAAGAACGCGGTCGGGTTCTGAGAGCGGCAGCCATCGTCTGGCCGGGCACTTCCGTCGGAGCGGGTCCCTTCGGGGCACGTTCCGTGCGCGGGACGTGAATCCGTCCGCGGCGACCGAGCAATACCATCGGCCGTCGGCCGAGGTCCATGGATGGTCCGGGAGCCTTCGAGTCCTTCGTTCATCGTGCCAGGGAGGAACTGCACGGAGTGAGCGCTCGTTTCAACGCTGCCGTTGGCCTGTCCGCGCTCGCCCTGTCCACCGCCGCCGCCTTCGCCGACATCGAGATTCTCGAGGAGTCCGACCCGGTCGCCAAGAAGGGCGTCGAGGCCGTCGTCGAGGAATGCTCCGACGAGGTGATGGTCTCGGTCGTCTACAGCAAGGTTGACGGTCAGTGGGAGGTCGACGAGTGCGCGACCGATGTCGTCGAGTTCGCCAAGGAAGGGGAAGCCCCGTTCAAGGGCCAGATCGAGCTGTGGCCGCTCATCACCACCGACTGCAACGGCAACGGCCAGTCCGACTCGGCCGACATCGCCGCCGGCGCCGCGGGCTGGGATGCCGACGGCACCCCGGACTCCTGCGAGCACGGCATCGGTGACCTCAACCTGAACGGCACCATCGACAACCGGGGCGTCAGCATCCTGCTCGGCTGGTGGGGCGTCACGAGCCCGCAGTTCGGCGACCTCAACGGCGATGGCAAGGTGGACGGCGCCGACATGGGCATCCTGCTCGGCCGCTGGGGAACGGTGGTGTTCCGAACCGCGGCCGCGGCACCGGCCGCGCGCCTGCACGGCCTTGGGTGGCCCGCATGTCGGGATATCATTCCGGGATGCGGGCCACCTTCCTTCCGTTCTGCCGTCCCTCCATCACGGAAGCGGACATCGCGGCGGTGGCCGAGGTGCTCCGCAGCGGCTGGATCACCACCGGGCCCAAGGTCGCGGAACTGGAGGACATGGTCCGGGCGCGCACCGGCGCCAGGCACGCCATCGCCGCCACCAGCGGCACGGCGCTCATGCACCTGGCGCTGCAGGCCATGGGGATCGGCCCGGGCGACGAGGTGGTCGGCCCGTCCATGACCTGGGTCTCCACCCCCAACATGGTGGAGGTCCTCGGCGCGCGCAACGTCTTCGTCGACGTCGACCGCGACACGCTGCTCGCTTCCGCCGATGCGATCGACGCCGCCATCACCCCGCGCACGAAGGTCGTCATCCCGGTGCACTACGCGGGCGCTCCCGTGGACCTCGACGCCGTGCGCGCCGTCTGCGCGCGCCGCGGCGTGCCCATCCTCGAGGACGCCGCGCACGCCATCGGCACGCAGTACCGCGGCCAGGAGGTGGGCGGCCAGGACACCGCCATCTTCAGCCTGCACCCCATCAAGAACATCACCTCGGGCGAGGGCGGCGTGCTCGTCACCGGCGACGATGCGCTCGCGCAGAAGGTCCGCCGCCTGCGCTTCCACGGCCTCGAGGCCGATGCGCACCAGCGCAAGCAGCAGGGGCGCTCGCCGCTCGCCGAGGTGCAGGAGCCCGGCTACAAGCAGAACATGCCCGACATGAACGCGGTGCTCGCGGTGCGGCAGATGCCGCGCCTCGACGCGTTCATCGAGCGCCGCAACGCCATCTCGCGCATCTACCGCGAGCGCCTCGCCGAGGTCGACGGCATCCTGCCGCTGGGCGATCCTGCGTGGCCGCACCGGCACGCGCGGCACCTCTTCGTGGTCCGCGTCGACGAGCGCGCCTGCGGCATGGACCGCGCGACGCTCATGGAAGGCCTGAAGGCCCGAAACGTGGGCACGGGCGTGCACTTCCTGGCCTCGCACATGCACCGCTGGTACCGCGAGAGCCGCCCCGAGTGGCAGGGCCGCCTGCCGGCCACGGAGTGGAACAGCGAGCGCATCTGCACCATCCCGTGCTTCCCCGACATGACCGACGAGGACGCCTTCGGCGTGGTCGACGCCATCAAGGACGTGCTCGCCGGCGCCCGCACCGCCGTTGCAGGAGCCGCACGATGAGCGATCGCCCCTCCGTCAGCGTGGTCATCCCCGTCTACAACGAGACCGACAACCTGCCCGAGCTCCTCGACCGAACCGTGGCCGCGTGCCGCGCGCTCGGGCGCCCGTGGGAACTGGTGCTCGTCGACGACGGCAGCCGCGACGGCAGCGCCGACTGGCTGGTGCAGGCCGCGGACCGCCATCCCGGCGAGGTGAAGGCGGTGCTCCTCTACCGCAACGCGGGCCAGCACAACGCCATCCTGTGCGGGTTCGCCAGCGCGCAGGGCGACATCCTCGTCACCCTCGACGCCGACCTGCAGAACCCGCCCGAGGAGATCGGCAAGCTCGTCGCCAAGGTCGACGAGGGCTTCGACGTCGTCGGCTCGGTGCGCCAGGACCGCCAGGACGCGCTCTTCCGCAAGGTGTTCAGCGGCATCATCAACCTGATGGTGCGCCGCTCCACCGGCGTCATCCTGCATGACTACGGGTGCATGCTGCGCGCCTACCGCCGCCGCGTGGTGGACGCCATGCTCGGCTGCCGCGAGCGGCACACGTTCATCCCGGTGCTTGCCAACCTCTTCGCCAAGAAGGTGACCGAGGTCCCCGTGGCGCACGCCGAGCGCGCGCGCGGCACCAGCAAGTACTCGGTGCTCAAGCTCGTCAACCTGCAGTTCGACCTGCTCACCTGCATGACCGCGGCACCGCTGCGCGTGGTCACCTACGTGGGCGTCTGCATCTCCGCGCTCAGCGTCGGCTTCGGCGCGCTGCTCCTGGTGCTGCGCCTCGTCTACGGCCCGGAGTGGGCCGCGGCCGGCGTGTTCACGCTGTTCGCCGTGCTCTTCTTCTTCGTCGGGGCGCAGTTCGTGGCGCTCGGCCTGATCGGCGAGTACGTTGGCCGCATCCACGCCGACGTCCGCGAGCGCCCCCGCTACCTGATCGACCGCGTGGTCGGCGAGACGCTCGGTGAGCGCCGCGCCGCGCCCGCAAGCCACCGCGCCGCGCACCACGCCGGCGCCTGAGAGGATCCCATGCGCACCGTCGTCCTTGCCTACCACGAGATCGGGGCGAAGGCCCTCGAGGCCACCATCAGGAACGGCATGGAGGTGGTCGCGGTCTTCACGCACCGCGACGACCCCAAGGAAGGCAGCTGGTTTGCGTCGGTGGCGCGCGTGGCCGCCGAGCACGGCATCCCCGTGTTCGCGCCCGACCGCCTCGACCACCCGCTGTGGATCGAGAAGATCGCGGCGATGAAGCCCGAGCTCCTGCTCTCCTTCCACTACCGCAACATGGTGGGGGCCAAGGTGCGCGAGCTGTTCCCGGCCGGATGCCTCAACCTGCACTCGGCGCTGCTGCCAAGGTACCGCGGCCGCTGCCCGATCAACTGGGTGCTCGTGAAGGGCGAGGCCGAGACGGGAGTCACCGTGCACCACATGGTCGACAAGGCCGATGCCGGCGACATCGTCGGGCAGAGGCGCGTGGAGATCCATGCCGAGGACGATGCGTGGAGCCTGACCAAGCGCGTGGCCGCGGCCAGCGCCGAGCTGCTCGCGGAGGTGCTTCCGCAGGTGAAGGCCGGCAAGGCGCCGCGAACGCCGCAGGACGAGTCGAAGGCCACCGTCATGGGCCGGCGCACGCCCGAGGACGGCCGCATCGACTGGAACCGCCCCGCGGAGGAGATCCGCAACCTCGTGCGCGCCGTGGCCCACCCGTGGCCGGGCGCGTTCACGCATGCCGGCGCCCGCAAGGTGATGGTCTGGCGCACGCGCGTCGCCGCGGGCACGGGCCGTCCGGGCGAGATCCTCTCCTCGGACCCGCTGACGGTGGCGTGCGGCACGGGCGCGCTCGAGATCGTGGAAGGCCAGGGGACCGACGGCGTCTGGGCCACGGGCGCGCAGCTCGCCAAGGAGCTGAACCTCCTTCCCAGGATGCTGCTCGGCGGCGCGGCGGCGAAGGCCGACCGCACGCGCACCACCAAGGTGCTGATCCTCGGGGTCAACGGCTTCATCGGCAGCCACCTCTCCGAGCGCATCCTGAAGGACGAGTCCTACGAGGTCTACGGCATGGACCTCCACAAGGACAACCTCGGCGCGCTGGTCGACCACCCGCGCTTCCACTTCGTGGAGGGCGACATCTCGATCAACCGCGAGTGGGTGGAGTTCCACGTGCGCAAGTGCGACGTGGTCCTTCCGCTCGTGGCCATCGCCACGCCCATCGAGTACGTGCGCAACCCGCTGCGCGTCTTCGAGCTCGACTTCGAGGAGAACCTGCGCGTGGTGCGCGACTGCGTGCGCTACGGCAAGCGGCTGGTGTTCCCCAGCACCTCCGAGGTGTACGGGATGTGCACCGACGAGCGCTTCGACGAGGATGCCAGCCCCTGCGTCACGGGCCCCATCCACCGCCAGCGCTGGATCTACTCCACCAGCAAGCAGCTCCTCGACCGAGTCATCTGGGCATACGGCGCGCAGCGCGGCCTGAAGTTCAGCCTGTTCCGCCCGTTCAACTGGATCGGCCCGCGCCTCGACTCGCTCGACAGCGCGCGCATCGGCAGCTCGCGCGCCATCACGCAGCTCATCCTCAACCTGGTCGAGGGCACGCCCATCCTGCTCGTGGATGGCGGCAAGCAGCGCCGCTGCTTCACCGACGTCGACGAGGGCATCGAGGCGCTCTGGCGCGTCGTGGCCAACGAGGGCGGCGCGGCCGAGGGCGGCATCTTCAACATCGGCAACCCGGACAACGAGGCGAGCATCGAGGAGCTGGCGCAGATGGTGGTGGATGCCTTCGAGCGCCACCCGCTGCGGCCCTTCTACCCGCCGTTCGCGGGGTTCCAGGTGATCGAGAGCGCCCGCTACTACGGCAACGGCTACGAGGACGTGCAGCACCGCCGCCCGAGCATCCGCAACGCGCAGCGCTCGCTCGGCTGGACGCCGGCGATCACCACGCGCGAGAGCGTGGAGCGCACGGTCGACTGGTTCCTGCGCCAGCACGCCCGCGACAACGGGTTCACCGCCGAGGGCGGTGCCCGCGCCCTGCGCGGCCGCGCGCCCGCCGGCACGCCGTGAGCATCGGCCTGCGCATCGACGTCGACACCCTGCGCGGCACGCGCACGGGGGTGCCGCGCCTCCTTGCGATCCTCGAGCGCCGCCGCGTGCGCGCCACGTGGTTCGTGACGCTCGGCCCGGACAACATGGGCCGGCACGTGCGGCGCCTGCTGCGGCCGTCGTTTGCCCTCAAGATGATGCGCTCGGGCGCGGCCAGCCTGTACGGCTGGGACATCGTGCTGCGCGGCACGCTTTGGCCGGGGCCGGTGATCTCGCAGCGGTGCATCGACGTCCTGCGCCGGCCCGACCGCGCCGGGCACGAGGTCGCGCTCCATGCCTGGGACCACCACCGCTGGCAGGTCGGCACCGACACGCTTGCGGACAGCGCGCTCGACGCTGAGCTTGCGCGCGCCAAGGAGGCCTTCGCGCAGGTCTACGACCGCGAGCCGCACGCGTGCGCCGCTCCCGGCTGGCGCTGCGACGATCGGGTGCTTGCGCTGCCGGCCTCGCGCTCCTTCAACTGGCGCAGCGATGCGCGCGGCGCCGCCGTTGCGTTCCTGCCGCGCGTGGCCGCGGCGGGCGGGGTGCTGGCGCAGCCGCAGGTGCCGGTCGACCTTCCCACCTACGACGAGGCCGCGGGCCGCGGCGCGGACGCCGACGAGCGCTTCAACGCCATGCTCCTCGCGCGCCTCGCCGACGGCCGCCCGCACGTCCTGACCATCCACGCGGAGAGCGAGGGCGGTGCGAAGGCCGCGCTCTTCGAGCGCTTCCTCGATGCGGCGCTCGCCGCGGGCCACCGGTTCGAGCCGCTCGGCGACTGGCTGGCCGCGCAGCCCCAGCCCGGCGAAGGCCGCGTTGTGCGCGGCACCGTGCCCGGCCGCGAAGGCTGGCTCTGCGTGCGCGGCTAGCATCCGCCCCACGCATGGACGCGCGCAAGCTCTGGACGGTCGCCATCCTCGTGTTCCTCGCCGTGGGCGTGGTGACGCTCGGCGTGCGCCCGATGGTGGTGCCCGACGAGCCGCGCTACGGGATCATCCCTGCCGAGATGGTGGCGCGCGGCGACTGGCTCGCCTTGCGCATGAACGGCTTTGCGTACTGGGAGAAGCCGCCGCTCGGCTACTGGCTGACCGCGGCCAGCATCTCCGTGCTCGGCGAGGCGCCGCTTGCCATCCGCCTGCCCAGCGCGCTGGCCTCGTGCGTCACCGCGCTGTGCGCGGCGTGGCTTGCCGTGCGCATCTCGGGCCGCCGCGAGGACGGGCCGCTCGCGTTCCTGGTGCAGGCCACCACGCTCGGGCCGCTGGTGCTGGGGACGGTGGCGCTCCTCGACCCGCCGTTCGCCGCGTGCATCGCGCTCACGATGGCCGCCTTCTTCGGGGCGTGCACGTCATCGGGGCGCGTGCGCGCCGGGTGGCTTGCGCTGGCGGGCGCGGCGGCGGGGCTCGGGTTCCTGACCAAGGGATTGCTGGCCTTCGCGCTGCCGGGCGTGGCGGCGGTGGCGTTCCTGGCATGGGAACGCCGCTGGCGCGACCTGCTGACCATGCCGTGGATCCCGCTTGCCGCGGCCGCGCTCACCATCGCGCCCTTCGCGTGGATGGTGGAGCGCGCGCAGCCCGGGTTCTGGGAGTACTTCATCGTGGTGGAGCACTTCCGCCGCGCCGTGCGCCCGGATGCCAACCAGCACCCCGAGCCATGGTGGCACTTCATCGCGGTCTTCCCGGTGGGTGCCATGCTCTGGACGCTCGCCTGGCCCAACGCGCTGAAGGGCCTTCGGGGCGCCGCCGAGTGGCGCACCGGCGTGCGGTTCATGGTGTCTTGGGTGGTCGGACCCATCGCGCTCCTCTCGCTCTCGAGCGGGAAGCTGCCCACCTACATCCTGCCGATGTTCGCTCCGGTGGCGGTGCTGGTGGCGCTCGGGCTTCGGCGCGGCCGTGAGACCGGCGCAGTGCGGCTCGACGGCGCGGCGCTGGGAGCGCGCTGGGCGTTGCGCGCGGCGGCGGTCGCGTGCTTCGTGGTGGCGGCCGTGGGCATCGAGGCGTTCGGGGCGCCCACGCTCTGGTCGTCGGGGCAGGGCGTGCGGTTTGCGCTCTTCGGCGTTGCGCTCCTCGCGTGGGCGCAGGCCGATGCATGGGCGTGGCGCGCCGCAGAGGGGCCGCGCTGGCTGGCGCGCACCGCGGTGGCACCGCTCGCCATGCTGGTGCTCGTGCCGTGGGTCTATCCCGAGGCGGCGCTCAAGGCATCGAAGCATCCGTGGCCTGCGCTCGAGCGCCATGCCGCGGACCTTGCGGGCGCCTCGTTCATCGCCGCAGGCTGCGACACCGCGCACGCGGTGTGCTGGGTCGCGCGGCGCCACGACGTCACCATCGGCGGCGCGCCAAGCGAGTTCGACAACGAGCTCGGCCGCTCCGAGGACGCCGGGCGCATCCTCAGGTGGCCCGAGGTGGCCGCGAAGGTCGCAGCCGCGCGCCCAAGCCCGGTGGCTTACTCCAGTACGCCAAGCCCGGTGGCCGTGGTCTGCGCTCCCGCCGAGGCCGAGCAGATCCTCGCCGCTCCCGGCGTGCCGGCGCCCGCGGTGCATGACACCGACGGCAACGTGTCCATCCTCATCTGGCACTGAGCGCGGCGCGAAGGTCGCGCAGCTCCTCGGCGTTGATCGCGCCGTCGCGTCGGCACGAGGCGTGCAGGTGCGGCGAGGCGCGCAGGAACTCGCGTGCGTTCGCGGCGCGCACGCCGCCGCCGGGGACCACCTCCACCGGCACGCGACCGAGTTCGCGCGCGAAGCGCTCGGCATTGGCCGCGTCCTGCTGAAGCGTCGCCACGCGCTCGGCGACGGTGCGCACCGACGCGTCCCAGCCGCGGACGCCCGCGGTCACCACCCGCACGAAGCCGAGCGCCGTGAGGTCGCGCATGCCGCGTTCACGGTCGGCGAGCAGGTCGAAGGTGCGCAGGAACGCGGGTTCCATGCCGCGGTCCCGGGTGGCCGTGACGAGCCGCGCGCATGCGTCGGTGTCGACGTTCGCATCTGACGTGAGGAGCGACAGCGCCACGCTCCGCGCCCCGGCGCGCGCCGCCTCGTCAGCCTCGCGCAGGCAGGCGTCGAGCAGGGCAGGGGTCGTGCGGAAGGCCGCCGGCACCAGTTCGGCCACGGCGCCCGGGATGCGGGGCCGCAGCATGGCCACCACGTGGACCCCGGTGTCGGCGGCAAGCTGCCGCACCAGGTCCCACCTGGGCGACCACCCCTCGCTGGGCAGATCGTCGCAGGCCTCGAGGCGGTCGGCGAAGGGGCCAGCGAGCCGCCCGGCTGATGCGCAATCCACGGGGACCTCAAGGGTTGCGCGCATTCCTGGGTGGCAGATTATCGCCCCGGCTTTGCGCCTGCGGCCCCCGCACTCGGCCACGTCGAACTTCTTCCGCCAATTCCGCTCCGTCGCGTGATGGCCGGCATCCCGACCTTGCGTTCTTGGATGCGGACGGTTCCGTTCCGTCCCTCTCCCGTCCCCCGTCCCTTTCAGGTGCAGGAACATGAACACGAAGACCCAGGCAGTTGCCCTTGCCGCATTCTCCGTCGTCGCCTCCGCGTCGCAGGCCGCTCTCGTTGCGAGCGACAATGGCTCAAACTATGGAGGCGGTTGGACCAACGGGTCCAACGGCGGCACGGGCTTCGGAGCGTGGCAGATCGCAACTTCCGGTGGAGGCTTTGCCGGGAACTTCATCGGCAATCCGTCCTCGGCCGGCATCTCCGGCATGAATGCTCAGTCCTTTGGCTTGTACGCCAACCCGCAGGGCTCCGGAGCGTCAGTGACGGCCACGCGGGCCTTCGGTGCAGCGCTTGGCGTCGGCGACTCGTTCTCGATCCAGTGGGGCATCAACTGGGACGGAGACAACGGCGCGAACGGCATCAAGGGGTTCCGCCTCCGCATCGGTGCAACCGACGTGATCACCGTCCAGAATGCCGGCAACTCCGACATCACCGTCAATGGCTCAAACGTGGGCTTTGGCTACGGCACCGCGGCCATGACGTGGACCTTCACGCAGACCTCGGCGACCACGGTGTCGATCTCCGCGAACGATCGCGACGGCTCCGGCACATACTCGGCCAACCTCACGGTCTCCGGATATCTCAACGGCTTCTCGCTCTTTGCGTCGCAGCTCGGTGGCGGCACGGACAACCGGCAGCCGTACTTCAACAACTTCGCGATCGATGCGGTTCCGGCCCCCGGCGCGCTCGCGCTGCTCGGCGTCGCGGGCATCGTGAGCCGCCGCCGCCGTCGCTGAGCGTCAAGCGTCACGGCATCCTTTCCCATTCCCTACTTTCCTGAACTCGAACGCGGCGCCTGCGGGCGCATGGAACGAACAATGAAGAGCCTCAACACGATCCTGGCGGTTGGCACGATGGCGGCGGTGTGCGGCGCGGCGAGCGGCGCGATCACGCTGTACTCGCAGAACTTCAACGGGATGACCACCAGCAGCACCGCGGCACTGCCGACGGATTGGAGGTTCTTTAACGGAGCCACGCCCACTTGGGGCGGGGTGACCACCAACGCCGTCACCCAGTTTGCGGGCACCAGCGGCACCGGCATTGTGACCGGGAACAGCAGCGGCGGAAACTACCTTTGGGTCGACGGCGTCCGGGCGACCGGCACAGACAAGGCGATCGGCTTCCTCACCAGCGGCGGCGCGACGGGCCCCCGGTCCATCATGTTCGCCTACACCAACAGCACTGGATACGGCCTCGCGTCGTTCACCGCCAGTTGGGACTACGAGAAGTATCGGTCGGGATCGCGAGCCTTCGACTGGACCTTCTTCGCCTCGACCGACGGGACGAACTGGAGTGCTGTCACCGCCGGAGACCAGTCGTATTCGGCTGACGCCAACAACACCACGGTGTCGAATCCCCCATCGAGCATCGCGAAGAGCGTCACGATCAGCGCGGCTGTCGCGAACGGCAGCACGCTCTATCTCCGTTGGACGTGCGCCGGCGTGAACGGTTCTTCAAACGCGCAGGGCCTCGGCATCGACAACTTCACGCTCGTCCCCGCCCCCGGCGCCCTCGCGCTCCTCGGCGTCGCGGGCCTCGTGAGCATCCGCCGCCGTCGCTGACGGTCGCGGCTTGCCGCGGACATCCTCAGTTGTTCCCCCGCCACGCGCTCCGACCTCGTCGGGCGCGTGGCGTCTTCCTGCCGCGGACTCCCTATCATTGCCGGGCTCGCGCCACGCGCTCGTCGCGCGCTGCGTTCCTGCCATGCTCCTGGTCGTCTCCGAACTCGCCAAGTCGCACGGCCTCCGCGAGCTGTTCCGCGGCGTCTCGCTGAGCGTGGCCGACGGCGACCGGGTGGGGTTCATCGGGCCGAACGGCGCGGGCAAATCGACGCTCCTGCGCATGCTCGCCGGGGCCGAGGAGCCCGATTCCGGTGCGGTGCGCACGCAGCGCGGGGCAGTGGTGGTCTACGTGCCCCAGCGCGACGACTTCCCGGTTGGCGCCACGCCGCGCTCGGCCGCCACGGCCGCGGCCGTCAAGGCGGCGTCCGTCCACGGCGACACCCACGAGGCCGAGGTGCTCGGGGCGATGATCCTGGGCAAGCTCGGCTTCCCCGAGGCGCGGATGGGCGAGCCCGTCGAGCGCCTCTCGGGCGGCTGGCGCAAGCGGCTCTCCATCGCCTGCGGGCTGTGCGAGGCGGGCGGCACTCCGGACCTCCTGCTCCTTGACGAGCCGACCAACCACCTCGACGTCGAGGGAATCCGCTGGCTCGAGCAGTTCCTGTCGCGGCCCACCAACGACCTGCGCGCCGGCGCGTGTGTCTTCATCACGCACGACCGCGCGTTCCTGGAGGCGGTCGCCACGCGCGTGGTGGAGCTGAGCCGCGCCTATCCGCAGGGCACCCTCACCGTCGACGGCGGGTACGCCGAGTTCCTCCGCCGCCGTGCCGAGTTCCTCGCCGCGCAGGCGCGCGCCGAGGCGACGCTGGCCAACGAGGTCCGCACCGACGACGCGTGGCTTGCACGCGGCGCGCAGGCGCGGCGCACCAAGGCGAAGGGGCGCATCGAGGACAGCGCCGATCGCCGCGACGGGCTCGCTGACCTCGCCGCGCGCAACGCGGCCGCAGCGTCGGGGGGCGCGCGCGTGGACTTCACCGCAAGCGGCCGGCGCACCAATCGCCTGGTGCAGGCCACCGGCATCGCCAAGGGCTTCGAGGGCCGCACGCTCTTCGCGGGCCTTGACCTGGAACTCGCCCCCGGCGACCGCCTGGGCCTCATGGGCCCGAACGGCAGCGGCAAGACCACGCTCCTCTCGGTGCTGACCGGCGACCTGCCCGCCGATGCGGGCACGGTCAAGCGCGCCGATCCCGCCCCGCGCATCGTGGTCCTGCGCCAGCAGCGCGTGGACATCCCGTCGGACACGCTCCTCCGCGACGCCATCTGTCCGCTCGGCGACTTCGTGGACTTCCAGGGCCGCACCATGCACATCACCGCATGGAGCCGGCAGTTCCTGTTCCACGACGCCCAGCTGCTGCAGCCGGTGTCGAGCCTCTCCGGCGGCGAACGCGCGCGCGCGCACCTTGCGCGCATGATGCTCGAGCCCGCGGACATCCTGGTGCTCGACGAACCGACCAATGACCTCGACATCCCAACGCTTGAGGTGCTCGAGGACGCGATCGCGCAGTTCCCGGGAGCCGTGGTGCTGGTGACGCACGACCGCGCGATGCTCGGGAAGGTGGCGCGCAGCATCGCGGTGATCGGGGCACCGGACGCATCGGTCAGCGTGGTGGCAAGCCTCGACCAGGCGCTTGCCGCGCTCGCCCGCGCCGAGCGCGCGCAGCAGGAGCGCACACGGTCCGCCCGCGCCGATGCTGCGCCCGCTGCCGCAGTTGCCGCCGCCGCCGACGCATCCACCGCGCCCGCGCCCGCGGCCCCGGCGCCCGGCCAGCCCTCGGGCCAGCGACGGCGACTCAGTTTCAAGGAGCAGCGCGAGCTCGAAGGCATGGAGGCCGCGATCGAGGCCGCCGAGCGTGCGCACGCCGCCGCCGAGGCACGCGTGGCCGACCCCGCCATCGCCGCGGACCATGCGAAGATGGCCGAGGCCTGCCGCAAGCTCGAGGCCGCGCAAGGCACCGTCAGTGGCCTGTACGCGCGCTGGCAGGAACTCGAGTCCAAGCGCGCTTGAGGCCCATGGAGGGGCAGAGCTCGCCGCATGGCGCGGGTCTCCCGGCCGCCGACCTTGCAAAGTTATTGATCAACCCGAAATCTTCCGTAATCAGGTCGGTTTCCTTGCTCCGTGGGCGGGGAATTCGACCATTCCGCCCGTGGAACAAGCGGTCCAGACCGAACACGCCGCGCAGGCGGTCACTGCCATCGGCCCCGCCACCGGTGCGCTGACGCTCTCCGCCGACCAGCTCCTTGCCGCGCAGCGGGAGGTGCTCAGCCTGGTGGCGCGTGGTGCCTCCGTGCACGAGACGCTCTCCGCCATCGCCCGGTTCTCCGAATCGGTGCTGCCCGAGATGCGCGCCTCGGTGCTGATCTACGAACCCACCACCCGCAGCCTGCGCAAGGGCGGGTGGGCCGCGCTGCCGAGCGAGTTCACCGAGGCCGTGGACGGCCTGGTGCCCGGACCGGTGGCCGGAAGCTGCGGCACCGCGGCGTTCCGTCGCGAGCGCGTCATCAGCGTGGACGTGACCTCTGACCCGCTGTGGGGCGCGTTCCGCGACTTCGCGGCGTCGCACGGCATCCGATCCGCGTGGAGCTCGCCCATCCTCTCCGCGGACGGTGCGCTGCTCGGCGTCTTCGGCATGTACTACGGGGATTGCCGCGTGCCCTCTGCCGCCGAGCTCTCCGTGGCCGATCACTTCGTGCACCTCGCGGCCATCGCCATCGAGCGCCACCGCTTCGATGCCGAGCGCGACTGGCAGTCGACGCACGACGGCCTCACCGGGCTGGGCAACCGCCGCATGCTCGACCAGGCCGTGGCTCGCTGGTCCGGCATGTCCGATCCGCCGTGGCTCACCGTGGCGCTCCTCGACCTCGACCACTTCCGCCTGCACAACGAGAACCTCGGCCACCGGATCGCAGACCTCCTCCTTCGCGAGGCCGCCCGGCGCATCGCCGAGACCACCAACATCGGCGAGTGCGCGTCGCGCTTCGGCGGCGACCAGTTCGTGCTCATCACGCCCGCGCAGGGCGCCACGCTGGAGGAGCGCTTCGGCCGGCTGATGGCCGACTTCGACCGCCCCTTCGACGTGGCCGACACGCGCGTGCGGCTCTCGCTGTCCGCGGGCGTGGTCGACTGGGACCCGTCCGAGACGGAGTTCGACGACGCCCTCTACCAGGCCGAGCAGGCCTGCAAGGCGGCCAAGAGCCGCGGCCGCGAGCGCTGGATCGCCTTCGGCGCCGCGGAGCGCCGCGCTGCCGACGAGCGTCGACGCATCGCGCGCATCCTCGGCGAGGCCATCGCCGAGCGGCGCGTGAAGGCGCACCTGCAGCCGATCGTCAGCCTCGCCACCGGCCGCACCGTCGCCTTCGAGGCGCTCGCGCGTCTTGCGGGTCCCGGCTGCGCCGAGATCATGCCTGGCACGTTCATCCCGATCGCCGAGGAGAGCGCGCTCATCGACGGTGTCGGCGCGTGCGTGCTGCGCGACACCTGCAGGCTGCTCGCCGAGGCAGGCCCTGCGCTCGGCGCCGTGATCGCGAGCGTCAACGTATCGCTACGCCAGCTGGTGCGCGAAGGTTTCACCCGCACGGCGCGCGAGATGGTGGCGGAGGCCGGCATCTCACCCGAACGCATCTGCTTCGAGGTGACCGAGAGCGAGTGGCTCGAGTCCGAGGGCCCGGCGCGCGACGCGCTGCTCGAACTGAAGGATGCCGGGTTCCGCCTGGCGCTCGACGACTTCGGCACGGGCTACGCCTCGCTCAACCAGCTGCAGCAGATCCCGTTCGACCACGTGAAGCTCGACCGCTCCATGATCGCGCGGCTCGGCGACGGCGGCTCCGGCGATGCCATCTGCGAGGCCGCCATCCGCATGGCGCACGCATGCGGCGTGCCGGTCACCGCAGAGGGCGTGGAGGCCGAGGCCCAGGCCGCGCACCTCAAGCGCCTCGGCTGCGACCGCGGGCAGGGGTATCTCTGGGCGCGTCCGCTGCCGCCTCTCGAGGCGGTGGCGTGGATGGCATCCGACCAAGGGCAATGACGGCGGGCACGGGGCCCGCCGCTTCATCGCGTGAGCGTCGTTGGGCTCACTTGCCCAGCGCCGCGTCGATCGCGGTGCGCAGTCCCTTGTCGCCGGTCGGCCCGAAGCCCACCTCGATGAGCGCGATCTTGCCGTCCTTGCCGATCACCACCAGCGTCGGGATGCCGGAGATGCCGTAGTCCTTGGCCAGGTCGTCGCCCTTCAGCAGGCAGCCATACGTGAAGCCCTTGTCGTCCATGTACTTCTTGCCCGCGCCGTCCTTGCGCTCCCAGGTGTTGACGCCGAGCACCACCACGTCCTTGCCCTTGTAGTCCTCGCTGATCTTCTGGATGGACGGCATGGCGGCCTTGCAGGGGCCGCACCAGGTGGCCCAGAAGTCGAGCAGCACCACCTTGCCCTTGAGCGACGCGAGCGCCACCTCCTTGCCGGCGGTGTCCGTCAGCTTGAAGTCCGGCGCGGCATCGCCCGACTTGACCTTCATCTGCGGCTGGTCGTCCATCGGCTCGGGCGCGGGGGCCTCGGCCTTGGCGTAGCCCGCGGGCGCCGCGGTGGCGAACGTCTTGTCGTCCGCCGACGGGTCGGCCTTCACGCCCGTGTAGTTCATGGTGGTGCTCATGCCGGCCATCATGTCCTCGCCGGGCACCTCGGTCTTGCTGACCACGCGGCGC
Organism: Planctomycetota bacterium; assembly: GCA_016873255.1. Lineage (GTDB taxonomy): Bacteria > Planctomycetota > Phycisphaerae > Phycisphaerales > SM1A02 > UBA966. The sequence goes on from VGXR01000003.1 coordinate 74,968, forward strand.
GGCAGGCCGTCGGCGCGCGCGAACGCGATGGTCTCGGTCATGCGCATCTCGCGCGGGGCGGCGGGCTTGCCGTCCTCGTCCTCCATCATGTCGAGCTTCATCGTGCGCACGCAGCGCACCACGTCGCACGGCGTGCCGTCGAGCGTCTCCTCGCCCACGAGCGTGGCGCCCACCATCTTGGGGGCCTCGCCGCCCATCTCCGCCAGGTCCATGCGGTTCTCGAGGAACCACTGCGGCAGGTTGGCCGCGCGCTGGCCGAGAAGCATGAACCACTCCTGGCCGCCCACTCGGTAGCTCTTCTTGGCCTCGTCCACCAGGAGCGCGGCCTTGCCGTCGAAGGCGAAGCGCGTCGCCACCTTGCCGTCCTTCATCGACTCCATGGTGAAGCGCCCGAACGGCATCGGGCTGGAGCCGTCGGTCTTGAAGTCGAGCACGACGCGGGTCTTGTCGAGGAGCTCGGGCGGCACCATCGACATGTCCATGCCGTCGACCTTCAGCTCGGAGACCAGCTCCAGCGCCCTCAGCTTCCTCACCGATTCCACGCCCTTGTCGTGGATGGCCTTGGCCTTCGGGTCGATGGTGTCCGGTGCGGCCGGCGCCTTCGCGGCGTCGCCGTCGACCTTCTTCATCAGGGGGATACCGGGGACGGCCTTCGCGGGCGCGTCATCGGCCATCGCGGGCGCGCAGAGCGCGATGGAGGCAACGAGGGCGGCGCGGGCGACGGTTCGGGTGGACATGGTCATGGGGCGAATGGTACGCCCGGCCCGCGACGGTCGTTCGCGCGGCAGCGCTACGATTTGCGCATGAACCCGGGAAGGGCACGCCCGCTCGTCATCGCCATCCTCGTCGCGGCCGCGGTCGCGGCCGGGGCCTTCGTCGTGCTGGGCCGGGCGTTCCCGGCATCAGGACCCGCGGCTTCAGGGCCCCGGGCGGCGGGACTGGCGTTCGAGCCGGCCGTCGTCGACTTCGGCAGCATCGCGCTCGGCGACTCCCGGACCGCCACCGTGCGCGTGCGCAACAACGGGCCTGCGCCTCGGACCATCACCATCGCGGCCGCAAGCTGCGGCTGCACCACGCCCACCTGGCCCACGGAGCCCATCCCCGGCGGCGGCAGCGCCGAGGCAACGGTCACGCTCAAGCCCACGGGCAAGGTCGGCGAGCGCATCGACAAGACCGTCACCTACGTGATCGACGGAAACGACCGCCAGACGATCTCCGTGCGCTGCGTGATCGCCGCCGCCGCCGAGCCGGCGCCGACGCCGGTTGCCGCGCCCGCATCGACGCCGCCCGCCGCGCCGGCAGCCGCTGCGCCCGCACCCGCTGCGCCCGCAGCCGCCGCACCCGCCCCATCGGCGCGTGCGCGCCCGCCCTTCCGCCGCGTCGAACCGTCCGTGTACCCCGGTGCGCGCGTGGCGTTCCCGGCGCTCGAGTCGTGGGTCAAGGGCACGCCGCGAAGCGGCTTCGAGCCAGGGAAGGTGTACGTCTTCGACTTCTTCGCCACCAACTGCTCGCACTGCAAGGAGTATGCGCCGCTCATCACGCGCCTTGCGCGCGACTACGCCGCCAAGGGCCTCGAGTTCGTGGCCATCACCGACGAGCCCGAGGACCGCGTCCGCGCATGGCTTGCGCAGCCGGGCAAGGTCGACGAGGTGCCGTATTCCGTGGCCCTCGACACCGATCGCTCCGCGCTTGCCACGCTGCAGGCAGGCACGTTCCGCAGCTTCAACCCGCGATTCTTCGTGATGCGCGACGGCATGCTCCTCTGGCACGGCCATCCGAAGGAGGCCGAGCCCGTGCTTGCGGCGGTCGTCGCGGGCACATGGGATCCGTCGACGGTGAAGGAGCAGCTCGTCCTTGAGTCCGTCGTCGCGCGCGCCAAGAACTACCTCGACACCGTGGCCAAGGACTGCGACGCCACCGGCGACTGGACGCCGATGTTCGCGGCGCTTGACTCCGTGCGCACCGCGGTGCCCGAGCGGGCAGGGCAGTACGACGCGCAGCGCTTCGTGATCATGATCGGGCTGGCGGGCCTCACGGACGAGGGCTATGCCTTCGGCCGCGAGGCCGCGAAGCGCCACGCAGCGGACATGCAGACGCAGCGCTCGCTGGCGCGCGCGGTGCTGCAGTCGCCGTACGTGAAGCGGCGCGACGTGGACTTCGGGCTCGAGCTCGCGCTCGCCGCCGATGCGCTCGCCAAGGGCGAGGATGCCCGTGCCGCCGACACGGTGGCGCTCGCGTGGTTCTCCAAGGGCGACCGCGCCAAGGCCGTCGATCACGGCGAGCGCGCGGTGCGCCTCGAGAAGGACCCGAAGATGCGCGCGCAGTACGAGACGGCGCTTGCCAAGTACCGCACGGCGCCCACCGGCCCCGAGCCAACGCGCACGCGCTCGCCCGCGGCACCGCAAGGCCCGGCGTCCGGCGATGCCTCGCCCGCAGGCGATTGAGTCCCGTCAGCGCAGCGACCGCGACGCTTCCAGCACGATGTCCCGCGACCGGATCGCGCGGCTGAACTCCTCGTCGCTCGCCGTGATGGCAAGCGGGGTGATGTCCGCCATGTCGAGGGTTGCCGTCCATGGGAGTTCGGGAGTTATCCGTCCGTCCTCCCAGGCCTGCCGTTCCCACGTGCCGTTCAGCAGGAGGCCGGGTCCCGGGAAGGTGGGCACGCGCGAGCCCCAGGCCGTCCGCAGGATGTCGATGCCGCAGTTCTGCGTCACGGCGTTGTACCAGCGCGGATGTCGCGCAAGTTCCACGGCGTCGATCGCGTAGCGCTCGAAGAGGATCCGCAGGTTCTCCGGGCTCGACGCCACGCGGTAGCGGTGCACGCGTTCGCCGCGGGAGTTGGTGCGCACGCGGACCACGTCGCGCTCGTCGGCCCAGACGTAGGCCAGCGGGAACTGCCGGAACAGCCCGCCGATGGCCGAGTACTCCTGCCCGCGCCGCTTGCGGACCTCGATGGACACCGCCAGCTGTTCCATCGACCCGTCCGCGCGCTCGAAGCCGAAGCTCACGAAGTTGTGGCAGATGAGCCGGGGCCCCCAGAACGAGAAGAAGAGGTCGAGGGTCCGAAGCGCGCGGAGGTCGTAGGTGCGCTCGTCCCATGCCGGGCGGATGTCCTCGTCGGAGGCGCCGTAGCGGAAGTCGCGGATGCCGCTCACGGTGACGAGGTCGCCGTCGATGCAAAACGACGCCGGCTGCGCGACGTCGGGCTTCCAGTCGCCGTCGGCAGGCGCGGGAACCAGCAGGAACCACGCGATGACGCTCGCCCACGCCGCGGCCACCGTGGCGGAGCGCACGGCTCGATGCCGGAGGAAGCGCGGCACCGGGCCCGCGGCTGCCCATGCCACCGCGCACGCAAAGGCGCATGCCCCGGCGGCGGTCAGCAGGCTCGGGCCGGAAGGCGACCACGCAATGGCCATGGCACACCAGCCGGTGACGCCTGCGGCCGCCATCCATCCCGCGGCCGCCGCGGCGATGCGCAACGCCCGCTTCACGCCGGCTTCTTTCGAAGGACGCGCCCGCCCGCCCAGCCCAGCACCGGGATGCCCAGTGCCGCGCGCCATGGCCACGATGCCGCGGAGTCGTCGCGGTACCCGTGGCCGCAGGCCGCGAGCGTGGCGAGCAGCACCGCGAGCGCCACGCCCGGGATCGGCCGGGATCGTCCGTTCACGGCCAGCACCAGGGCGGCCAGCGCCAGCGCCGCGGCGATGGCCGCGAGCGAGATGAACCCGCCCACGGCCGCAAGCCCGGCGACGGCCAGCGCCGTCGCGGCCGCGCTGCCGAGGCCAGCACGCGGCGCGCTCGCGGCGAGCGCGACCGCCGCCACGGCAACCGCGACTCCCGTGACTGCCCGGTCCGCTGAGCCGTCGCCCGGGAACGCCACCGCGAGGGCAAGGGCCGTACCGGCCACCATGCCCACGGCGGCCTCCGCCACGAACGGCTTCCTCGGTCGCGCCATGCTCGCTGCCACGGCCACGACGGGCGCCGCCACCGCCACCACCAGTGCCACCAGCCCTACCCGGTGCCAGCGCTCGAACGGCGCGTCATCCTTGGGCATCGACACGGGCAGCTGGCGGAGCACCGCGTTGGCATCGGATTCCGCCATGAACGCCCAGAGCACGGCCACCGCGCACGCCGTGCCCGCCGCGGCGCGCGCGAAGCCCGGCGTCCGGCCGATGGGCGACCGCGTGATGGCGATCGCCGCCGCCGCGGAAACCAGTGCGGGCAGCACGATCGTGGTCAACAGGTAGAGGGCAAGCGCGGCCATGGCCCGGTCACTCCTTGGGCTGGGCGTCGCCCTCGAGGGCGATCACCAGCTTCACGTCATCGCCGAGCGCCTTGGCGGGCTTCTCGATGCCCCACTTCATCCCGAAGTCGCTCCGCTTGATCTCGAGCGTGCACTCGAAGCCGACCTTGGCGCCCGCGGGTCCGTTGCCGATGCCGGTGGCCACGCAGTCCGCCTCCACCTCGCGCGTGACCCCGCGGAGCGTGAGGTTGCCCTTCACCTTCCAGCGACGCTCGCCTGCGTTGGCGGCGGACGTCGACTTGAAGGTCATCACCGGGAACTCCTTCGCGTTGAAGAAGTTCGGCCCCTGCAGGTTCTGGTCGAGCTTCTCCGACCCGGTGTCGGCGTTGGCGATCTTCGCGGTCACGTCGAAGGTCGGCACCGAGCCCGGCTGGAGATCCCATTGCACCGTTCCCTCGAGCGCGTTGAAGCGGCCCCAGAACAGCCCGGCCTCCAGGTGCTGGATTCGAAAGAGCGCTACCGAGTGCACCGGGTCCAACGTGATGGCGACGGGCGCGGGCGGCTCGGTGGGGCGCTGGAAGGCCAGCGCGAGCGAGGACACGCACAGGGCTGCAGCAAGCGCGATTGTGTGGGGACTTGTCACGCGGGGGATGCTATTCACCGGGCTGGGGCGGGCAGTTCACCGTCGCTTGTAGTTATAGGACAATCAGAACCCTTTGTGCCGCAATGACTTGAGCCCACGCTTGCCTTCCGGCGGGCGCTGGGGCACAGTGGAAGTATCGGTCGGGATATTTTGCGGGCATTCACTTGCCTGCGTTCGAAACCGCGGCACCTTAGGCCAAGCCCGTCTGACTTCCCATCGGCGGGCCGCTCGGCGATCTTGGATCCCTACCCAAGCCGCTGCGC